>BQJA01000036.1 GCA_021604405.1 Nitrosomonas sp. | reverse complement strand
TTGGCAATATATGTAGTCACTAAGAGCTATTGAATTTGCATGAAAACTAATTGCATATATCAAAATTATTTGCTATAAAAAAATCGGAATATTTATGCAGAAACAAATAGTTATGTAGACACAAACGAAGCAACATTTTTTTCCCTAAAAGTTAAAAAAAATCATTATGTTAGGCGCCGAACCCATGCCATCCAAGTAGGGAACATCCGTTTCAAGTGAAAAGTAGCATGAGTGCCTGGCTGGCAGACACATTGTTTTTTCTGCAGGTAGACAGATAGCTGTGCACCCGGCAGAAGATATCAACTCCTTCCTTGGAACGGAAACAACCGGATATTTTCTGATGTACTTTGGCCATTCTGATATCGTTTTCGCCCTAATTGTTTGTAAGGGTACAATAGGATTGGTCATAAATCTCAGCACATCCTGGCAATAAAGTTGCAGCCGTTCCAGCAAATGGCCAATAGAACGAGTTGGCTCAATCGTATCAACTGTCCGCTTACTCTTAGTATGCGTCATTTGACAACATGGGGCGAGTGACTTCAATGGGTTAGTCAGCGGCCGTTTTGTATTGGTCGTTTTTGGCCAAAACCAGCCAGTCAATTTCTTTCACAAAATCCCCAATAGCCTGGCTAAATAATATGAGAAGCCAGTACTGTCATGATCTTCATGATCTGTATATCTTTTCATTTTGGATGATATACAGTTAGTAAATTGAATTAATATCACAATTTTATTGCCTTCTTTTCCTAACGTATGGTAAATATACGGAAACTTTATATTTACTTGCAGCCTAAAGCCGCAGCATGTTTAAGTCTCTTCGTAATGTGATTAACTAGCTGTCTAGGAGCAATAATAGAACTGGAATTGATAATTGCGATTATGGCTTGTCTGGCTGCAATCGCGTCTGCACTTTATGCAATGAAAGCTAATAGACTTGCGCAGAGAGCTCTTGAACACTCCGATATGATGGAGAGAATAATCACTGCGACTCAGTTTGATGGGCTCTCCCTTTCAATAGACAAAAAGACACCCAATGATCCGAGCTTATGGAAAGTTTATGATTCCCCGCCCAAGGTGATAGATATGTCGTGCCTTGAAACTGATAACAACGTGGGAAAAATCAGCCTTCAAAGTTTTGCGCTTTTTGTTCTCGGGATATTTAATACCGTGTTTTCATTTATCGATGAACGTGAAAAAAAGGTTTTGAAGTGCCATCGACATTTAAAGAAGCATGGTACGCTTATATGTTGGAATTTACAGGGAGTTCGTAGATTAGAATTGTTGAAAAAGCCAGCATCCGCCGCTCAACCGTTAGCAAAGATCAAGGCCCAACATGTAACGAATCGATATAGCAGCAAATCAGCAAGCATCGGGCTTGAACGAGTTAATAGAAACGTTAGACACGCTAACATGTTACTCCAGCCGACGCATATTCGGTCTTTCAGTTCGTAACTCAAACCCACCGATCAAATTCGGTGTTTTTTTACCCCAAAATAATTGCAGTCACTATGCCAATAAAGCTTCTAATTTGTCAATTTAACGCGCATTAGTTTATTCGTTGCCTTGAAATTTGCCAATGGAAAGTCTAGGTTCAATGTGCTCATCACTATCTGGAATTTCTGGTTCATCCGTGTTATGCAAATTAACAGGAAGCGAGAATCTTTCTAATAATCTAAGATGTTCTTGATAATGAGTTTGAGCTTCAGTATTGGAATTAAAGTCAAATTCAAGAATAGTTGCATTATTTGCATGCGTTCCGTACCAATAAAAAGAAGTCCACGCTTTTTTATTGGTTTTATATAATGCAAGTGTTGGCAACGAAGTATAGTAAAATAACTTGATTCTGTCTTTGATATCACTTGGCAAACACTTACTATCACCGATTAGACGCTTATACATAGATCGTACATTACTAGTATTATTGCGAATGTTTTCAGAAACATAATCAATCTGTTCTCTTAGATCAACACTTCTTTTTTTTGCCAATATCGACCCGGGGTGTAGAAGAAAAATTTTGACACTGCCGCCGTTTACTACCATTTTTTCAACAGACTTTAGAATAGGTTGCATTTCTGGGGACCAAGTTTGCACGAGTATAAACTCTGTAGAGCTCTCAATTGATCTGTACATAGCATTATAAGGTATAGAGCCTAAAACTTGATTAAATCCATAATTTCTGGTTTCTGGACTGCCTGTTTCTTTTTCAACCAGTGGGTTATTTGGGATAGTCAAGTTTATGATATTTTGCTCTTTCGCTTTAGAGAACCAAATATCATCCAGTTCATTCTGTTCCTCCTTGGACAGCTCCAGAGTATCTCTACTTTGAAAGATTGGTGTTCTTGATATCAACACAAAAGATATAGCTGTAGGACCATCCCATGTTTGATGTATTTGAATCCCACAAGCAATATCAATATTATCCATATTAGCATTCTCGATAGCCATTACACTGTGAGGTTCTCCCCCTTCTTTAGATTTACAGAGAAATATAAATTTATTTGATCTTATTCCAGCTTCAATAAAATATTTTTTCTTTTCATTTATTTTATTAAGCCAGAAAATTTTACCTTTTAAGGTGCCAAGCTTTTTATCTATACGAAAATCGGTAACCCCATACATCCATATTCTTTCTTGTTGTTTCAATGAGGTATGGTAAATATGCCATTTACCTAAACAAAATTCGACATTATTTGATTTAGAGCTTAGATGTTCTTCCTTAAACAAATATTCTATTAAATCATCAAGTTCTGAATGAAGAAGATTAGATATAAGTAATGTAATTCCAACCCCAAAGAATGCTGCTCCTCCTGAAGCCATAACTGTGTAAAGATGTTCCTCATCTTTTCTAAATAACCCATAGGCCAAAGCATACAGACCAACTATTGAAATTAACGAATAAATTATAGTTCTAAGTGTTTTTTTAGTCATTTAGCTTCATAGTTCAGGTGAAAATCTAATTTAGGTTAATTAGCGTTATAGGATTTATAGTCTGTAGCTAAGTAGATACACTTATTTTTATTTCTGAGACTACCAGATCAACTTCAGACTCTTACAGCTTTAAAATTTTAGTAAATCAATTTAAACAGTGAAGTTTCTCATTATTTGACAAAAAGCGGGAACCTTGATGTACCATTAAAAGCGTAGAGTGACATTAGTATGCACTAAACAAACGAAACAGCAACACACAGCCCGTCCACGCGGGCTTTTTTTATGCTTGCTCGTCCGGGTTTACTTCACCATTTAAGGTGATTTTTTTAATGTCCAGTTTAGCCGAAATTCACATCCGGTTTAGCTGCATTTATATTGCGCCCGCAATCGAGACAAATAGGTGCAGTGTGTTTTTATTCTCTTGTCATGTGGTTTTTTGCAATCGGTGATTCTTTTGACTGGAAAACGCGACAGTATTTCCACGTCTACGCTTAGCATGATCTGCGGTATCAGTTTGCCAGTTCCCTTGTCAACGACGGCAGGATGCTGTATCAAGTGCAACAGATACTTGACCATTCTGTTCCGAGGGTGATGATACGCTATTGCTCATCTATCCACTAATGCATTGCGGGAAACTGTCAACAATGCTACTGTGATGATTAAGGTGGCAGAATTAAAGATTCTCAAACCTGTTGAACTGAAGTATCTTACTTAAGCAGCCGGCTGTCCAAATTGATTTGACGACTTACAGTACATACCCGGGCAATATACTTATTCTGTACATTAAGTACACTACAGATTTACTGCCACCCCTTCTTCGGATCGCATATAGCTTAATTGAGAATCACCCAAGTTAATTTCACTAACCATATCAGGAAATTCTGCCACTTCACCTTTTTTATATTCCCGATACTCTGTATAAACGTTCGCTATGTCTTTTCTCCCAATTGGTTCTATTCCTAACGAACGCAAGGTATTTACTAAATCAGCAATACACCCATCTGGATCTACGGTATAACTTGATCCCCAGCATCGCCAAAATCTCCAGCCAACTCTCTCCATAGTCCGCTGACGCATAAAATCAGCTTTCCATTTTTCAGGCGGATGGTATTTATCGCCATCCAACTCAATTGCCAAGCGTCGATCGTTTTCGCCTTCAACTACTAAATCAATGGAATATTGGCCCACTTTGACTTGTGGTGTCACGAAATAATTAAGTTCAATTAGCCGTTTGTAGACATCACGTTCAAAATCAGAATCACATAGATCGAGAGAGTTATCCGTTTGCTTCAATTGAGGCATGGGATCTTTAAAATGACGTAGTGTTTTTAATCTTAAGTCGCTTTCATTTGTTAAGCCAGACTCAGTAATACTTCTGTATAAGTACATCCGGTCACGTGCGCGTGATAATGCAACATTAAAGCGTTGTTCGTATTCTCGCTTACTTAAAGATATACCCTTCCCTGGCCCAACAACCATTGACAAAAATACAATATCTTTTTCCTTGCCTTGAAATGTAGCTGAATCACCGCACGCAATCTCATGCCGCTGATATATGTCCTCGCCAAGCTCTCTTAATAGGAGATCCTGTATGAGTTTTGCTTGTTTAGCCCCAATCAACGAAATAACACCAATGCTTCGGTCACTGTATTTTGGATGACTACTAATAGTTTTGATTTCTTCGACAATTGCCTCGGCCTCAGCAGTGTTTATTTCTTTACCCTCATCTCTCTTCCCATCTTTAACGTAAACATCCACCAGCGGTGGATCTATGCGTTCTGATGACCTGGGAATACGTAGCGGTACCAATGGTTCCGTGTAAAATTGCATGCTAAAACGAATAATCGGTTCAACACAACGAAAATGCTCAGTTAACATGATTCGTTGACTAGGGAACATAGCATTAGCCAGATCATAAATAGAACTACCAGGTAATAACAATTCTGAAAAAGGCTGCTCCCGCAAATAATTATGCTTCAATTGTAATATTTTTTCTTCGGCAAGAAACGCTGCGGTTGGGCTAACCTGTTTGTCATCCCCCACTACCAATAATTTTTTTGCACGTAATATGGCGGGTATAGCAGTAACGTCCGACTGCGACGCTTCGTCAATTATGACTAAATCAAAACTTCCAAATTCAGATGGCAAGCTTTCACTTATACGCCATGTAGGCATAATCCAGCATGGAACACCATCATAGCAATCTTCCATAGCACGATAAGCATCGCGCCGATGTCGGGATGCACGTATTCCGGTGCCTTTACCTATTTTTGTGATTGCAGCGACAAAACGCGTTAAGGCACTTTGCACCCGCTCCGTCAGGGATTGGTGCAATCCAATATTGGTTTTAATCCTAACCAGATCGGTAAACGTCGTTTTTAAATCCTTGTCTAGTTTAATTCTGTGCTCCGATATTTCACGTAAACGTTCCCGTCCATCAATGCTTTTTATATAGGCTACTTGACGTTTCCAACGCCAGCTTTCAAACCAGTGCCCAGGGGTCCATTCATCCTCATCTCCAAGCAAAGGCACTGTGGCCAAATTGTCGGCCCATATGTTCGCACCCGAATTTTTAACCATTTGTGCTATTCGACTTACTGTTGTCATCTTTGGCAAAAGGCCATGCAATCGTGCAACCTCGTGCAACAATTGCTGCCAGTGACTCCTGATTTGCGCTTCAGAGAATTTTGGATTACCGATGCCTTTCTCTATAGTTACGCGTAGTTTGTCCGCAATTTCACCCTGACAATTTTGCATTTTCTGTTTTAAATCATTTAAGCGCTGTCTTTGCGCACTTAATGAGACACGTAACGTATGGTTTTCTATGGCATTAACTGCCCGACGCGTTTCCTGCCGATCATTCAGCATTTGTTCGACATTCAATCCACGCGGAAACAATGCGTTTAGTTCGCTAGCAATTTGTTTCCAGGTTTTTGTCGCCATCAATACAACATTGTCGATGCGTTTTATTAAATCATCTAAAGATCTAAGTAAATCACCGAACTGATATTGAATCGGTGGTAAGGCATACTCCTGACCTATACTATTCCATCTCACTGTGAAGCGGCGGAGATCATCCTGGAATTGGAGAAAATTCTTGACGTGTTGCCAATGCTCGACAGAATTAGGTCTTTCTCCATGTATTTTTACTTTGTTCAGCAGCGCTTTAGCTTCACTTTTACCAAAACTCAGTAAACTAAATGCTTTCTGACCGTTAATCAATTTTACTAGCGCCTTATCGATGTCCGCACGTAATTCCGAAGGGTCTTCTATTACAACAGGCGATTTCAAATACGCCTTCCGTCGGTCAACAAGATCTTTCAGTGCAGGCAACAACTCCTCAATTAATTGATAGCTTTCATGCTCTATGCCATTTTTCGACCAATGATCGAACAATGTTCGTAGCCACGCGTTGTTACTCATATCGTTCATTACTTCTAACAGTTTTT
The DNA here is from genome assembly GCA_021604405.1 of Nitrosomonas sp. Lineage (GTDB taxonomy): Bacteria > Pseudomonadota > Gammaproteobacteria > Burkholderiales > Nitrosomonadaceae > Nitrosomonas. The sequence goes on along the minus strand of BQJA01000036.1, from coordinate 25,352 downwards.
TTATTTGAGGTAATAAAAATTTAGCGCGATGAGCTGCATCATCAACAGTTGTCGACAAGGGTGGCAGGTTATCTAATTTCACCTGTTTTTCTAAGTCAGCAGCGGCTTTCAGGTCTTCATGAATGGCGGCAATCTGTACCGTATCCAACAAATCTGCAAGTGAAGGCAAGTTTTTATTTACATACACTATGTCTTTTCCCAGTACACGTCGTGCCCCCCGTATTTCGGCTATATCCGCATCGCAAAATTGCGGATTAAATTCTTTACCTGACCCCAATTCATCCGACAACCAACCGTGCTGATTTCCTTGTGAAATGACACATTGAGCCAACTCCATTGCCGTCATTTGCAGGTCACTACCTGATAATTCTTTATCAACGGTCTGTAATTGCTTTAATCCCCATTCATGTATTTCATTATCTATTGCCGTGATTTGTCGTCTTAGTTGCGCCACTCTTTGCTGATGCGCATTTGCGTCCCTTTCCAAGTCATTTAAATTATTTTGACTTGCTATACCGGCTATTATGCGCACAGCTTCTTCCAGCTGTTTAAATCCTTGACGTTCGTTACTTAATAGGCTGATGGTTAATCCACGTAATGCTTCTGGTATTTGATCGCGTAAAACATCCAAAGCCGGTTTTCCCTTTGAGGTCACCAATACCGTTCGTCCTGTTGCTAAGTAATGACTAATAATATTGGCGATAGTATGCGTTTTACCTGTCCCAGGTGGGCCTTGCACTACTACACCATTATTTTGCTCCAGACGGTCAATAATCTGTACTTGTGCGTCATTGAATTCCTTTGGGAAATACAGTTCACTTTTTTGATTAGAGGGTGCTCCACCCTTTCTGTCACCGCCACCTCCTATACCACTGCTGTTATTAATAACAGTTTTTTTATCAGGTAAGTCAGATACAACTCTTATCGCAGGTAGATTTAAATGGGCTTCATCAATGCCATCCAATTTTTGCTGGAACCGCTCGATATCCTGAACAAAGCTCGTAACGCTACGTGGACGCGCATAGATAATCCAACAATCGCTAACTTGTAACTCTTTCCCGACCATTGGCGGTTCACGATTTTCTATATCTTTACTAACATCCGGCCAATAAATGCCGTTCTGACTTAGCTGTGTAGCCGCTTGTCTTAAAACCGGCTCGAAGCTTTCACTAATATAGGGGGAAAATTCAACATCTTCGGACAGCTCAGCAAAATACTTTTTATAAAACCTTAAAAGTGCATCGGCACCGCGCAAATCAAGTGCAAAATAGGGTCCGAGTGCGATATTTGGTTCTAAATTGCGTGGACGGATATTTAAAGTGCCATCATTACTATCAATTTCTACTTCGACCAACTGCTCAAGCAGAGGGTGATCGATCGCATGATTTTCATAATCCCAACGGCTAACACCTATCCCCCACACGAGCTCTTTGGGCTGGTCCTCACCTTGTGCCTCGATAGTTTGTTGCAAACTAAAAAGTGCGTCGTAGATTTTAATGGTTTCCCTTCTGGGTTTTTCTGACTCAGCCCATGGGCACCAGTATTTTTCTATATATTCGTCAATCTTCCCTTTAATATCGTGAAGGTGTTCTCGACGAAATATCACATCCTTTAGCTTTACATTCCCCTCATTCGCACGCAGAGGATCTTGAACATCATTATCGAGAACCACACCTTGTTCTACCAGAAGTTGTACCTCAGATTCCGGTAGTGTCCTAATAATTTTTTCTTTTATTTTTACCGATTCATTAGGATTGTTTGTAACTGTGATCCAATCTTTTATTTTTTCTGGCGCCACAGGTGGCTCGATACGCTTCAGTCGTTCGATTTTCAACCAAATACTACCGCCGTCCTCATCTGTAACGTCATGTTGGATCCCTATCTGCCCTTTGAACTGGTGCTCTGCTAGCACAAGCTGCTTATACTCAGACACAGTGAATATTGGCTTTTCGTTAAGTTGACCAACATGGTGAACGTATTCTAAAAGATCATCGAGTCTTTTTTTTGCGTCAATTAATTCGACCATAACGAAACCACCTTACTTAAAACAAAACTGCCACCATGAATTTTCATTTTTATCTGTCAAATCCCAACCATACAACAAGGGAAATAATGAAATGTTTTGACAGAACGGTAGTTGAGCACAATCATCTTGTTTAATTGAACAAAACACTGCTCTCTGATAATTTACAAGGAATCAACCCGGGTGGGTATAAACATAACTTCGGCTATTTCTTAGCAAACTTTATTTATAAAGCTTAATTAGAAATATGTCCTAGACTATTCAACCGGGTAATCAGTGGCGGGAACCACCCCTGTTCCGACAAAACGTGCCTACGGATTCCCACCCTATGCTCTTCAATCAATATTTTTTCAGCAAAGAAATTTAAAAGCACAGAACATTGGATTATTGATTTGCTTGGATGAGAAGCAATTGTCTTTCCGTGTCTTGCCGTTGTGTGCCCCACCACTGTGGGTAAAGTGTATTAGCTCAGATCCGATCAAACAGATAGTGCCAGACACTGGTGAAATCGACGCTCAGATTGGGTCGGATTTTGGCAGCAGTCGGCCATAACCAGTCAGACAATTACTTTCAACAAATCTCCGATAATATATAATGCCAAAAGTATGTAAGATATACGGAAACTATATAATTACTTGTTGGGCTATTCCAAGAGGGATAGTTGTCAATCGGACAAGGGGTGCTTGGGTGAAATGGAAATCGTTTGGTAAGTGGCTGGCGGGCATCGTAGGCACAGTAATCGCAGGTGTCGTTACTGTCCTTATGTTGAACCAAATCACTACCGGCGATAAGCCAAGCAATCCACCAACCAACACCCGTCCGGAACCCCAAGTCGAGGCACCACACGCCCCAGTGATTGAGGCTCGCGGCAGTGAGTTGTTTGATGAAGGGTTACAACAGATTCATCTAGAGCCTAGCAAGAAGAAGCACATCAAGGCAAAGGATCTGTGGAGTGCGCCATTGGGAGCTCAGCCAAGCTGTGCCAGCGCCTTCTTAAAGTTGACCTGGCAGCAGCGCGTTCCGTTTCCCGATTCAAGTCAGGACCTTGAGTTCCATCGGACTATTCCGATGGGCGGCGGTAGGACAGAGATGTTCGAAAGCGGACCAAGGGGTTCAACGAACATCGGGTATTGTGGTGAGATATTCGTTTACAACACGAGCTTGAGCCCGATGGTTGTAGAGCTCCGATACGCCTCTGGGCTGCACCGGTAAGCGAAGATGCCCGCCAGCGAATCTCATGATATAGGTGTGTTGACGAATTACCTAGGAAGGGGATTGGCCCAACTACCCGCCGCAGCCGACGTCCTGCGGGACGCGGGCGCGGCTGAGCGGGAGGGCTTTATAACTCCATAATAGCTTAATCACGTCTGTTAGAGGTATTTGAAGAAAAAAAGTATCAAATCACTTAACGAGTTGAATGTAGCCGAAAAAAATGGGAATGCGCTCTTAGTCGCCAGTGGCCACGTGATCTATCCGTTCAGTATCGAAATGAACCTCAACCACGGATACTGGCATTTTAGAAACAACGATTTCTCCGCGGAACCGATCTCTGACAATCCCAGCAAGACATGCGTAAATATTAAGTTCAGCTTCGCCAATTGCTTGGACGATTTTAATGGCATATTCTCACATGCCAACGACGATTACACCCCCAATGTGCGCTTCGAGCGCTTTTCTACGCTCGATGATCTACTGCAGTCACGTATCCCGGCACTCGCAGGCTAGCAAAAGAGCCATCAGGAGTTCTTCGATTTACTCAACGAGACTCGAAATCGTGTGTCTGCAGAATTCAATGATGTAGAAAGTGGCTTACCGGTGAGTATGGTGGTGGTAACAGCAAGCAATGGCTTTTCGACTGGAGGTACTGTGCTTCATGCTTGTGGTACCTTGCGAATGCCCTGGAAACTCAATTGCGATGCCAATTTTAACCACGAGTCGGTTGTGAACGAAAACTCAAGGTCAGTGGCACCACCGGTCTCTATGTTTGCGACATGTCCGTCATGCCTATTAGCACGGCTGCGAACCCCGTTCGCACACTAGCGAGTCTAGCCTTGCGCCTCTCGCGTCATTTGGGTTAATAAATTCAACAACGCTTTTACATCAGCAGGCAACACGTTTGCCAGCTGTTTCTTTCACTTGAGGATCTGCGTCTCTGTTGTTTTTATATTTGTTTGTTCCGTCAGCTTAGCGAGAGACTGCAGCCGACCATCCGTTTCGAGTCGTAAGCGGTCTAATCTTCTCGATAGCCAGTTAAATTACAAGCAATTTTCATGCCATAAAAGTTGAGACATTTTTTCCTTGCGGACCCTACCCTGGATATATCTACCCCACGTGTTCAAATTGAACCAGAATGGTTGTTCAGGTTGAGCCGAAATGTTCATCTACAATGCGAGTGGCAAAATGTTCCAATAGATAAGCTTTGTATGTAACAAGTATCCTGTAGATTAGTTAAATTACTTCAAAGGTCATGAACCGTCTTCGGATAGGTATCTGCCCAGTGATCCGATTGGGTTGATAGGTAAACTAAATACCAATAGGTAGCGTTGCAAAAACAGTAACTTATATCGATCTAACAAATGAAGCACCACCAGTACTAACAGAAATGACTACTGTAATAATTTACTGCGCTGTCAACATTAATCATTCGTTAAATAATATGGCTCCAATCATTTAACCAGTTGTGTATCGCAAAGAGAAATAGTACATCACAACCAGACATTTTTGCCATTTTGTTGCATATATAACACGCCTAATTCTTGTCTCGAAGAGAAGTTTTATGTGTCTTATTTTGAAATTTCTTCGGGCAAAAAAACATGGAAAAATCTGTTGGAATACACTAGAAAAATATGCCGAAAATGGTCTTGAAGAACGTGAAAATTACCGTAATCAGGGAAAAAGTCGGGACAAACCCGACTTTTTTGATGCGGGTTTTGGAAAGTCGGCTACACTACATGCTAATTGTGACAACGGTTTTATCGATTCGTCCCGACTTTACCGACTATCCCGACCAAAAAACAGCGGAGTGGAAATATTGATGTAAAATATAAAGCGAAATTACCCATCCCGGAAAGGATAACAAGAAAATCACGCGATGCAAGTTTGCATTCGACTGCGGTTTGCTTATTGCGACCTTTGCAATAAAGATACAGTTCAGTATAAAAAAATTATCCTGATTTTTTTAACAATGGAACGACAGTTGCACCATTCTCTAAACCAGTCAGATAGTCACTTCACCAGTTCATGATTTCAATACGCTGCGGCAAATATTTTGCCCGGTTGTACGCACCCCTGATAGCGTTGTTTTCGCAGTGCGCTAACTGTCTTTCAATTGCATCAGGGTTAAATTCCAATTCATTTAGAATAGTGGAGGCAACCGCCCGGAATCCGTGTCCGGTCATTTTGCTTTTGTAACCCAACCGATACAAGGCATACAGCAGTGTGTTGTTGCTGATTGATTTGTTAGGATTGCGTCCGGGCAACAGGTAACGGCTATTACCGGCAATGATCTTTAATTCACGGATTATCGCTATTACCCGGCTTGTCAGTGGCACGATATGCTCATTTCGCTTCTTCATACGCTCAGCAGGTACCGTCCATAAAGCATTAGCCAGATCAAATTCAGACCATACAGCCCCAATCAATTCATTGGTGCGTACAAACGTATGGGCTAATAACTGCAATGCCAGTTGCGTTTGTCTATCGCCAATGGTGTCATAGGTGGCTATTGCTTTTAATAAATCCGGCAAATCTTCAGGTTTAACCGCCGCTTGGTTCTTTTTCTTGTGAGGTGTTAGTGCACCTTTCAGGTCGGCCGCAGGATCGCGGTTGCAACGACCGGTAACGACACCATAGCGAAATACTTGACCACATACTTGCAATACCCTGTGCGCCAGATCATAGGCGCCGCGATGCTCCATAACACGAATCATGTTTAGCAGCTCCGGGGCTTCAATCTTGCTGATAGGCTGCGACCCGACATAAGGAAATACATTTGCTTCCAATCGACGCAACACATCTTTTGCATGACTAGTTACCCAGGTATGTACTTGCTTTTGATACCACTCACGGGCAACTACCTCAAAATTGTTTAATGCTGCTTCTTTGCTTTGTTGTTTTTGGATGCGGCGTTCAATTGAAGGGTCAATATCATTCTTTATCTTAGTATTTTCTGCTCGTGCCTTTTCCCTGGCCTGGCTTAGGCTAACGGTTGGATAAACGCCCAGTGATAATAATTTTTCCTTTCCATGCATCCTGTAGCGCATTCGCCAATACTTGCGCCCATCTTCATATACCCAAAGGAAAAGGCCGTTACCATCATATAACTTGGTTATCTTTTTTCCTTCGGATTTTGCGTTTTTGTAACGTGCGTCTTTATACTGTTCGGCCATAGTGGGGTAACTTTTACAGGGCAAAAAATGTTACCCCCAAAGTTACCCCTATTTTAAAATGGATGCAAGCGGATATCGCCGATAAATATGGACAATAATATTACCAAGAACAGCTTATTTACTTATCCTTACGGATTACCTTGGATTACTGTAGACAGGTATTTGGCGGAGGCGGTGAGATTCGAACTCACGGTAGAGTCACCCCTACGGCAGTTTTCAAGACTGCTGCCTTAAACCACTCGGCCACACCTCCGGGAAACTTACAGGCGGGATAATACCTGTTAGATTTTGTTTTGGCCAGTAAATTACACGAAGCTTATAAAATATTCAATACTGCCATCACATTTTCACCCGCGTCTAACTTATTAACCGGACTTTTTAGCTTCCAATGCATCGATACGTTCATGCAATTTGCTAATTTCTTCATTAGCATGAACATGCTCTGTTGCATCATATTGCACACCAAGAAAATAGAGCAAATTTCCCTTGGAATCAAACAATGGATTCATCAACAAGTGATTATAAAATAATTCTCCATTTTTTTTGTAGTTCCTGAGTGTTACTTCAACTGATTCCTTGTTTTTAATAGCTTCGCGCAATTTCTGCACACCTTCTTGATCATGGTCTGTCCCCTGCAGAAAGCGACAATTTCTTCCTAACGTCTCTTCCTGTGTATAACCCGTTATCTTTTCAAACGCCTTATTTACATAGACCAACGGCATATCTTCTTGATCGGGATCAGCCAGCGACACGCCATTGATGCAGGAATCCAGGATTTTAGATAACACTTGCGGAATCAGTCCAGGGTCTTTTTCAACGATAAAGTCCATTTTTCTCTCCAAATTTATATTAAAAGTAGCCAGTAAAACATTTAGGTCAGGCCGTAAGAGTTAACCGCTGATCATTAAGAATTCGGGTCCTCTGCCTCGATTAATTTCTTGATATTATGTACTGTCCTCTCAGTGCCGTCCTGAATAGCAATTCGCACAAGCTTCTCAAATGGCTTCATATGCAACTCAAGATCAAGTAATTCAAAAATAAAAGTAATACGACAAGTTTTCTCATTAACGGATTCAATCGCATAATCACATCGATAAGGGTTTGAAACACCTTCAAAACATATGCGCAGGCCCGGTTCAAAAACATTAACCTTAAACGTTGATTCCGACCGATTACCCTGGTCGATGCGCACTTGCCGGCATAACGTCCCCAGTTTTACCGGACCATCGGTTAATTTCTCCAGTTCACGCACTTCCGGCGACCATCTCGGATAATTCTCCAGCAGATTATCGCCGATAAATTCAAACAACTTATCACTTGGACTGTTAATCAATACGTTGGATTTACCAACGACAGGGGTTTCTTTGAGTAAACCAAACATAAAAATATCTCCCGCCTATAATAAAATTGCTAAATGATGTAAGTATCTATTCCCATTAATAGCAAATCGTACTGCGTCTCGACTATTTCCTTAATCGTCAATGCAGGGAGCCCTGTCACAATGTTGCCTTCGGCAACTAACCAGCCGACCGCATCGGCGGAACCCAGGCTAACCACGTAACCGATATCCCGGTGTAAATACGGCTCCAGTATTTTTAGTCTTCCTGAATGACGTAAGATATTCCGCGCCACCAGCTTCCCTTTACGGACTGCCGACTGCGCCGTTAACGCATTTGAACCAAAAGCGTTATAATAGGCGCAATCACCTGCAACATATATACGATCTAACGGTTTGCGATCAACCACCAACTGTCCAACAGCATTTGCCGCAAATAAATTCTCCTGCTTTTTCCCAAGAAATAGTAGCGACACATCGGAAGACAAAGCGAATTGTTCGCCAGTTTGCTTGTTCTTAAGCAGTATCTTTCCAGCCTGCTGTCCAAGATAGTAAGTGTTAGGATAATAATCGATACCCAAATCACGCATGCGTGATTGCACGTATGTATCAAAACCATCAGGAAATTGTGTAAGCACCTGTTCGCAGGAATTGATCAAACGTATCTTGCACCGGATCTTCTGCCTACATAAAAACTGCTGAATCTCGAAAAGAAACTGTATGCCGGTTGCGCCGCCCCCGACGACAGAAAGCGTTTGTTCACTTTTGTCATTTTCTGCGGTCAGATACCGGGCCAGCAACGCCGATCCTGCCGCATCTGTGAAATCCTGCAAATTCAAAACATACTCTTGACTATCAAAGCCCCTTGACGCACTGCCAACTGCCAGGATCAGGTAATCAAATGTCAGTACTTCTTCATTGACAACAAGACATTTCTCGGTCTGCCATTGACGCACTGTATCCTCATTGAACGTCAATGCTGCGCGCACATGACGACAGCCAAAACCGGCTTCCAAATCAGCAAACGGCACCAGCAGATCTGACAATGGATAGCGGAACGTCTCATGCAAATGTGTGATTTTGAGGTGTTGTGCTTTTGGATCGATGATAGTGATATCAATATCCGGCATGTAGTGCTTCAAGGCGGTTAACGCTGCAATACCCGCGTATCCGCCCCCGACAATCACGACTTTCAATCGTTTAGCAGCTGGTATATAAAACGGCAAAAAGGCCACGGTGACTCCTTTGTTAATCCCAGGATCAATATGATTTCACTGCATCCTCGAATATGATTCTTATGGTTAAATGCTAAATAAACCGTCAGCTTGTAGCGTAACATAATTTTTTGCCGACAATGCTGCCCCATTCACGCTAGATTTTGCGTGGAACTTTGTTTGGTTGCCAGTTCTCAATCGCCCATTGCCAAAATGACGGTATATCACTGTTACTTAAACCTTCAGGTGGCTGTTGACCTAGAAAACGAAGCGCAGTTACCAGTTGTCCCAACCCATTTGATAAATCTACGGGTGCCGCCCGGGTTTGTTTACTGAGCTTCTCTCCGGCACTATTAGTCACTATTGGCAAATGCATGTAGGTCGGCATGGGATAACCCAACAACTGTTGCAAATAAATCTGACGCGGCGTAGAATCCTGCAGATCAGCGCCCCGGACAATATGCGTAATATTTTGTTCGTTATCATCAACAACAACCGCCAATTGATACGCATAAACCCCATCGGCACGCTGTAATACAAAATCGCCAACTTCACGGCTGAGCCGTTGGGAAACAGAACCGCTTATAGTATCTTGAAACGCAATCAGATCATCCCTTGTCTTAACCCGCCATGCGCAGGCTTTCTCGCGAATAGCATGACAGCTTCGGCAAGTACCAGGGTAAATGGGACCGTTCATCCCCATCACACTGGCGCCGGCAATTTCTTTTCGCGTGCAGATGCAGGGATAAATCTGGTCCAGTTCACCCAGTGAAACCAAGGCTTCCTGATATAAGGCCGTGCGTTGGCTTTGATATACCACTTCGCCATCCCATTCCATGCCAAGCTTCTCAAGTGTTGTTAAAATCTTTTTTGATGCGCCGGGAACCACTCTTGGTGGATCCAGATCATCAATTCTAACCAGCCACTCGCCATGGTTGGATTTCGCATCCAGATAACTACCCATCGCCGCAACTAAAGAGCCTGAATGCATTGACCCAGTCGGTGATGGCGCAAAACGTCCACGATAGCGCACAAATTTATTACCAATAAGTATCATTTATTTTCATTAATTCGTTATCTATTCAACAGATCACACGCTGCATGGTTTCGCTATAAACTATAATTTAAATAATCCAAATCAAATCCATTACGCTAAAAAATAAAACATTTAGCAGTTTCTTGCAAAGGAGAATTTGTGCATATTCATATACTGGGAATTTGTGGCACTTTTATGGGCGGTATTGCAGTCATTGCTCGCGAATCCGGACATAAAGTAACCGGTTGCGATGCAAGTGTGTATCCCCCGATGAGCACGCAACTTGGGTCGCAAGGCATTGCGTTAATTGAGGGGTATTCACCTGAGCAAATAAAGCTCCAGCCGGATATTTACGTCATTGGAAATGTCGTTACGCGCGGTAATCCTTTAATGGAAGAAATACTTAATCGTAATCTGCCGTATATTTCGGGTCCTCAATGGCTCGCTGAGAATATTCTAAGGGGTAAATGGGTGGTGGCGGTTGCAGGTACCCATGGCAAAACAACGACCAGCTCTATGCTGGCATGGATACTTGAATACGCGGACTTGAAACCCGGTTTTTTGATTGGCGGCATACCTGAGAATTTTGGGGTATCGGCACGCGTTGGCAAAATCACGTCATCCTCAGTTGAGCAAAAAGATACCGGTGCAAACACGCAGACGGTCTCACCTTTCTTTGTGATTGAAGCGGACGAATATGATACCGCTTTTTTCGACAAGCGCTCCAAATTTGTACATTATCTTCCCAGGACAGTCATATTAAATAATCTGGAATTTGATCACGCGGACATTTTTCCTGATCTTGCCGCAATTGAACGCCAATTCCACCATTTAATACGCATTGTTCCCAATAATGGCCTGATTGTCACGAATGATACAGAAGAAAGCTTGAAACGGGTCCTGGCAAAAGGTTGTTGGACGCCCATTGAACAGTTCGGAACAACCCATGGCTGGCATACCAAAGTCAGGGCCAACAATGATATAAATATTTGTTATAAAGAAAAACTTAAAGGAAATCTGCAATGGGCGTTACTGGGAGAACATAACCGTATGAATGCCCTTGCAGCGCTCAGCGCCGCTCGCCATGCCGGCGTGCCAATCAAAACCGGCATAGCGGCATTAATGCAGTTCAAAAATGTAAAACGGCGCATGGAAATACGTGGCGTTGTAAATGATATTACGGTATATGATGATTTTGCTCATCATCCCACTTCTATTCACATGACGCTGAATGGTTTGCGCAGCAAAATTGGTCATAGCGCGAACATCATTGCAGTACTGGAACCGCGCTCTAACAGCATGAAAATGGGCGTATGGAAAGATGCTCTTGCCGACAGCCTGACTGAGGCAGATCACGTATACTGCTATACTAAGGATTCAAATTGGGATGTAAATGCTGCATTAAAAAAACTAGGCGGCAAAGTTTACTGCCATGATAATCTTACTCAGCTCATCCTGTCGATTACTTGCACGGCTAAGCCAGGCGACCATGTTCTCATTATGAGCAATGGCAGCTTTAGTGGCATGCATGAGAAGCTACTGAATGACCTAAGCGGGAATCGATAAATTAACCCCCGCTTTCTATTCACACCGCCTCAGTCACCTTCAAATTCACATAGCGAAAATACTTTGCACCCCATTTTTTCCAAGCGGGCATGACCCCCCACATCAGGCAAGTCAATGACAAAACAACACGCCACCACTTCTCCACCCATATCCTGAATCAAACCAACCGCTGCTTCAGCCGTTCCACCCGTTGCAATCAGATCATCCGTCAACAGCACACGATCGCCTGGTTGAATTGCATCGAGGTGAATTTCGATACGGTCCTTGCCATATTCCAATTGATAATCACGACCAATCGTTTTAGCCGGCAGCTTATTTTGCTTACGAATGGGTACAAAACCAACGCCGAGCTGGTAGGCAACGGGGGCACCAATAATAAAACCACGCGATTCAATTCCAGCCACTTTGTCGATTTTGATTTCATGATAGTGTTTGACAATTTCTTCTATGGTGGTCCGTAACCCAATCGGATCTTTTAGCAATGTCGTGATATCACGAAACATAATTCCCTGGCGGGGATAATGCGCAATGGTTCGTATTCTGGATTTTATCGGCATAAGCGTATTTCTTCTATTAGCCAGCTTATAATCATTAAACAAAATAAAAAGGCTTCAGTCATAACGACTGAAGCCTTTTTTAATACAACTTAGACTAAACCATGAATTCTACGGCTTAGTGGTCTTTTGCTGCCTCTGCATCAAAACTGTCAGGTGCGCTAAGCTGCTCCATGAGATCATTATCCCATTCACCTTCGACATTCATATGTAATGCAGCACCAAGCAATACTGCCTCAATCAGGTTGTGACTGAGATACACATATAATCCAGGCTGCTTGAATTCATACGCTGCTGCAACTGCCCCGCCAGCCGGAACAAACCAGGTTTCTTGACTTGTCAGTGGCACATCACTGAATGAACCACCTACCCAATACAAATCAGCATGACCACCAATCAAGTGTGGATAGGAAGGACGGTTAGCTTGAGAGTGGATAAACAAAACTTTGTCACCAACGTTAGCTGACAGCGCGTTGTCACCGGTAATTGCACCTACTGCGCCATTGAACACGACGTGGCTCGGGATTAAACCTTTCGCGACATCAAGCATGTCTGCCATACCTGCAGCAGGCATCGGATATTCTTTGAAATTGCCTTTATCATCTTGCGGCAGATACAAGTCTTGCTCGCCGATGTAGAAAGCCTTGTCATAGGTGTATGGCTGGCCCTCTGCGTCTTTCAGGCCGTCACGCGGCAATACCATAATTGCACCGTTCATACCAGAAAGAACATGGAAAGGAATCATGGTTCCACCCGGTGCACAGTGATAAACGAATACACCTGGCTTAACAGCCTTCCAACGCAATACAACTTCTTCACCTGGTTGAACCAATGTCAGACCCGCACCGCCCAATGCACCGGTTGCAGCATGGAAATCAACATTGTGCGCCAAAGTGCTTTCTTTTGGATTTGATAGCGTCAATTCCACATAGTCACCTTCATGCACGACAATCAGTGGACCCGGTACACTACCATTAAAGGTCATCGCCCACATTTTAACGCCTGGTGCAACCTCAACTTGTTTCTCAATGGTTTCCATTTTTATCTGCACAACTTTCGGGCCGCCTTTAGCCACTTGATCATGCTTTGGTACAGCCGGTGGCGCAACTAATTCTTGCGTTACGCGCGGTAATTTAGAAATGTCTGTCGCGGCCAATGCCTGCGAAGCACCAAAACATAGTAGGCCCATACCTAGAACTGCCTGAACAGCTTTATTCATATTACCCTCCATAAATGTTAAACATTGCGCTAAAAAACTTTCTTTTATGTATTAAGCGCCCTCCCTTGCTATTACGCGACACGTAATACCATACGCTCGTTTTCTTACGAGCTTGGGTAGAGTCGCGACTATACACTTTCATGCCAACTCTGTCCATGCGTCCTAGAAAATCTTTTGAAACTTTAGAAGAAAGTACAATAATATAGTTCCTGTAATTTTTTTTATTTAGCCTTGCAACAATTTTATCTCCGCTGCAGCAAGTTTTTCCTGCGCGCCTCGCAAAACAATCACATCCCCTGCTTCCAGACGCGTATCATCGCTTGGCAATAACCCGCGTATATTGTGTCTTCTCACCGCTGTTACTTCCACCCCCAGACTGGATAAATCCAGTTCTCCCAGTGATTTGTTCACGGCTGCAGCACCTGAAACCATAGTCATCGTAAGTAACCGGGGTGACAGCTTATCTTCCCCTTCGTTTATTTCATCGGTGGCACCATGAAAAAATCCGCGAAATAGCTGATAGCGGTGCTCTCGCGTCTGGCGGATACACCGCAAAATCCGGCCTGAAGAAATATTCAACAGTAACATTACATGTGACGCCAGCATCAGACTGCCTTCCAATATTTCCGCAACGACTTCCGTTGCGCCGGCATCTTTTAGTAAATCAATATCCGCATCATCACGCGTGCGAACCACAACGGATAGTTCCGGGCGTATCGCCTGAACATGCGCGAGTATTTTTAACGCTGAAACAGTGTCTACATAACTGACTACCAGCGCTTTTGCGCGCATTATTCCTGCCGCAATCAAAACATCACGCCGCGCTGCATCGCCATACACTACGGATTCTCCCGCATTTGCAGCATCATGAATCCGCTGCGGGTCAAGATCCAGTGCAATAAATGGAACAGACTCTTGTTCCAATAAACGCGAAACATTCTGCCCGCTCCGCCCATAACCACACACAATCACATGCCCTTCCTCAAACATGACTTGAGAGGCTATTGTCGTAATGTGCATAGAGCGATGCATCCATTCAGCATGACTAATCCTTTGCGTCATCCGTTCGCTGTACTCAATGATAAATGGGGCGACAAACATCGACAATACAACCGCAGCCAACACCGGTTGCAAAATTGCATTTTCGACCAGGCCATTCACACCAGGCTGGGCCAGTAATACAAAACCAAATTCGCCGCCCTGTGCCAAATGTAATCCAGTCCTTGCCGATACATCAAAGTTTGCACCAAAAATTCGTGACAAACCTGCAATCAAAATCACTTTAAACACAATCAGCGCAGCCAATATCAATATCACCCACAAGAAATTTTCCATGACGACCTGCAAATCCAGCAGCATACCGATGGTGATAAAAAACAGTCCCAGCAAAATATCACGAAATGGTTTAATATCGTCTTCTACTTGGTAGCGGTACTCTGTCTCAGAAATCAACATGCCGGCGAGAAAGGCGCCCAGCGCTAACGAAAGGCCGGCCGTATCGGTCAACCAGGCAAGTCCTAACGTTATCAGTAAAACATTCAGCACAAATAATTCGGAAGATCGCTGCTTCGCAACCAGATGAAACCACGGGCGCATTAACCGTTGCCCCAGAAACAGAATAAGCGTGAGCACAACAAAAGCATTAAACAAGGCCGTTGCATACGTTGCACTATAACCTGCCTCACTATCACCCGTACTTGCCAGCGCCGGAATTACAATCAAAAGCGGCACGACTGCCAGATCCTGGAAAAGCAATACGCCAATAATCTGCCGCCCATGCGCCGAATTCAATTCGAATCGCTCTGCCAGCATTTTACTGACAATAGCTGTAGAAGACATTGCAAGCGCACCGCCGAGTATCAAGCCAACGCGCCAATCGTACGCTAACATCCACGACACAGCCATAACGAATAAAATCGTCAGTAATACCTGCGCCGCACCAAAACCAAAAACGATGCGCTTCATGGTGACCAGCTTGGGCAGGCTAAACTCAAGACCGATACTAAACATCAAAAACACCACGCCAAATTCGGCCAGGTGACGCGTTTCTTCATTATCCGATATCCACCCCAGTGCATGCGGCCCGATAAAAACACCGGCAAGCAGATACCCAAGCATCGGCGGCAGACGTAACAAGCGAAAAACCACCACCGCCAAGACAGCAACGGCGAGCAGAATTAGAACAAGTTCCAGTGCATTCAGCATCGATCAAGAAATAAATATTTGAATAAGAACAGAGGATTATAATTCAGAAAACCTTCAGGTCTAAAAAGAATAGCCGTTGAAATCTTTTCTGAACTGTTGTCACAATGGACCATACAAGCTACCCGAATTGTCGCACAATTCACCAACACATCAATTGAAATGGTCGGCAATGGTATAATGGCGCAGATTTATTATTTTACACCTCAATGCCAATCCCCCATCTTTCCACCGCTCTTCGCGGACCTATACTCGATCTGGAAAATCGGATCGTTAATGCCATGCCTACGATTGAACACTGGCTGCGTAAGAAATGGCGCAATCATCGCGTTCCTTTCTACTGTTCGGTTGATCTGCGTAACAGTGGCTTTAAACTGGCACCTGTCGACACCAATTTGTTTCCCGGCGGCTTCAATAATTTAAATCCGGAATTCCTGCCGTTATGTGTACAAGCAATGATGACCGCCGTTGAAAAAATCTGTCCCGATACGCACAGTGTGTTGCTTATTCCGGAAAATCACACACGCAATACATTTTATTTGCAAAATATCGCTACCCTGCAGAATATTATGCAGCACGCCGGCATGCATATCCGTATCGGTTCATTATTGCCTGAAATTAACACCACCACCAATTTAAGCCTGCCAGACGGCAATACACTTACTTTGGAACCGATCGAGCGCAAGAATAACCGTCTGAGTGTTAATGGCTTTGATCCTTGTACCGTACTGCTTAATAATGACTTGTCAACGGGTATTCCAGAAATCCTGCAAAATCTCGACCAAACTGTTATCCCACCATTGCATGGAGGCTGGACAACCCGTCGAAAATCGAGTCATTTCTCAGCTTATGACAACGTTTCACAAGAATTTTCTAATTTAATTGACATTGATCCATGGCTCATTAACCCGCAATTTGCCTCTTGCGGAAAAATAAATTTCCAAGAAAAAAAAGGTGTGGATTGCGTGGCCAGCGCCGCCAACGAAATTCTCTCGGATCTACAGGAAAAATATACCCAGTATGGGGTTAAGGAAAAACCGTTCATTATTGTAAAAGCCGACGCAGGAACATATGGCATGGGCATTATGACTATAAATGATGGCGCTGAAATTTATTTACTTAACCGCAAGCAGCGAAATAAGATGGCCAAAGTAAAAGAGGGCCTGCCAGTTTCGGATGTTCTGGTGCAAGAGGGCGTTTACACATTTGAAAGTATAAACCAGGCAGTGGCAGAACCTGTGGTCTATATGATCGATCATTATGTGGTGGGCGGATTTTACCGCGTACATACCGGGCGCGGCACTGACGAAAATCTCAATGCGCCAGGCATGCATTTTGTACCATTGCCTTTTGATACCTCTTGGTTACGCCCTAGCCATACCGCCCGCAAGGATTTCATCTCAAATCGATTCTATGTCTATAGCGTGATAGCGCGGCTCGCGTTACTCGCAGCAGCGCAGGAATTAGCACATAGTGATCCCAATAAACCGATCGAACGAAGTTAACCAGTACAGATGAAAGATAATAACCTGCACCCGGTATTACGTTTCGAAACATGACTTTTCTCTACCAATGAATCTCGCTTTTATCCTCGATCCGCTGGAATCAATCAAAATCAACAAAGATTCGAGTTTTGCCATAATGCGCGAAGCTGCTGTCCGCAATCATCAATTGTTTGTTATGCAGCAAAAAGATCTTGCCTGGAAACACGGCAAAGTTGTTGGTTTTGCTCGCCGCTTGACGTTACTTGAAAAAACGCATCAGGCCGACCCCTGGTACCAGACTGGCGAAATAAAAGAAACACCGCTACAAGAATTTGACGCCGTCCTGATGCGCAAGGACCCGCCCTTTAATATGGAATATATCTATACCACCTATCTACTGGAACTCGCCGAAGATCAGGGTGCGCGCATTTTCAACAACCCCCGGGCAATACGTGATTATAATGAAAAACTCAGTATTGCCCGGTTTCAACAGTTTACTGCGCCCACACTGGTAACCAATCAAGAACATTTAATCCGGGATTTTCTGACTGCGCATCGCGACATTGTGCTCAAACCGCTAGACGGGATGGGTGGCGCCAGTGTTTTCCGGCTTCACCTCACTGATCACAATATTAGCGTTATTCTCGAAACACTTACCCATTATGGAACGCGCACTGTAATGGCTCAACAGTATCTGCCTGAAATTTCCGAGGGAGACAAACGCATTATCGTTATCGCCGGACAAGTTGTGCCATACGCGCTTGCACGCATTCCCAAACCGGGGGAAACGCGCGGCAATCTTGCGGCGGGTGGCACAGGTGTCGTCCAACCACTGAGCAGACGCGACCGCGAAATTGCTGAAACATTGGGCGCGACATTACACCGAGACGGATTAATGCTGGCAGGTTTGGATGTAATTGGTGATTTCCTCACCGAAATTAATGTTACCAGCCCGACCGGTATGCAAGAAATCACCAAAGAATCTGGCTTCAACGTGGCGGCAATGATGCTCGATGAAATCGAAAAAATAATAGAAAAACCGCAACCATGAAAACCCGCCAAAGCAAATAACGGCCAACCGCCCATAATTCTTAATCGGCAAATTACCTATTGCCTTTTCATTGGTGTGCACAGGGCACCCTGTCATCAGTCGCAACACAATAAAAAAACAGAAATACTATTAATTCTCTCACCAATTTGCCGATAGACATTTAAACCCGGAGATTTTATTCTTACAGCAAGCAACTGCGTTGTTAAGCATAAGGTATCCGAACCAAACAAACAGCATCAATTCGTCAACTAATTTTGCGGCTAGAAAGAGAGAGAAGTTCAATGATGATACTCATCCCATTCATCGCGTTTTCCTTGGCAGCAGCCTTATTCTACAAAGTGGCGCACTATAAAAAAAACAACCAGTCAAACACAAAAAATAAGCTATTTAATATTATGCACAAGCCTGGTTATGTAACAACAAAGACCACAGCAGTCAATGCGATAAATCATCGGAATATCAGACCGGCAGCAGACCAAGTATTACGCTATGGTCCGGCAACCAACAAAACAGTTAATTCATGTATTGACATTGATGAAATAAAAGCCACTGACCACAATGAACTAAAAAAGCCATTCAGGCAAATAACAGGCAATACGTTAGACCAGAAAGCCGCCAATACTAACTGTTCGACCGTATCATTTAACGACAGCGAATTAGGACATATCCGCGCGGGATATATACATCGATCGACGGGGAAACGAAAATTATCCAGTAAGAACCGAGACAGTTACATCGCGGGCAAGGATGGCAAGGTTTTTGATGCACGCAAAATAATTAAAGTCATGCAGAAAAAATTTGCCAATGAAAACGGCAACAAAAGTCACGAAAACAGCATGGCATTAAAATTGCATTTACTTCAAGCGGGCATTCATGCACTGATGGCACAAGATGAACTGCCTGAGAGCTTTACATTACCCGATCACTGCATCGTGCATCGTACTGTTAAAAATGTGGCTTATGGCGAATTAAAGAAATTTGCGAAGACAAGAAAGCCGGCCGTTCACGCAGAGAACCCAAGTAACTGGGCGAAAATTATCGCCAAACCACCCCGGCAGCCCAGAATCAAAGCATTAAAAATTAATTATAAAATCAGAAACTCCAAACCATTCACGCACTGATCATACAGCCGTAATAGGGAGGGCAAGTAATAGACAAGCACCTGCCCCCCATTTCAATTAATGCAATGTAACCGCGGATTCCTGCTCGCAAATAAGGTTTTCACAATATTTTTCATGGATGCCATCCAGGAAACCCCACAAGGCGTCACATGCCCGTTGAGTAGCAGCCGTCACTTCGGCTTGCTTTTCCGGTGTGTCTGCAAAACGTTCGATTAACGACCACTCCGCCTGAGAATGATGGACATCAGCTTCCTGATGTACAGTAAAGAATTCATAATCTTCCGGATTTTCCATTCCATAGAATCTAGCGAGTCCTTCAATTTTCACAGCTGCGATTTCCGGAACCTGAGACTCAAAAGCATGCAGTGCCGCCAAGCCCACATAGAACGGCTGATTCAAACAAATATCACGGAATGTCGATACCAATTTCTCTGTACTTGGCAGAGCAGGCGCATTTGCCAAACTTTTATCATTGGCGCCCAGGGCGAAAGCGAAAGCTTTCCATAACGCAGGATGATTCTTCTCACCATGCTCTTCATCAATCAGATTCTTTAGGACTTCCTGGCGTACACTCACGTCACCACTGTTGGTTTCAGAGTGAATGTGCGGTGTATTGAAATGCACCGCACTTAAATAAGTGGGTTCGGCAAGCACATTGTAAAAATACTGCTCTGCATAGTGCTTCAGTTGGTCCTTGGTCAACTTACCTTCTGTCCAGGCAATATAAAAAGGATGTTTTAGCAAATGCTTCGCGCCAATAATTGAGTCGATTTTTTGTTTGAAAGAGTTATTACTTAAATTGGTTGTCATGATTTTCCCCTTTACAGAGATCGATAAAAAACCCGTGTATCATCGCTAATTAATATCTCCAAGTCAAATTTTACTGCGCACTATTTTCACGACAGACAAAAAAGACACATCCAGAAAGAATGCCGGACTCGCGTATCAATTGCGCCGGTTAACCCTCAACAAAAGACCGGAATGATTTGAATATTTTTTATGTCTCCAATTTAATTTTGTTACTTCAATTTAGCGCTGATACTGTGATATTTCTGCCAACATGGGTATCACTGAAACTGTGCAGATAACGAAACAAAATTTTTTCATACCGTTTCTCTCTTAGAGCAAACAGCAATCCAGCTGTCATGATTTTGTATTATTTGGCTAAATCCTTCCGCTTCCAGTTTCGCTTGCGTCCATAAAGAACGATGATTTTCATAGGGATTTGCTTCTATTTCCTGATGAATAAATGTTTTCGGTGTACTAATCAGTACATCTTTTTCAGCGATACGTTTTAAATGCCCGAGAAATTGAATGCCATCTTCAATATCAAAATGCTCCAGAATATCAATCGCGATAACTAACTCATAGGCATTGTCCGATATCGTTGGCAATATTTTCCGCGTGTCATCCCAATAAATATGATTATAGGCATAATCATGTACCTGCGTACGATAGGTTTTAAAAGCTTCTATTCCATCGATACGGATCTTCCATTCACTTTTCGCCCGTTGAGTTGCCTGCGCCCCATTAACGACAAAAAGATTAATTTTTTCCAGGTTAGTGCGTGCAAGAAAACCATACTGCCCCATACCAACACCAACATCCAGAATAGAATCAGGCTTAATTCGCTCTAGAAATCCAACAATAGCAGAAAGCTGGGTACTGTGACTAAATGGCATTTTTTCCCTTGGTTAATATTTTAAATACAATAAACTTTAGTTTTAGAAAAAGACAAAATGGCTATCAGTAAGATTATGAACGTTAAATGTATAGGTTTAAAGCAAGCGCAGATGCATGGCCTGTTAATAGCAGATGAATTATTTGCACATTCACTTACCGAACGAAACTGTTGACATGCATAAATTAATCGATGGGTGTAACGGATGATGAACACATGACCCGGAAACCAAAACCGTTGTATCGGATATCCGGTTCAAATTCGCCGCGAACAGTTGTGCGTATGTATTTTGGGCCATAACCCCAGGAACCGCCGCGTACTGCACGGGCGTCAAAATTATTCATACTGGCACATTGTTGTTCCTGCCCTTCATATTGGTCACGCCACACTGAACAGGTCCACTCCCAGACGTTACCGGACATATCATACAACCCAAAAGAATTCGCTTGAAACTGTCCAACAGGCGCTGCCTGCTTATTATCCCACTGACTCCCGCATCCCGCGCAATTGGCATTATTAACGCCAACGGCGTCTCCCCATGGATAGGCAGTATTCATTCTACTCCGGGCAGCGTATTCCCATTCAGCCTCGGTAGGCAAACGACAGCTTCGGTGCGTTTGTTCTCCTAACCAAGCCGCGTAGGCCATCGCCCCGCGCCAACTGATTTCCGCCACCGGAAAATGTCCGTTATCCTTCGACCGGGAAAAATTGATTATTTTTTGTTCCGCCTGGTTACCGAATTGCTGCGCCTGCACATAAGAAGCAAATTGTTCGTTGGTAATTTCTGTTTTACTCAAATAGAACGGCTCACTGAGCTGAATACGTTTTCCTGGAACGCCAAAATACTTTTTTTCGTCTGCTTTCAACGTTTTTACAAACGCCGCATCCTGTTCACCCATATCAAACGATCCGGCCGGAATCAATACAAGCTCGGGTAACGGCTTTTGCTCGAAAGGATCACCGGATTGTGCTGCAATAAAATCAGAGTGTGCTTCATTGTGAAAGATACCGTCATAGACTGACTTGATATGAGGCAGGCTCATGATGACCAGAAATAAAATGGTTATAACCACCAAAAACTTCTTTAACAATAGCGGCCCTATGTTGCCTTTTTCCAGGTAACCGGAAATAAATTGACGCCCCGAAGTCATCACTGCCCTTCACATCGGGGAAATACTTTTACCATCAAAAAACGATAATAGTTATCCATTAAATAAACACTGCGAAATACCATACGAATATTCTCCTTATCTGTGCAAAAAATCAAGAAAAAGCACGCAGTGATTGTTCATGCAATAGAAACTGCGATAATCCGCCCCCAGTTCAGCACATGATAACCGACGCTTGCATATTCTATTCCTAAAGGGCGGAACATCAGAAGGTTCTGCATTATATTTTACTATTAGTGATAGAACTGATCCTGTCTAGACTTGCGTTACTCATTTGACTCAGGCAGATTATGCGACAAACGGTATTGCCAGTAATCGCGAAAATTAAGCGCCACCGACCAAAAAATAACAACCGTTAAAATGATCCCTGCGCCCCAGTTTATAAAACCAGTCTCCAGCCCCAACCCCATGACATCATTAAAAAGATAGGTAAGAAAGGAATTAGGTAAATCAGCCTCGCCAAGCGCGCGCTTGACTTGCCAATGCCAGTCAGTCAAAGCGCAATAGCCCAAGCCATACCATATCCCCATTGCCAACCAGGAAAATACCGTAAGACCGACAAAAACCAAATGCCAGCGCCGCGTGCGTGTCCAGATCCAGCCGGTCAGATTAAAACCGATAACGAAACAGTGTATGACAAAAAAAAGAATATCCAAGGCCTGAAGCATCATATAGATATAATTATCTTTAATATTTAAAGGCTTAGCTGCCTGTAACAAGAATAGGTGACGCCATGGCTTACCTGGTTACCTGATTAAGACTCATGGTTACTACAGTGAGCACATCAATTGATAGCTATAATCGTACGCGATTTGTTTATGACCGCCACTTGCTAAAAGGGGATATCGATAACCCGCTATCCAAGTTTCAATTGTAGTCGTTAATGTCAGCACGCCAACAATGGAAGCAGTCAAATGAAATTTTCTGCCACAAGCAACTACATATTAGCGGAATTAATTTGTACAACAAGTGTTGTCTGCATGAATCTTCAAAGCGTACAGTACGGTTGTTTTTGCATGTTGATTAATATTACTGGACATTGTTAGTTCGAAGAGCTGTCGTAGCGCCCTGCAGCACAAACAATGCTGACCGAAGAAAAAGAGCCGCCAGCGCCAAACCAACCAAAACATCTGGCCAACCGGATCCGGTTAACCAAACACCAAAGGCGGCAAACAGTACCGATATATTTGCAATGATGTCATTTCGTGAGCACAGCCAGACCGAGCTCATATTTATGTCGTCGGCCCGATGCCGCCAAAGCATTAGTAGACACAAACCATTCGCAACAAGCGCAAGCAAACCGATTACCCCGATAGCCTCGAATACCGGAACCTGTGGAACAAAGATTTTATAAGCAGCCTGTCCAAGAACAAACAGACCGCATACTGCCATGATGATTCCTTTAAATAGCGCGGAGATTGCCTTCATTCTTGCGCTGCGCGCGACAACATAAAGGCTGAAACCATAAACCAATGCATCACCCAGCATATCGAGCGAATCCGCGATCAACGAAACAGAATCCGCGAGCATCCCTGCTGTAAATTCTACTGCAAACATGACCGCATTGATGGCCAAGGCTATCTTGAGCACCGCGCTTTGGCGATGGCGAATCGCCTCCAGTTCGCGAGCTTTTTCGTTGCAACAATCAGCCATCGCGCGTACTGAAACGCCAAAAATCGGTGTCAAACATCATAGAAAATTTATTATATTCACATACGGGGCTTTAGGCCGTTTGATTGATTGCATGGACTGCATCACAATACAGGACAGTTATTTGGTGACTATCCGATGCTAGAAAGTTCCATATTTTCACTGGCTGATTTTAACAACAGCGCGCAGATGACCGACGAAGCGAGCCCATTTACAGGATGAATCGTTATGGAGCTGGACCTATCCATTGCTCTATACCCAGCGCATTCATGACAAATTCTACGGAGAGCGCAGCCAGGATCATACCCATAATCCTGGTTAGGATAGATGCGCCGTTAACGCCAATCACGCTTATTATTCGACTGGAGTAGAGAAGAAGTATCAGCGTCACGACCAGGATGCCAATCGTTATAATCGCAGTACCGATTTGCACGGATATCGGATGCGTATGGTTATCCGTCAGTAGTATTACCGCCAATATCGCACCCGGTGTGGCAGTGGCAGGAATAGCCAGAGGAAAAACGGCGATATCGTGCTCGGGTTCCTGCTGTGACCGTTGAGGTCCTGAGCCAAAGATCATCTGCAGACCAAAGAGGAACAGAATGATTCCTCCGCTGAGCTGGAAAGAAAGCAGGCGGATGCCCATAGCAGTCAGGAGAAATTGCCCAATCACTATCGACCCCATCAAAACAGCACCCGCGTAGATTACAACCTTGTAGGCAGTCCGCCGGCGATCGACAGGAGACAAATGGGCGGTAAACGCAGCAAATATCGCCATCGTCCCGATCGGATCGATGGTGGACCAGATGATCAAACCATCGTGGATGAATTTCTCTAACATAATGAACCAGTTTTCAGCATGCCACGCTTTCGTGGGCTCATGTCTTGCCATTTAGCAACCATTATTTCTCTGCCTCTTTCACAATCCGGCTGACTCTCGCATAGTGAAGTCCAAATTCATCCGCAATGGCTTTCATCGTGTAATCACCCGATTCGTATACTGCAGCAATACCTGCATTCCTGTCATTGAAAAATGCATAATACGCAAGCGGCCTGGCCTGCGCTCTTCTCTGCACGCGTGGAATTTCATCGTTTTTTTTATCAAGTTGTATATGTTGGTGCATTTTATTAACAAATTCCTCTTTGCCAAGATAAATTTGCCTGCGCAAGTCATTCCAAATACCCGGCAACCCCATTCCCGCATAAACAAAATCCCTATAGGCGGCAATCGCCCGCTGACGTTGTCCGCCAAAACGTGCCAGTATCCAGTCCGTTTGCAACCACGCCGGGGAGGTACGCTTCCCAATCATGGCTGAATAATTGCTCCACGGCCACTGATCAGCATTGTTTACCAGGCCCGCCCGTACAGGATTCAACACAACATAGCGCAAAAGTTCAAGCAGATAACGATCCTTTTCCCCCAGAATTGCTTTATAACGGTCTTGCCATGGCCAATTTACAAATTTCAGATTTCAATAGTACTGACATCCAGAATAAAGTTTTACTTGTGGCAATACAAGACTTGATAATCATCTAGCCGTCCCCCGCCCCGGCGGTAGCCGGAAAGGGATAAAGTTAATGGTTCGAACCCACTTTATCGACGGAGGACGAGATGTTATTTTGCGGCATAGACCTACATTCAAACAACAGTTTTATAG
>BQJA01000035.1 GCA_021604405.1 Nitrosomonas sp. | reverse complement strand
AACATACGATGATCAGACTATTCTGGGAGAAATTGCTCACAACGATCTGGTTTGTACCGGCAATCATATCAACGGGTCTTGTTATTTGTGCTATCGGTCTTTTAAGTATTGAACAGCATGTTGATATAAGCGGTTGGTCTTGGATAAATTCATTGCAAATTGGTGTCGATGGCATCCGGCAATTACTCGTTGTTACGACCAGTGCAATAATATCGCTAACCGGCGTTGTTTTTTCAATTTCAGTCGTGGCACTTACACTGGCTGCAAATCAATTTGGATCGAAGATCCTTTATAATTTTTTACGGGATAATAAAAATAAGATCGTACTGGGATTACTGATCGGAAATTTTTTGTATGGCCTGACCTTACTTTCTTTTATTGATACACATGCAGATTCCACCCAGCAAATACCCATCCTATCCGTTATTGGGAGTTTGTTACTTACTGTATTGGCGATCATCGGTTTAATCTATTTTATCCATAATATTTCAACAACGATACAGGCCGACCAGATTATTTCACTTATTGGGCAAGAACTAAATCAGGCCATCGAAGAAACGTTACTCGATTTTGACAACGGGCATACGATCCAATCGGCAAAACAAAAGTGGGATATCGTCACCCATGCATTACCGATGAAAACCATTAATGCTGCAACCAGTGGTTACGTTGAATTTATAGATTTTGTCAAAATCAATAAAATTGCCGAAAAAGAAAACCAGCACATTGAATTGTTGTTGCGACCGGGCGATTTCATTATCGAAAATACACCGATTATACGAATCTATGATGAAGAAGGTATCAATGAGTCACACCAAAGCATGCTGAGATTATGCATATCACTGGGTCGCAAAAGAACGCCCTTTCATGATATTGAATTTGCGATCATGCAGTTATTACAAATTGCGTTACGCGCCCTATCCCCCGGCACGAATGATTCGCTGACAGCAATTTCATGTATCGACTGGCTCAGCTCATCGCTTGGACGCATGGTGAATAAACGATTTCCCTACGCTTATCTGGAAGACCAGGACGATATTGTACGGATCAAAAGGCCTGAGTTCGCTTTTACAGACGCCGCGAACACAATGTTCCATCCGCTGAGGCAAAATGCCAGAGGAAATGTAATGGTAATGCTGCATTTGCTTGAAACAATTTCCCGGATTCTCCTGGTCAGTAAAAATGATCAGTATTCTCAAGCTTTATTTCACCACGCATCATTGATATTAGACACAGCGAAAGAAAGCTTTCAAAGCACATCAGATAAAGATGAACTCGATAAACATTTTAAAAAATGCCAGGCAATTTTTGAACAAGGTAATGCAAAATACCCTGATTTAAATCAATCCGTAGTTTGACTTTCATCTCATCTCTCGATGAGTTAATTACTGACAAGACAAAATGACAACGGTTATGCGAACATCAATCACCGTATTCACGCTTTGGATAACACTCATTGCCAATCTTTCATTTGCTAATGAATTGACCGAATTGATTACGGGTGACGCGAAATCGCAAGAGACGCTTGATACCGACAAGGTCATTGAAGTCAACAGTTCCGTTCAAGACGATAAAAAAATTCAAACGCGTTTGCAGAAAATTTTTTCCGAGATGGATAACTTAAAAAAAATAACAATACAAACGAGTAATGGGATTGTGACGTTGCAGGGTGAAGTGAGTACTGCCGCGGCGGAAAACAAAGCCATACAACTTGCCCAACAGGTGAAGGGTGTGATTGAGGTAAACAGTGAGCTGTTTATTACCCACGACGTGAAAGAACGTTTGGAAACGACCTGGCAGAAGCTTGCAAAAACTGCCAGTTCGCTACTAACCGGACTTCCCGTTTTTTTACTGGCGATTATCGCATTCACATTCATCATAATTTTTGGCCAATGGTTGTCTCGCCGTCAGAGCCTTTATCGCAAAATCGCGCCCAATTATTTTATTGCAAGTTTGTTGGGGCAGATAACAAGGTTGATTTTTATAGTACTGGGACTGGTTTTTGCACTGTCCTTGCTGGATCTTACTACATTGCTCGGTTCTATTTTGGGTGCTGCGGGTATTTTCGGGCTTGCAGTTGGCTTTGCAGTCAGAGATACGGTGGAAAATTACATCGCCAGCATTTTATTAAGCCTGCGCAATCCATTTGAAGTCAATGATCTTGTCAATATTGATGGCAACGAGGGCAATGTCGTACGTTTGACCACCCGTGCAACCATTTTACTTTCGCAAGACGGCAATCATATTCGCATTCCTAATGCAATTGTATTCAAAGCTGTCATCACCAACTATACGCGAAATTCTGATCGACGTTTTCAGTTTGATATCGGCATTGCCGCCAATCATGATCTACAAATAGTACAATCTTTGGCGTTGAAGACTTTGCACTCGATAGAAGGTGTACTGAATGAACCGAAACCAATGGCCATGATAGAAGAACTGGGCGATTTCAATATTATTCTGCGAATTTATGCCTGGACTGACCAAGACAAATTTGACTTTCTAAAGGTGCGCAGCGAAACTATTCGACAGACAAAAACAGCCTTTGATCGGGCCAACATCGTCATGCCTGAGCCAACCTATCAGATCAAGATAGAAAACGAAGCCAGTATTGACTTAAAACAAAATCACAAAACCGACCAAGAAAACACATACCCTGTCGATAAACCGTCTCAACTAGCCACCCATGCACCGATTGATATCAGTACCGATAAAACGATTGAAAAAAAAGTGGCGCAAGAGCATGAACATAGCAACACGCTGAATCTGCTCGACGAGAATGCCTCCCAGGAATGATTGAATGTAGCGTTAGTCATGTTAGTCACGTTTCTAATCCGGCCGCCCCTGAAGAATAACACTAGGCACTGATACAAAAAATAATATCCGTTTTGTAAGTGATCATTTCGAGTGAAAATGACTTGACTGGCTCTGCCTGGCTGGTTGACAAAGACTACTAAAATCTACACTATCAAACGTAACGCAAAATAAATAAAGCAGGATAAACAATTGCGGTTAGCAATATGTTCAAATGCAATGCGATAATTTTTGGGGTCTTACCTGGCGTTTGGCTGAAAATAATAAGATCGCTGTCACAATATTCCAAAAAGAAATTCCACGGATTTAACCAACATGAGGCTCAAAATGAAAATATACTTAGTTACTGTTCTAGCTGCAACATTTCTGTTAATTGCTTGTGAACAAAAAGAGAATCCTTCTAACGAACTCGCCGAGCTTCCAGCTGCTGATATTAGTGATCGCGCCGATCAAGGCACTGATTTGCAAGCAGAAGATCATCGCGGAGACGATAGCGACAGCATCGGAGACATGCGTGAACTTCGCACCAGCGAAGAAGCCGCTGATGCCGCTGACCGACGCACCTACGAGCGCACCGAAGAAATGGCTGAAGAAATTAGCGATAAGATTGAACGCAGTCTTGATCAACGTCCTGATTATGAAACCCCCGACGCTGCAGCAAACGTAGGGGATGATGAGTACGACAGCGGAAGCAAGTTCGAAGACAGGGTTGATCAGCATGCCAACGAAGAAGCCTTTGATGCTGCTGAAGACATGCACGATGAGCATGACGATGCCGCTGACCGTCGCACCTACGAGCGTACCGAAGAAATGGCCGAAGAAATTAGTGATAAGATTGAAGAGGATCTTGATTAGCATCTGGGCAATTCCGGGTGGCCATGCTTTCGAATGATGACATGACCACCCACCCGAACGCGTAAAAAACGCGCATATTCCAAGAAAAATATGCGTCTGTTTTTCCCGCCTCGCCTAGTCCTTGCTCATCCTGCGCCATGGTTGCGTGCAAGGCCGGATAATAGTGAGTGAAGCCAGATTCCGCGGCGTTTGACGGGTGTCATGCCGCAAAATTACGCGTCGTTTTCCAATGCAACCCGCTCATCGGATCAATGTAAACATTATGAATCGCTGAAAGTGCCGCTTTACCACCATTGATATCATTATGCGTCAGTTGGCGCATTCTTCCTGGATAATCAACAACGGGCCAAATTGACGATAAGTTTTACAATCCTGCAGGAAGTACGTTATCCCGGATAAAGGTTTTGCAGCAACCAGAAAACCTATTTTCCTATTTTTACGTCTTTGATGCTTATCGTTTGCACAGCATCGAATTTTTTAGGGTTTAACATTTCATTTAATAGTTTTTTTATGTCTGCAATACTGGCTTTTGATAAATTTATGTCCAATTCAACTGTCACTTCAACCTTCATAAGGCGCTCCTTTTTGAAATTTCTCAACTGTATTGATGAGTTGTAAGCATATTAGAAACAAAATGCAACATATAACTGCTCACTCAAGCAAATCTCCCGGGTTATGGCATTGCGTTCGCATACCCAGTTAAGTTACCGGCGCCGGCGTAATTGGCATTCAAGCCATCGTTTATAAGGGAAAAAGTCGACCTGTATCGTATGACGACTGGAAGGCACATAACGGTTGGCAAGGGCAATTTGATCCTCGGCAATTGAACGCATCATTTTGTCACGTGCCGGCAATTCCAGCCGCCCGGTGATTATCTCCGCCACCCACTGTGCCTGAAGTTCGGCCAGCGGCATTATGGCGCCGAGCGGCTGTATCAAACCAATAAAGTAAAGACCGGAATAATCAGGATGAACAACTTTGCCATAAAGCTCTACACGATTTTCTTCCACTGAAAGCAAATCATCAGCAAGAAATGGAAAACTGATCCGGTAGCCGGTGGCATAAATAAAAACATCAACATGCTCACGGCTATCATCGGCAAAGATGACCTCAGTCCCATTTAATCGTTCTACTGCCGGTTTTGGCCTGACCTTACCCGCCTTAATTAATGGCAGCAATTCTGTAGATAATGTTGGATGTTCGGCAAGAATACGCGTCGACGGCACTGACAGTCCATAACTTGACTGCCGTCCGCGACTCAACCAGACAACCAGGGAAAAGAACATCTGCTGCGCGCGCAATGGGAGGCGGGAGATAAGTGGCGTTGTCCATTTATCGGTTGGGCGGCCAAGCAAGTGTCGAGGAATAATATGCGCGCCGCGACGACTCGCCAGGAAGGTGCGTGCTGCCACCGGCGCAACGTCGCACGCGATATCGGCACCGGAATTACCGATACCCAGAATGAGTACGTGCTTGCCTTTGAGACCGTCAGGACGACGATAATTGCGTGAATGGAACATTTTTCCTTTGAATTCACCTGGAAATTCGGGTATCTTTGGACACCAATGGTGTCCGCTACACACGAGGACCGCGCCATATACGTCTGTCTTCCTGGCTCCGGTATCAATATTCTCTATACTAACTTTATATCCGCCATCAGAAAGCCGCGTTACATGATTAACACGTGTTCTAAAAGTCACCAATGGAATAAGCCCGAAATGCTCCGCATAGCGCTCAAAATATTCAAGCACCTGACTGTGATGCAGGTAATTAGGCAGCGCCTTGGGCATCGGAAAATCAGCATAAGCCATCCGATCTCTGGAAGTGTCGATATGTAGCGAGTCGTACGCGGCTGAGCGGCCATTATCATTGTTGTAACGCCAGTTACCACCGATTCCTGACCCCATTTCGAACCAGTCGTACATGACACTATTCTCCCGCAGCGCCTTGGCTGCCGCCAGTCCCGAAGACCCTGCGCCAATAATGCAGACTTTTAGTGTCATAAGCCTAGCAATTTTATAAAATGATTAAATATTTTAAAGTACATTTGCAAGTTCGAAAAAAAAAGACCGGCATAAAAAATGATTCCCGATATCAGCGACCACTAGACAGTAAAAAAGATCCCGGTTTCTTCTATTTGTCGGGCTGAAACCCGATAATACAAGGCATATTAAAAATCATTTGCGGTAAAATTATTAGTCATCAAAAAACAACTTCACCTGCAACCGCGCGAGAACCAACTTGACTTCATTCAAACCAGAAAATTCTAATTCATCAAAAAACCCACTGTCTTATCAGGATGCGGGTGTTGATATCGATGCGGGCAACCGTTTGGTTAACAATATCAAGCCTTATGCCAAACGCACTTTGCGGCCGGAGGTTTTAGCGGGTATCGGCGGATTCGGCGCCCTGTTTGAAATCTCCAGTAAATACCGCAATCCGGTGTTGGTTTCGGCCACCGATGGCGTCGGAACCAAGTTAAAACTCGCGTTCCAGTTGGACCAGCATGCCAGTATCGGAATTGATTTAGTCGCAATGAGCGTCAATGATATTCTGGCGCAAGGCGCTGAACCTTTATTTTTTCTTGATTATTTTGCTTGCGGCAAACTGGATATCGCGACCGCCACAACCGTCGTCAGCGGTATTGCCTCTGGTTGTGAGCAAGCAGGGTGCGCGCTAATAGGCGGAGAGACGGCTGAAATGCCGGGTATGTATCCCCCAGATGAATACGATCTCGCTGGTTTTGCCGTTGGTGTTGTTGAAAAAGATTCGATTATCACAGGAAAGACCATCCAAAAAGGCGATACGGTTATCGGGCTGGCTTCCAGTGGTGCGCACGCTAACGGATACTCTCTGATTCGCAAAATTATCGAAACCAATCAGAGCGATTTATCCGCCGATCTTGGCGAAAAGAAGCTAAGTCACGCGATTATGATGCCGACCCGCATCTATGTAAAACCTTTGCTCGAATTAATGAAGCAACTGCCAGTTAAAGGGATCGCACATATCACCGGTGGCGGGCTTGTCGAGAATATCCCACGAATTCTACCTGATGATTTAGCCGCAATACTGCACAAAAAATCATGGACTATGCCGCCATTATTCCACTGGTTGCAGCAAAATGGTAATGTGACCGACGATGAATTGCATCGCGTTTTCAATTGTGGCATTGGCATGATCCTGATTGTTGCCCCCGCACATGCCAATGAGGCAATTGAAATTTTACAGCGTTGTGGTGAAACTGCTTGGGAAATTGGCGAAATCAAATCGCGCGGCGCTGACGAAATGCCCACGACTATTGTTTTATAGCATATTGCAAACTCCTCGCACTATGAAATCCCTTGTTATTCTTATCTCAGGCCGTGGTAGCAATATGAAAGCGCTACTAGAAGCAAAATTACCGGTAGAAAATATAACAGTAATCAGCAACAACCCAAACGCAGCCGGATTGGAAATAGCGGAAGCACGTGGCATCAAAACAGTTGTTGTGGATCATCGCCTTTTTCCCGACCGCACGACGTTTGACACCGCCCTATCCGAACAGATTAACGCTTATGAACCGGATCTGATTGCGCTAGCTGGTTTCATGCGTATTTTGAGTGATAGTTTTGTTAATCACTACCTGGGACGAATAATGAATATTCATCCTTCATTATTGCCTGCCTTTCCCGGTCTTGGTTCCCATGCGCGTGCATTGCATGAGGGCGTCAAAATTCATGGCTGCACCGTTCATTTTGTCACGCCGCAGGTCGACCATGGCCCTATCGTCATTCAGGCCGCCGTTCCGATATTGCCGAGTGATACTGAAAATACATTGGCCGCACGCGTACTGCAGCAGGAACACCGTATTTACCCGCAGGCTGTCCGCTGGTTCATGGAAAACCGGTTAAAAAATTCATATAATCTTATCGAAGTAATCAATACAAATACCGCCCAAACGCATGCCGAAAATAGTGGCAAAGTGCTCTATTCGCCAGGATTACAAGAATGAAAATGCTCCTACCCGTTTTTCTCCTTTGGGGATTGAGTTTTCCACTTTTTGCCACTGATTTGCCGGATCGTATTGATATCAGTTACGCAGTAACAACCGGCATGGGTAGCGGTGAGCTGAATGAAACGATAAAAATTGAACAGAATAAGAACACGCACCAATACCATATTACCAGTGAAGCACGGCCGAGTGGCATCACAAAATTAATAAAACCCGGCAGTATTCTTCGCAATAGCTGGGGCAGCATTACAAAACTGGGCTTGCAGCCGACACGTTTCTCTGATCAGCGTAACGATAAACAGCCGAGCGTGGCGATTTTTGACTGGAATAATGATGTATTGACACTTCAACATGAAAATGACGAAGAAGAAAAATCTTTACCCCACGGTACACTAGACCGGTTAAGCTTTTCCTACAACTTCGTATTTTCCACACCACCCGAGGGATCAATCAATGCCCACATCACCGATGGGCGTACCCTCGAATTTATCCGTTATGCGGTAGATAAAGAAACACTGCAAACGCCAATCGGAGAACTTGACACAATCGTATTGACAATGCAACGAGATAATAATGACAATCTAAAAAGAAAAATATGGCTATCTACCGTGCATCACATGTTACCAGTCCGTATTGTTTCAATTGAAAAAGATGGACTTGAACTTGAAAAAATGGTTACCAATATCAATTTAAGTTACGCTGATGCTTATAATACTCGTTAACAACACTTTTTCATCCTGACTGTGCCCTACACGGCACCCGCTATTTCTTGTTAAAAAAAATTTAAATGCACTTTTCCTATGCTCACCTTGAACAGGCGATTTCCGCAATTCGTGCCGTCCTTCCAATGGAATATCCTGCCGATGCCGTTTTACGCCGCTATTTTCGCGAACATCCAACGCTCGGCGCCGGTGACCGCTCTTTTATTGCCGAGGCTGTTTTCGGTATTTTACGGCACAAGTTTTTTCTTGAATGCCTCGTAACGAATGCAACGCCCCGTGCACTGTTACTGAGCTATCTGGTCAAATTTCAAGGCGTTAATTTACGCGAGTTTAAATCTGTAATAAGTGAAACAGAAGCAAAATGGCTTGCTGAAATCAAAGCGGTAACTATGCAATCACAACCACTTTCTGTCCAGGCTGAATTTCCAACGTGGTTATTTGAGAAGCTACAGAATGTCATGGTCGAGAGCAAGATTTTAGCGCTTGGGCGCGCATTACAACAACCAGCGCCGCTGGATTTACGCGTTAATACCATGCATACCAAACGTGATGAAATATTAGCGGCTTTATGCCAGGAAGGCATCCAAGCAGAAGCAACGCCTTATTCGCCGGTGGGCATCCGACTTACGGGCAAACCCGCAATTAACCGGCACCATTTATTTCTCTCTGGACAAATAGAAGTCCAGGATGAAGGCAGTCAATTGCTGGGTTATTTACTCGCGCCAAGGCGCGGTGAAATGATTGTTGACTTCTGTGCTGGTGCAGGTGGCAAAACGCTGCTATTAGGCGCGCTCATGCGTTCAAGCGGTCGCATTTACGCATTTGATACGTCTGAAAAAAGACTGAACAATCTGAAACCCCGCTTGAAGCGCTCTGGATTGTCCAATTTGCATCCGCAACTGATCACCAATGAAAACGATAATAAAGTAAAACGTCTGGCGGGAAAAATAGACCGGGTTCTGGTTGATGCACCGTGCAGCGGTCTGGGAACATTACGGCGGAATCCGGATTTGAAATGGCGACAGTCTCCTCAGAGTATTCAAGAACTCAAGCAAAAACAATCGGCTATTTTGACAGCCGCTGCCAAATTACTTAAACCAGGCGGGCGGCTGGTTTATGCGACCTGCAGTTTATTGCCGGAAGAAAATATGGAAGTTGTGGAAAGCTTTCTCTCCAACCATCCGCGGTTTTCTTTGGAAGATTGCGCTAAAATATTTTTGCAGCAAAAAATACCCATCGATACCGGAGAATTTTTACAGCTATTACCTCATCAGCACGGTACCGATGGTTTTTTTGCCGCGACACTGGCACTTCCCAAAGATTAAACTTTATGTTGATTCAATGGATATAATATCGCTGGCAGTATAATCAGAACACAAATCAAGGTTAACACGACACCCACCGCGAGTAACAGGCCCATGCTGGCGGTACCCTGATGCGGTGAAAACGCCAGGCTACCAAAACCGGCCATAGTCGTCAAGGCACTATAATAAATGGCCCGTGCTGTACTTGTTTGTAACAGATTTTCACAAAATACTGGCGTGTTCCGGCATCGATGCACCATATGAATACTGCAATCAATTCCAATACCGAGTAGTAGCGGCAAAGCAATGATATTGGCAAAGTTAAACGGAATATTTAATAACACCGTTGCAGCGCAGGTAAACAACGCTGCCAACAATAATGGCGCCAGAACCAGCAAAGTGTTAGAGACGCTTCTTAACAATACCAGCAGCGCCAGTGTAATGCCAATTAGCGCCAGCGAAAAAGCATGAATAAATGCGTCAACAACTGCTTCGCCAGCTTCAAGGCTGATTACCGGCACACCTGTCGCTTGTGGCGCAGCCTGCTGTACAGCGCGCACGAACTGTCGTAACGCATCATTGTTGCCGATATTATCTTTAGGGTAAACAGCAATCCGATACACGCCGTTATTACTATACCAGTGACTACTTAACGATTCAGGTAAGTCTAGTTGAGTAAATGGCGTGGCTTCAAAAGCGGTCTGTAAACGCTCCAGCGCCTCAGGCAATAAGCCAAGCACGTCTTGACCCATAGCATCCAGAAATTGTGACTGATTATTACCGTCCTCGGAATTGAGCCGATCAAGGTAACCCAGCAATTCGGTCAAAACGGTATTCAAGGCGCGAACTGAAGCTGCGGTCTGATGATCAGGCTGCTCAAAAATAAACCGATCCAGTGAATTCTTCAATCGTTCAAGTGCTGCACGCTGTTCAGTAATGGTATGACTGCCGCCACCAAGTGATGCGTCCATAAAAACAACGGGGCCTAACGTAAGCGCCATTTCATGAATTAACGCCAGTTTTTCAGCCTGCTCGCGTGGCACAAGTTCAAAAATTGAAATAATTTTATCCACTTCCGGCAGTTTCTCAAGACGCGTAACGATCTGTTTTGCTTCCCGCTGGTTATCCGCAAGCACTACTGAATGCCAGGCCGTATCCTTTTCATCCGCAAGCAATTCCTGAAAAGTTTGGACTGATTCAGCCGCCGGATCATTAAGATTTAATAAATTATAATCAAATTTGACTTGCGGTAATGCGACAACTGCAATTATTAATGCGAGTAATGTTGTTAGATATATAAATCTTCGTGACCTAATTGGCAAATCCAATAATCGACTGCTGATTATTCCATGTGAAATCGGTAACTGTCTTCGCCGTATCGGAAAAAAACGCTGCATTGCCGGTACAATCGTAAGTGTCACCAACAAACTGATTAGCATACCCGTACCAGAAATTATTCCTAACTCTGCAACACCTTGATAAGCCGTTGGTATAAAAGCATAGAATCCAATAGCAGTGGTAACAGCACATACGGTTAATGCATGCCCGATATCACCCCCGGCGGCATACAATGCATTGGACACCGAAGAATCTGTTCCCTTTAATTCCTGATGTCGTAATAAAAAGTGAATCGCATAATCCACACCAAGCCCGATATATAAAACTGCAAAAGCAATGGAAATTAGATTCAAGTGACCAACCGCAAAGGCAGCAAAAGCTGCGGTCAGTATAATGCCCAATATTAAACTCAGTAATACAGCCAGTATTGCGCCCGCAGTCTTCAACGCAAAAAATAAAACCACTGCCACCATCGCAAGCGCAAGTAAACCCGCATCTTGCGCACCAAGCATCGCACTGTTAAGCTCGTCAAAAGCCAATGCAGCTTCACCGGTGATCCGCAATGTCACTGGCGTATTATCCGTTAAGCCAATCTGTCGCGCTGCATCACGGATGGCGGCAATCGGTTGCTGTGCTGAAAAAAGCTGGCTATAGTCTAGCTTTGGCTTGACCAGTATTAATTCCTGGTATACGTTTTCTTGTTTCTCGCCACTAAAAAGTGCTTGCCACGACAGTGCGCGCGGCTCACCCGCAAGACGTGCTGCTATAGTTGTACTGACGCCAGTTAAAATTGACGTCAATTCAAGTTTACGGCCTGTGCGTAATTCTTCAATCGCTTCAGTAAGTATCGTGACCAGTGTATAAAGCGTGGGATCGCTGGCAATGCGCGCAATCAGCGGCTGTGCGGCCGACAGCTGGTCTGTGATATAGCTTAATTCCGGAATCGTTTTAAAGAGCAAGCCGTTACGCTCAAGAAACGGATCACTGCTTAAATAATAAGCATCATGAATATTATCGGTATCTTCTTGCAGCGTTTCTGTTAGCTGTTTGGCTGTAGAATAGGCCTGTTCGGGTGTCGGCGCATCCACCAGCAGCAATATTGTATTATTATGTTGGGGAAATTCTGCCATATAGCGGATATCATTCGCACGAAACGGCAGCTCTTCCGAGAGCATATCGGTGGTATCGGTGTGTACCCCCAGGTTACGTACAGTATAGACGCCACATAGCGCAGCAACCAAAAACGCGGTCAGTATTATCCAAATCGCATTTCGGTAAGCGAAAGCAGCCCAGTGCGCAAAAAAACGATTGCTGCTGGCACCATACGCGGATTTCATCATGATGGGCTGTAGTTATCCTTGCTCGGCCAGCACGATTTTTTCCTCAAGCAACTCTATTAGTCCCTGAAAACCATCACGTTGCAGGATAGCCCGATATTCTGTACGTTTTAATGCAAGATCACTGACACCATCAGCCAGAATATTGATAATTTGCCAGCCATCATTGCCCTGCTGCAAGACATAATCAAAGTCTACCGTGTCACCATCCGACTTGATAAACTGACTTCGTACTAAGACTTGATCACGTGGCAAGGAACGTTGCTGCAGCAGTTCAAACTGCTCACCCTCATATTCTTTAAATTGCCCCGCATAGGTGGCAATACTCAGCTGGCGAAAGGTATCAACAATCAAACGTTGTTGCTCAGAATCCAGTTGCGCCCAGTAGCCGCCGAGGACCGTGCGAACGATCAAATTAAAATTATGGGATTGATCAACTGCGGGGGCAAGAAAATCAAAACGCTCTTGAAAATTCATTTTGTCCCCTTCACGCATTGCATGGATCAGTGCATTCTGCAGATTATTGACAGTCTGTTCCGGGCCATCTGTCTTGGCATTTTCAGCCCAGGACAACGGCACGATCAGCAGCACAAATACCACGGTTAAAATATATAGTGTGAGCTTAATGATGCGGTTTACTTCCATAACGGCGATCCTTCCAATTCGCACGTTCACCCTGCCAGTAGCGTAATGCCGAAGTCCATGTCATCGCCAAGTATAAAATACCCGCGATTGGCAATGTCAGCCCCCAGAGTAATGAACGTCGATAATAAATAAGTATGGGGAAATAAGTTATCATCATGGCGATCCAGGTCAAGGCGCAAATTATAAACGCTTCCGTGCTGGACAACACGAGTGGCGCAAATGGTGCAAGCAAAAACATGCAAACCATTACTAATGTGCAAATACCCAGCATCAATGGGGAATATTGCAACTGTGTATATGCCGTACGTGCAACCATTTCCCAGACTGACTTCAGATTATGATAACCACGATGAATACGCGCTGAATGACTAAGACCAATCCAGGATTTCAGACCCGCCTGTTTGATGCGAGCCGCCAATGTGCAATCATCAATCAGCGCATCATGGAGACTGAGAAAAGCATCCGTTGCACGCAATGCTTCCGTTTTAACGAGAATGCAGCCGCCGGCAGCAGCTGCCACAGGTGAACTGGATTTATTCGCTAATGAAAATGGATATAACAATTTAAAGAAATAAATGAAAGGCGGCATTAACAGGCGTTCAATAAATCCCGCCAACGGCGGCTCTGCCATTATCGAGACCAATGCAAATTTCTCTTGTTGCGCTTTGGTTTTCAAGGCGGCCACCATCCCCGGCATCAATTCAATATCGGCGTCGAGCAGAAGTACATAGGGCGTATCAACTTCACGCAAGCCCTGTTCGAGCGCCCATAACTTTCCGCTCCAACCAACTGGCGGTGTACTGCCAATAATTACGTGTGCGCCATTTTCTTGGGCTTGCGTCGCGGTGTCATCAACAGATTGATCATCCACCACGATCACATGAATACCTTTTCCCTGCTTATGCAGCGCTTGCAGAGTCTGCCGAATATATTGAGATTCGTTACGCGCTGGTATTAATACCGTAATATCGTCCAACAACGACCCGGTGCCAACGGCATCCGGCTCGATTCTCTCGCATGTTTGCCACGGCCGCCATGGAATAAGCACTAATGACCACCACATTAAAGCGCCCACTATAGCCACTATTGCCACTGTTTCCTCGCTCATTTTTCTTACATGGCGGCCAAGTCAAAGTCTATGAAGGTAAATTCAGCCTATTTCGTTACCGAGACAGAGATATCCGAAAGTTTTTTTGGGTCTTTCTTTTCTTTAGTCATCCACTTAGGAATCGGTTCAGCAACCATTTCACCTGTCGTCCTTGGACCCTTGATGCTCGCCAATAATGCTTTGATTGGATGTTGCAGCGTGTCTTCAACTGCAGTCGCCTCATAGCCACAATGTGCCATACACTGCGCACATTTTGGATTCGTGGCGTTGCCGTATTTTTCCCACGGCGTTTCATCCAGAAGCTCTTGGAAAGTATTCACGTAACCTTCATCCGCCAGTAAATAACAAGGTTTTTGCCAACCAAACACATTCCGTGTCGGATTACCCCATGGCGTGCATTCATAACTCTGATTTCCTGCCAAAAAATCAAGATATAACGCGGAGTGGTTTAATACCCACTTACGTTTCAATTTCTGACCGATTGCAAAAATACCTCGAAACAAATGCTTGGTATCCTGGCTCTTAATAAAGACATCTTGTTTCGGCGCATGTTCATAACTGAAACCGGGCGCAATCGTTGATCCTTCAACCCCCAGTTCTGTTACATAATCCAAGAATTCTGCCACATCTTCAGGCTTTTCACCCTGAAACAATGTGCAATTAACAGTAACCCTGAATCCTTTGCCAAGCGCCAATTTAATCGCTTCAACCGCACGATCAAACACACCATCCTGACAAACCGAAGCATCATGACGCTCTTTCAAGCCATCAAGATGAATAGAAAACGTCAGATATGGCGACGGCTGATAATCGTCGATTCTTTTTTTCAACAGCAACGCATTGGTGCATAAATACACATATTTCTTGCGGGCAATAATCCCTGCAACAATGCTTGGCATTTCCTTGTGCAGCAACGGCTCGCCTCCGGGTATGGAAACCATGGGTGCGCCACATTCATCGACTGCCTGCATACATTCTTCATAGGAAAGCCGACGGTCAAGCGTTTCCTCCGGGTGTGCAATTTTTCCACAGCCTGCACAAGCCAGATTACATCGAAACAATGGCTCCAACATCAGCACAAGTGGATATTTTTTAACACCTTTCAGCTTTTGCTTAATTAAATAGGTGCCTACTGCTATCTGTTGACGTAAAGGAACGCCCATAAACTAACCCTCCAAAATTTCATAGTGGCCGAATAAGATCATAATTTAGTGACCATGCAATGCGCTTTGCTTATAAACCTTGGAGCAAAGTCTCATAAACAAAAAAATGGAACATGGGTATTACCCGACAGGGCATGACCTTATAATGATCTGAGCCAAGCGTACCAAAATACGCTTGGCTCATAACAACTGATCGCAAATAAATTAAAAGTATAACTTAATAGTCTACACCAAGCGCTCGTAACGTTTCTTTGGTGAATTGACCCGCTGCAATATTATTTTGTTTCTGAAAACTTTCAAGCGCTGCCAATGTTCTTGGTCCACTTATGCCATCGACCGGCCCTGGATTAAAACCGGCATCAAGCAGCGCCTGTTGAACACCACGTATAATTTCGGGCGTTACCGTCACAACTTCAATCGCTTTGTCTTCAACCATGGCAGTTTCTTCAACTACGTTCGTTTCTTCAACCATGAGTGTTTCTTGAGTCTCTTCATACGTCGATGATGCCGTTGTTTGATCTCCGGTTTGTTCTTCCTCTACAACGTCATCCCGGGTTACCTCAATACTTTCTTCGAAAACATCACTGGTAGTCTCAGCAAACTCAGTCATAGTTTCAGCAGTCGCATCAGCAGCTTCGTTAGTAGTTTCCGATATGCTCTCAAATAGATCGTCTATGGATTCCGTTTCGTTCAGCTCATCGGTCGTATCAATGCCATCAATCGTATCCATTCCTTCCAGGCCTTCCATACCCTCTAAACCAAAATCTTCCGAATCTTCCAGGGTAGCAATTGGTTCTCCTGCTGTTTCTTCACTTGGCATGGGTGCAATAGCCATTCCCTCACTTTGATTTACCGCATCTTCCGGCTCTTCGCCACATCCTGACAACAATCCTGCTGCTAATAAAAGAACGCCCCCTGCTGCCAGCGTACTGATTTTACTTGATTTCATTGATAACCTCCGTAAGTATGTAAACAAAGTAATTAATAGTGAAAATCCATAGACATACTACCCACGCCTTAATAATAAATCGAAATTCATGCAATATTTTACTTAATTAACAGTAGAAATGCGCCTAATATTTTTTAACGTGTCTGATCGGCTTTACGATTCCACCCATACATGGAGCAGTTAAATAATTTCATCCGCACTATATTTATAACTAATAAATATAATGTTAAAAGGAACTTAAGTATAAATTGAACCCATAGACATGCAATTCCCAATTACACATAACACCGATATTTGTATTTAAGCATTTTTCTTTACACATGATCCACATGTGTTGTATTTTTCTGACACCCAGCAATAATATATGTAATGACTTATTTATGAACCCCTACTTGCTTGGCCTTCACAAGAAAAAAAATTTAATTCTGATCGGTGGTGGCCATAGCCACGTGACCGTAATCCAACAATTGGCCAAGAAGCCAGAATCCGGGCTCCAAATCACGCTGGTTAGCGAAAATGCCTACACGCCTTATTCGGGAATGCTGCCGGGGCTGATCGCTGGCCATTATAGCTTTGATGATTGTCACATCGACCTGCGGAGACTTTGCCAGTGGGCAGGTATTCGCTTCATCTGCAGTACCGTTAAGCAACTGGATCCCGAAGAAAAAAAAATAATCTGTCATCAGCACCCTTCGCTCAGTTACGACCTCCTGTCAATTAACACAGGCTCACGACCTAGACAACAAACGATAGATGGCGCTCTCCAGCATGGCTGTGCCGTTAAACCAATAAACATTTTCCTCAACCATTGGCGACAATGGTTAAATTCGGCAACAGCTAAAAACCAGACTTACCATATCGTGATGATAGGCGGCGGCGCTGCCGGCGTTGAGGTACTACTGGCAATACATTATCACTTATACAATACCAGTAATATCCGTGCAGACTTTACATTAATCACTTCAGATAAATCCATTCTGTCAGCACATAATACACATGTCCAGAATTTTTTTTCACAACACCTTAAACGGCTGGGCATAAAAATAATTAGCAATCAAAAAGTGACCGCCATCACACCTCATCAATTACTTCTCGCGAATGGTCAAATATTAACGGTAGATTTTGCTACCCTGGCGATTGATGCAGGTGCGCAGCCTTGGCTGGCTGAAAGCGGCCTGCTCTGTGACAACAAAGGCTTCATCCAAGTAAATCAATACCTCCGCAGCATTTCTCACCCAGATATTTTCGCTGTTGGTGACTGCGCTGCATTCACACCATCGCCTCTACCCAAAGCCGGTGTTTATGCAGTACGTCAAGGACCCATTTTAACAAACAACCTCATCGCCACACTTACCGGACGGTCTTTACGACCCTTTAAACCGCAACATCGTTTTTTAAGCATATTGGCCACTGGCGGACGTCATGCAGTTGCTTCACGCGGCGCCCTATTTGCCGCTGGAAAATGGGTCTGGTACTGGAAAAACCATATCGATCGAAAATTTATGGCGCGTTTTAACCCAACCACAAAAGACCGCCAGGAACAATAACGCGGCCATTCAGCTTAAAAAAGTGCGACGGCTGTAGCGCGAAGATCAACCGAAGTATGCTGCAGAATGTGTTAACACAGTTGACCATCCAGCCAAATCCCGACATCGTGAAGGGCTTGTGAGACGATGCTACCTTATAAACCTGCCCGCTAGAGTACAGTTGTGCAGTGCGTCGATTTTTGCTGGGCATCACCTGCATGCAATTGTATTCGTAAGTTCTTTGCCATTAATACTCGCAGCATTTTTTCAACCATCCCAAGACGGTTGCCTGCTGACCCTGCAGCTTGTAGCAAATCCTCGCCGAACGACGCTTTTAATAATTAAGAATGGTAAAATTAATTGAGTCGAAACAATCACCCTTGACATACGCTGCCTCTGTCCGCACATCCCAATAAGGTATATCATTGGAAATAACTTATAAATGCACGCAATAACGACTGCTGTTTTAGTTATTGTATTGAAATGATCATCTTTTCAGATTTTAGTTGCGATAAAAACATTCAATTCATTTATTTTCAGTCTGATAATAAACAAATTAAAAATGTTATGAATTGTTACGCAAAATGTAAGCAAAAAGTAACAAAAATTCTTACTCCCAGAGCAATTCATGGAGCTGTTTAAGTGGTCTTCAAAAGTTCTGTTGTTCTGGCGCAACAGCTGTTAAATATTGCCTTGACAGGGAATTCCACCTTATATAAGCTGCGCAGTTATCAAATATGACACACTTATTTTTGCTAAGCGACTTCGTTTTTCACTATCTGAATTAATGCTTTTTACCAGCAAAAATAAAGTTCACGGATTAATAAAAGTTGGCATATTCGCCAGGTTTTCTTGCTTTAAAAGGGCAAGATGATAAGTATAATTACTTCGAGGGGAAGATCTTGAGTTCGACAATAACCAAGTTGAACGCTCCGCTAACGCAAGCGTTTGATTCTCAACCTTCAAGCGACTTACAAATATCAGTAACGCCAACGATCAATGCACAAATGCAGCGGTTGGCCGATTTTGATACACTGATCGAAGCGTTGGAATATGCCGCCAAAGGAACAACAGGCTATAACTTCCATGACGCAAGAGGTAACTTACGGTCAGTTCTCCCGTATCGCGATTTAAGGCAAAAAGCACGCCTTTCGGCACAGCGTCTATCTGGGTTTGGCCTAGTGCGGGGTAGCCGTGTCGCGATTATTGCGGA
Organism: Nitrosomonas sp.; assembly: GCA_021604405.1. GTDB lineage: Bacteria > Pseudomonadota > Gammaproteobacteria > Burkholderiales > Nitrosomonadaceae > Nitrosomonas. The sequence goes on along the minus strand of BQJA01000035.1, from coordinate 12,992 downwards.
TACATCGCCAGAATTCATTGAATTGTTTTTTGCATGTCGCTATGCAGGTCTCGTTCCATTTGCAATGCCTGTCCCGGTCAATTTGGGCAGTCATGCTATGTATGTTCAACAATTAGGCGCAATGCTCAACAGCGGCCAGGCAAGTATTGCATTAGCAAATCTTGACTACGTAAATTTCCTAGAGGAAGCAGCTAAAGAAACAACGGGGATAAAATGGGTCGGCACGCCGGAACAATTAGCAGAGTTACCTGTAACCGATACAGAACCGCAGACGAACCTTCCTGATGAAACCGCGTATCTGCAATTTACTTCAGGCAGCACACGGGCGCCGCGTGGGGTTGTTATTACTGAACGGGCGTTAATGAGCAACATTCAAGGCATTGTTTGCAATGGACTTGAAATACAGCCCGATGATCGTGCCGCTTCCTGGCTGCCTTTTTATCATGATATGGGTTTGGTCGGTCTGGTTCTTGCGCCGATGGTTGCACAATTGTCTGTTGACTATCTGGCAACACGCGACTTCGCCATCAGACCATTACAATGGCTGCGTTTAATCAGCCGTAACCGTTGTACCATAGCATTTAGTCAGCCATTCGGACTGAAGCTATGCACGATGCGTGTGCGTGAATCCGATTTGAAAGACCTCGACCTCAGTTGCTGGCGTGCTGCCGGAATTGGCGCAGAGATGATTAGACCGGATACTTTAAAAAAATTCGCTGAGAAATTTGCGTCGGTCGGTTTTAATGACCGTGCTTTTTTACCCTGTTACGGTCTTGCCGAAACCACATTAGCCGTTACCTTCTCAAAAATTAATCATGGTTTAAAAAGTATAAGGATAGACGCCAAGACACTGGTAGACAAAAAAATGGCGGTACGGCTGCAAGCAGCGGGTAGAAAATACAACGAATTCGTTAATTGCGGACAACCATTACCAGGCCATACGGTAAAAATCGTCAATGAAACCGGTCAAGAATTGCCCGGTATGATGGTAGGCAGTGTTTTAGTTCACGGCAGCAGTGTCATGTCCGGTTATTTCAATAACCAGGAAGAAACCGACAAAGCGCTTAAACCAGGGAATTGGTTAGATACAGGCGATATCGGTTTCTTATTTGATGGCGATCTTTATATTACAGGAAGACGGACTGATGTCATTATTGTGAACGGTCGTAATATACGCGCCCAAGATATTGAAGAAATTGCTGAACAACAACCGGAAGTGCGTTCCCGTGAGGCTTCTGCATTTGGCATTAATGATGACGACGGTACAACCAAGATTGTACTGGTTATTGAATGCCGACTGTCCGCGGCAACAGAGCGGCAAACCCTTATAAATCGGCTGCAGAAAATGGTTTATATGGCTTTTGGTGTTAACTGCCTGGTTGAGTTAGTACCGCCTCATACTTTACCAAGGACTTCGTCTGGGAAACTATCACGCTTCGCTGCACGGCAAGGATTTATACAGCGCACCAATCTTACAGATCCACTGCCGGCAGTTGAGTCGGGAGATAGATAACCAGAAATGCCGGAGCTAGTAGTTGCATTGACCGGCGCTTCTGGATTTATTGGCAGCGCAATCCTACAGAAACTTGTTAAGTGTAGATATCAAGTCCGTGCTTTAGGGCGCAAGCCACAACAGGACACTGAGTCCGTTAAGTGGATTCAAGGTGATTTAAGTAACACTGCGGCTCTGCACAAACTTATAAAGAATGCATTTGCAATCATACACTGCGCAGGCCAAGTCAGAGGCAACTCACTTGATACGTTTGCACAGACCAACGTCGAAGGGACGAAGAATCTGCTTCGTGCAGCATTAGATCAAGTTGAGAGGCCTCGTTTCCTTCTCATTTCTTCACTTGCTGCCCGTCAACCCGAACTCTCTTGGTATGCAACAAGCAAGCAAATGGCCGAGCAAACCTTGATCGACTTTTCAGAAAATTTGCAATGGACAGTCTTTCGTCCGACAGCGGTTTATGGACCGGGTGATAAGGAAATAAAACCCATCTTTAGTGCAACACGATATGGTTTTTTGCCTGTTGTGGGAAATTCTGCCAATCATTTCAGCCTCTTACATGTTAATGACTTTGTTGCTGCAGTGCAATGCTGGCTTGAAACCAAAACCACTACCAACGGTATTTTTGAATTGGATGATGGCAACCCGGGTGGCTATAGCTATCAATCACTTGCTGCCATTACCCAGGAAGTCTGGCGGCGCCCGGTACGGTGCTTCTTTATTCCAATAACATTGGTTCGCTTAGTTGCAAATATCAATTTATGGTTGTCTCGTCTTTTGCATTACGCGCCGATGTTAACGCCCGGCAAAGCCAGGGAATTACAACACCCGGACTGGTTATGCGATAATACACCGTTAATGCATGCCCTGCCAAATTGGCATCCGTCGATAAAACTGCGCGATGCGCTGCCCAATATCTTATGAAAATTTGCAGCCTGGCAATTAACCCGGAATTGGCTTATGTCTGATAACAGCTACAACGAAATCTTGCAACTACTTTGCAATCGCCTTGAAAACATCAGTAATACAGACATTGCGATTACGCCGGATTTAAGTCTTATCGATCAACTATCCATTGATTCCATTAAGCTATTGAATCTAATTATGGAAATAGAAGACACATTTGATATTTCCGTTCCAATAAATGCACTTGCAGATGTTCAAACAGTTAGCGACCTTGCGAGCTTAATTCACCGCATCAAGACCGAATCGTCATGAACCTGTTAGACAAGCTTGATGCGGCAGCTACAGCGAGAAAAGCACTATTACCCGATGGCGTTGGTGCGTTTGGCATTCCTATTGAAGAAATATACTCATCAACTGAGGCACGAATTGGCGAACGCCGCATCCTTCTTCTTGGCACAAATAACTATCTTGGGCTATCCTTTGCGCCTGAATGTCTGCAAGCGGCGCACGAAGCAATTGATAAAGAAGGTACCGGCACAACTGGCTCACGCATGGCAAACGGGAGCTATCTAGGTCACCGTGCGCTCGAACAGGAATTCGCTGATTTCTACCAATGCCATGCTAGCATTGTATTCACAACCGGCTATCAGGCCAATCTAGGAACAATATCGGGATTGGTGGGTCCCGGCGACGTTGTTCTGATCGACAGTGACTCACATGCAAGTATTTATGACGGATGCACACTAAGCGGCGCCGACATCATCCGTTTCCGCCACAATGACGCAACCGATCTGGAAAAAAGACTGCGCCGCTTGGGTGAACGGGCTCAAAATACACTGATTATAACTGAAGGTATTTATAGTATGCTGGGTGATCAAGCACCCTTGGCGGACATCGTTGACATCAAAAAACAATACAATAGCATTCTGCTCCTGGATGAAGCGCATTCTTTAGGAGTTCTTGGCGACACCGGTCAAGGCCTGGTAGAAAAGACAGGACTAATTAACGAAGTTGACTTCATCACAGGAACTTTCAGCAAAAGCCTCTGCAGTATTGGTGGATTCTGTGTCAGCAATCACCCGCAACTGGATCAGCTGCGTTATATCAGCCATCCATATATATTCACGGCATCGCCATCACCTTCGACGATCGCATCGACACGCGCGGCACTGAAACTGTTACGTAACGGGAAACACTTACGCCGCCAACTATGGAATAATGCCGAGCAACTTTACACAAAACTCAGTAAAACCGGCTACCAGCTCGGGCCGGAACCCGGGCCCATAATCGCCGCTACCGTGAACAGTCCGCAAGGAGCACTCGCGTTATGGAATGGTTTGCTCGAACATAACATCTATGTAAATTTAATTTTGCCGCCCGCTGCGCCAGAAAATAAATCTCTCGTACGATGCAGCATCAATGCTGCGCATACCCCTGAACAAATTAGTTACGTTGGACAAGTTTTCGCCAAATTGTATAACAGCATTCTTGAATAATTAATTACGAAAAAACATCCATCACTGGTTTTGCTGTTAATCTGACATCCCTTTACCAGGTTAGAACACAGCGACATGGTCCTTTACCCCAAGATCCCAGGGACGACTGTAGACATGTACCCTCGGCGTTATCTGACCATCGGTATTTACCAGTAGACCACCAGCCTGTATCCATCCGAGTACCCCTTCACTTAAATTGTAGGCATCCAGTCCCTGCCGACGCAACGTCTCCGCATAAAAACCGCTGCGATATCCAATCGTGCAATAGACAACGACCTTTTTCTTCTGATAGGCTTCAATATTGCTTTCAAAGTGCGCTTGATCAATGCTGCCTCCAATTATTGAAATTTCCCGTTCCTCTGATGATCGTACATCGACAATAATATAAATGTTACGTTGGTCACTGGAGAGATTCAGTAGTGTTTGGCTGGGAATATCTGGAAGATTGGTAAACTCAGACTTTACGTAAGCATAGGCGGTTTTTACAAAAAATCGGGGTGAAACATGACCTGCTATGACAATACATACCAAACCAATTAAACTGATTCCAAAAATAATTTTTAGTAATTTCATCGGTCTATAATAATAGGGATTCAATTCTTTCAGAATATCAGGGTAAGAAAATCAGGCGGGCCTGCGGCATATCTTCTAATTTATTCGTGATCATGTCGCATTTCCAAGAACCATCCCGATAATTCTCCTGCTAACGGCCTGATTGAATATTGGCGCAATCGTTATCCCTCACTGAGTAAAGATTGGCATCCTTCATGTTTGTCATCTGGCTACATGTTCTCTCATGATTCTGACATTCAATGCGTTATATTTCTACAACGCAAGTAATTCTTGAACCGCAACAATTATTTCCTTATCGGTTACAGAGCCAGCCGCAGATTTTTTATATACTTCTACCGTTTCACAAGCAGTTGTACTTTTGCTTAGAACATTTATCAAAAGATCTAAATCTATACTTGGCACAACGTTGCGAATATGTTGTCTTTTCTTTGGGCTTACACCCGGATCAAATTCTATCCGGTGCATAGGATGTACTTTAACTGGCGACTCCAACCAATTTAATTGGTGTCTTTTTTTCCAGAAATCCTCATTTCTCCACCTGACCTCCATCCTATAGTATCTTGCGCGTTCAGCAAGATATTTGTAAAATTCCGTTCGTACTTCATGCGCATAACGCTCAAGCGCTGATACTTTTTTCAGTTGGCAGTCATTTATCGCTTTTGCTGCATTGATGCCTGATCGTATTGCTTTGAACATACCTGAAGATGAAAGCGGATCCGCGCTCCAAGCAGCATCTCCAACCGATAACCATCCGTCTCCCGACACTTTATTTAAAATTTGCGTTTGAGCAGAACAAGCAGTAATCGTCTCAAATTCACCACCTTTCTTAATTATGTTAGAACCTATATTTGTTGATGGGATTAAGTACCGAAAAGCTTTTTCTGTTGACCCATATTCAGCCGCTATATCGTTATCAGTCATCAACGAAACGACCATAGTCCGGTCTTTTAATATAGCGGAATAACACCATCCATAAGAGGTCGCCTCTATTTTTATCGTGCCAGCTGGCATCTCATGTTTGAATTCTCCGGGTGTAATAAAGCCGGTAATGGCAATCAGATTATCATATTTCAGCTTAATGGCGCCTAATGAAAGCGCAAATTTTGTGTTTCTTCCAGTTGCGTCCACTACAAAGTCTGCAATCAATTCGTTACTGCCACGTTTGCTTTTGTATTTAATTAACCACTGATTCAGTCTCCTCTTCAAATAACATCCTCGTGAGTCTGTGCGCAGATCAATTCCAGATTTGCGCACATATTGTGACAGTTCAGCATCAAAATCTGGACGTGTCAAAAGTACGCCGCCGCCATAAGGGTTTAAGATTGAGTCCTTTGTATAAAATTCGCCGCTTCCCCATGCGCTTTGTATTTCATGGCAGTTAACAGAATTTGATTCCCAAATGGCCGCAGAACTTCCTAATGAAGCAAGCGCATTTATTCCTTGAGAAACCAGGTGCTCTCCTGCACAATACCGATCGTAACCTGAAGCTTCAAGCAGTGTAACCTCAATTCCATATCTTTTACGGCAAGTGCTGTGGACATACCCGCAATGCCGCCGCCAATGACACAGACCTTCATAATAAGGCTGCCCTATGGAATAGCACCTCTCTCGTCTTCGCTATACGTATTTCCCTCCTGTACAATGAATCCCAATTCATTCCAGTACTTCACCATCCCGCTATATCCCTGTATGCCTCTGGAAAAACTCTCAAAGCCAGCGTCAGTTTGCACAGAAACAGGACGCTGTGCTGGCCACCAAAGTGCGCCACAAGCCACATAGTCCGCTTGCCAGGGCACGGCCATCAGTTCCGTCATATGGCCTGCTGGAAGTAATTGATTAATACGGCACGGTGCTTCATAAGTTTCCGCCAAAGCCATAATATAAGTCGTTTCAATTCCCGGAAAAAATGGGCCGCCGATACAACCGGTCAATGCTGCCTTATTCAGGGCGTCTGGCTGTTTTTCTAATGGTATCTCACTGAAATCACATGCAACCGGTTCGCCATCCCAGTCAGAAATGAAATCACCGTCTGCCCATTTTTGCATCAATGAATACTGATACGGTGTTAATGATGCGTATTGATATTTTGTTCTATCTTCTGGATCAATGCCACTATAAAGATTGGGCATATTTTTTGGTGCCAGTGGACGCTGTTGTGCACGTTGTGCCGGCGTATTCGGCTCTATCAGCCTACTAAATATGCCTTTTCTCGTTGCCTTGCTTGCGTCTGAATTATCAGAAAGTTTAGTAAGCATTTCTGGTGCTAAAAAATCACCGCGCATTCCTTTCCATGCCCGCTTCTAGCAGATAAACTGACCCACTGCAGCAAAGATGCACTGCGAAGAATGGGGTATATATCACTTGTGAACGATGGCGTAACCAAGTGAAGACCTGGGTTAAATACCCTGGCCTCAATATTCCTCGCCTGATCGTACCAGGTTACAACATTGTGTATATCCGGGGCATAAGCAGGCGACGCAATAACAACCCAAGCCTTTTCCGCGTCAAATACTTCACCCTCAATTTGTACCGTAGCGCTGACTGGACCATCAGAACAATCATCATACCACCCCGGATTATTTGCAAAATTATTTAACGCGGTTCCTAGCGGCGATTTTGACACACCGTTGCCGCCGATGACAATTAATCGTCCGGCTTCGTCCGTTTCCAAGTGCCCTAAGACAATGTCGTCCTTTCCTTCCAATCTGTTATTCTTAACAAATTCTATCTGACCGATGATATCCTTATTTTTTTTACCAGGTCCGGAAATTTTATCCCGACCTTCAATTTCAAGCTTTTGCTGATCGTAGCCCGGATTTCGTACAGTCTGTGATTCTTCAGGAATTGTCCGTGACGCTGCTTTCTTGTTTTTAAGATGAACTTCCCAACTTAATTTTAACTGACTCGGATGCTATCACCTCTTTAATGATGTTCTCATTACCAAATTCGTCAATTTCAAATTCATATACTCTGAATCGAGCTGCTTGTTTTTTTATCTTTCCATTTTCTTTAAAAGGACCTTTCGTAGAAAATGACGGTGCTTCAGGACCAATATAAAATTTATTGCTATTTCCAATCCTGGCTATACCGATTCCAGGGTAAATCCTATATATCGTTTTCATGACGTATCCTCCTGCTCTCTCTTAATGTTACCAACAAACTTACCATCAACGACCACATCGATACCAAACAGTGTTTTTTTCTATGTCGCAACGATCACCCACCGATTTCACGGTACTCGCGGACCAAGAAGGAGAAGCACCGTTTCCTCACGCTCAAATTGTTCCAGCAAATATTCCGCAATTGCATCTTCTGCCGCCTCATCACTTGCGCCCTCGATCAGCACCTTTGCCGATTACCTTGTATTTGACTAGGTATGACCATAGTATTCTGGATCGGGAACGGGAATTGCAGACAGTAACTTTCGCGTATATTCCTGTTGCGGCTGGTTGAAGATTTTTTCCGTACTGCCGAGCTCAATAATCTCACCTTGATACATGACCGCAGTTCGATCACAGATATAGCGGATTACAGAAAGGTCATGGGAAACAAAAATCATGGAAAGATGATGTTTATCGACAATATGCAGCATCAATTCCAATACCTGTGCCTGGATCGTAACGTCTAGCGCGGATACCGGTTCATCTGCGATAATGAGTTTCGGCCTTACCGCCAGCGCTCTGGCTATCGCAATTCTCTGTCGTTGGCCGCCAGAGAATTCATGGGGATATTTGCGGATATCCCTTGGCGACAGCCCAACTTCATCCATCAGCTGCGAAATCGTCCGCTCATATTCTATTGGTGCAACGATATTATGAAGTTTTAATGGTTCCAGCAATGTGTCATAGACAGACATACGTGGATTAAGTGATGCATAGGGATCCTGAAAGATAATTTGCAAATCTTTACGTAGATCTTTAATTCCAGCCGCGCTCAGGGTGGTCAATTCAGTCCCGTCGAATTTTATACTGCCGCTGTCTTCAGTAACAAGCCGCAGCACTGTTTTTGCCAGCGTGGATTTACCGCAGCCGGATTCGCCAACAAGCCCTAGAATTTCACCTTTGTGAAGATTAAGAGAGACATGCCGGACCACGTTGAACCTTTTCTCCTGCCAGTGTAACAGGCTGGCAGGCTGTTCAATATAGCTGGCGTTGACATCCTTAAGTTGCAAAATTATACGCTTGGCATTACCGGCACGATATCGGAACGGTTCGGGTTTAGCGCTGACGGGAATCGCATCAAGTAACATGCGGGTATATTCATGTTGCGGATCATTAAAGATATTGCGCGTGCTGCCCTGCTCGACGATTTCACCGTTATTCATCACCAGCACGCGGTCCGCTATTTGTGCGACGACGCCCAAATCGTGCGTTATAAAAATAACCGCAAGATTTCTGCGTGCCTGAATGGCTTTGATCAGTTCAAAGATTTGTGCCTGCACCGTAACATCAAGCGCGGTAGTCGGCTCATCAGCGATTAACAACTCCGGTTCCGACATCAGCGCCATCGCAATCATAACCCGTTGGCGCATACCACCCGAAAACTCGTGCGGATACTGCTTCAGTCGTTTTTTGGCTTCACTAATACCCACTTCTGTTAACGCTGCTTCCGCCTTTTTCAGTGCATTGGCCGTACTAGTCTTGTGATGATAAGTTAGCGGTTCAATTAACTGTTCCCCAATATTCATGTAAGGATTAAGCGATGTCATTGGATCCTGGAAAATCATTGAAATATGATTACCGCGGTATTTCATGACTTCTTGTTCAGTACACTGAAGCAAATCAATACCATTAAAGAACGCGCGCCCAGATTCAATTCTACCCGGTGGTTGCGGTACTAACTGCAGCAGCGAATAACAGGCAACCGACTTTCCTGATCCGGATTCACCTACAATAGCCACCGTTTCTCCATGTTCAACGGTAAAGGAAATTCCCTGTACGGCTCTGACGATACCGTCTCGTGTATAGAAACTGGTGGTCAGTTTATCAACGCTCAATAATGCCACGACGGTTAATCCTTGGAAGCCTTGGGATCCAACGCATCGCGCAAACCATCCCCAAGAAAATTAAGAGAAAAGAGGGTAATTGACAACACCAGCCCTGGAAAGAGCAGCAACCATGGATACTCCTCCATCGTTTCCACGCCATAAGAAATCAACAAACCCCATGAACTCTGTGGCGGTTGTACCCCAAGCCCAAGAAAACTGAGAAATGCTTCCAGTAACATTACACTGGGGATTGTCAGCGTTATATAAACGATAACTGGGCCAAGGATATTGGGAATAATATACCGGCGAATAATTTGCCAGTGCGACAAACCAAGAACAACCGCCGCATCAACAAACTCCTGATGGCGTACTGCCAACACCTGCCCTCGGACAATCCGTGCCATCGTCAACCACTCAACACAGCCTATCGCAAGAAACAGCAATAGTATACTTCGGCCAAATACGACCATAAGCAGGATAATAAAGATCATAAAGGGAAGCGCGTAGAGAATATCGACAATTCGCATCATGATTGCATCGGTGCGGCCACCAATATATCCTGCGATCGCACCCCACAGCACGCCTATAAGTAACGCTACAGCGGTAGCAATAAAGCCGACCGCTAACGAAATCCGGCCACCGTACATTATCCGTGTCAGCAGATCACGGCCGAAAGTGTCAGTACCCAGCCAGTGCTGTGTATTAGGAGGAACAGCGCCCATATCCAGTTTCTGCGCTTCATAGGAATAGGGCGCAATCCACGGTGTTAACAGCGCAATAAATACCATGAAAGACAATATGTAAAGCCCAATCATGGCTAATCGGTTTTTCCAAAGCCGGGCCATGGCGTCCTGCCACAGTGAGCGCCCCTGCACAATATCTGCACTGCTCAGACTATTCATTATTGTTTATCACCCAGTTTTAACCGCGGGTTTAGATAGGCTGCAATAATATCGGATAGCATATTGAAGAAAATAATCAATACTGAGAAGAAAATAGTCGTCCCCATAATCATGGTGTAATCACGGTTAAAGGCAGCCTGGACATAAAAACGACCGAGGCCCGGGATTTGAAAAATAGTTTCTACCACAAAAGAGCCGGATAATAATCCGGCAATTGCTGGTCCGAGAAAAGAAACGACGGGTAGCAGGCCGCCTTTCAAGGCGTGTTTGAAAATAATGGTCTGGGTTGGCAAGCCTTTCGCTCTGGCGGTACGAATATAGTCCTGCGACAATACTTCCAGCATACTGCCACGCGTTAGCCTGGCAATATAGGCTGCATAGGTTGAACCCAGCGTTATTGCGGGTAAGATTTTATCGCCAGGTGAATACCCCCACCCTGACACAGGTAACCATTCTAGCCAGATGCCGAAAACTAAAACTAATACCGGTCCCATGAGAAAAGAAGGCATGCAAATTCCAATCATGGCGACAGACATGGGAACATAATCCTGAACGGTATTGGGACGAATGGCCGCAAGCAAACCAGCGGATATGCCAATAAGCAGCGCAACCAGCATGGCATAAAATGCCAGTTCGAAAGTAATTGGCAAACCAGCCGCTATCATCTCTGTCACAGAACGCGCCGGGAATTTAAACGACGGACCAAAATCCCCCTGCATAATACCTGACAAATAATCGATAAACTGTACGTGCAGGGGTGCGTCAAGATTGTAGCGTTCATTGAGCTTTTCCAGAACATAAGGGGAAACCGCTTTTTCTGCATCAAAAGGCCCGCCCGGCGCGAGCCGGACCAAAACAAACGTAACAGAGATGACCACCAATAAAACCGGAATGGCTTGCAGGATACGAGAGCCAATAAACTTTAACATCAGTGTTTAATTATCCCGTTCGAGATAGACGTACTTCAGTGGATGTTCATTCAGAACATTATCGTGCCAGCCTTTGACATCTGGCGATTTCAGGTAAATCGCCGTGTAGTTATAGACAGGAATAATCGGGCTTTCATCAATCAATATTTTTTCAGCCTGTTGAAACAGCTCAAATCGTTCATCCATCTCTGCGGTACGACCCGATTGTTTAATTAAAAAATCGTACACCTGATTGGACCAGCCGGTACGATTATTACCGCCTCCGGTCAAAAACATATCGAGAAAAGTGTTTGGATCCACATAGTCACCAATCCAGCCGCCCCGGGCAATAGAAAAATCACCATTTTTTTCAGTTTCCAGGAATGCTTTCCAATCCTGATTGTACAATCTGATTTCGATACCCAGCGCTATCTTCCACATCTGTTGAATCGCAATGGCAATTTTTCTGTGACCCTCATTAGTATTATATAAGACTTCAACTTTTGGAAAGCCTTTGCCCTGCGGGTAACCAGCCTCGGCCATTAAACGCCGGGCGGCTTTAATATCAAAAGGAATTCTCGCTCTCGACGTATAGCCCAGTGTATTGTCTGGTGTAAGATTGTACGCGGGTATCTGGCCGCCCTTTGACACTGCACTGACAATTTGCTGACGATTAACCGCCATCGAGAATGCACGTCTGATCCGGATGTCATCAAAGGGTGGCCGGCTGACATTAAACCGGTAGAAATAGGTACCGAGATAAGGTGAAATATTAATCAAGCCCGGTTTGTCTCTGACATAGGCAGCAATTTTCTCTTCCGGCACTCCCGCCGTAACATGTAATGTACTCGAACGGAACATGCGTTCTTCAGTGACGAAATTGTCAATCGGATAAAATCGAACTTCCTGCAATCTGACAGTTTTTTCATCCCAGTAATAAGGGTTCTTCTCAACCCTGACAATTCTGTTCAGCGCCCATTCAGTCAGCACGAAAGGCCCATTACCGACATAATTGCCTGCGCGGGTCCACAAGTTTCCTGGATCATCAATATCACCATGTTTCTGAATAGTCTCAGGATGAACGGGAAAAGTGCTCGGATGTGACAGCAGTGAAAGAAAATAAGCAGTGGGCGCGTTGAGCTTGACTCTCAAGGTAAATTTATCGACCGCGTTTACGCCGACCTTACTGAAATCCTCAATTTCACCTTTATTAAAAGCTTCAGCATTTTCAATAACGAACAATTGATACGCGTACTCTGCCGCCAGTGCGGACATCAATAGGCGCCGCCAGGCAAACACAAAGTCACTGGCTTGTACCACGTCACCATTAGACCAGCGGCCTGATTGGTTAAGGTAAAACGTGTAAGTGGTTAAATCATCGGAGATATCCCAGGATTCTGCTGCGCCAGGCCCAGGTTCCAATGTTACTGGATCAGGTGTGACCAGCCCTTCCAACAAAGCAACGATAATATTGCCGGAATTAACAGCTGTTGACAGATGCGGATCCAGGCTTGGCGGTTCACCAGCATTGCCAAGATGTAGAATCTGTTGGTCCGTGCCGGTATCGACATTATTCTTCATGGGTCCACAGGCTGATAATAACAACAGCAGGACACTAATGAAACAGGCGCGGGATGAGAGCTGGGACATTAATGACACAGGTTTGTTTATTCTCTCCGTTTAAGCACCCAATAATGGAATCAATGTTAA
>BQJA01000034.1 GCA_021604405.1 Nitrosomonas sp. | reverse complement strand
AATCTCCCGTCGCAAACAGCGTTACGTCATGACCTCTACGCACCAATTCATCCGTCAGTAAATAGACCACTAACTCTGTTCCACCGTATTTGACCGGCGGAACCGGCACACAAACCTGGGCAATTTGAGCAATACGCATATCAACTTCCTTCATCAAGACAATGAATAAAATGTTCAATCACGCGAAAAATCAGGCCAGCACACCGATAACCTTTCAATTCCTGGTTAATCTTTTTTCAATTATTACACGGCTACGAATAGGTCTTATTTTAAGCTGATGGCCTCCTCGAACAGTTGTTTCTCCGGATTCTGCATACACGATTTATTTAATGAACAACATCTCACGATAACTGGGCAGCGGCCATAAGTCATCGGCTACGATTTTTTCGATTTGGTCCGCCACTTGACGAAGATTTCCCATCGCAGGAATGACCAGGTCGCGGTAATGCTGCGCATCCTTTAAAACATCGGCGCATGTTTCGTGCGCCACTACCTGCTCCAACCGGTCGATGCCCTGTTCCAAATCAGTGACTAATTCGGCAATTTTGCTGACAGTCTGGCTGTTAAATTTAGCCGACGAAGCGATGGCCGACAATTCGCCCATGTACCGGTAACCGGCCGGTAATATCATTTGCTTAGCCATACTTAAACAGAGATTCGCTTCGGTATTGATATCCTTGCAATAGCGTTCCATGTAAATTTCATAGCGACTATGCGTTTCCCGTTCACTTAGAACATTGTATTTTTCAAGCAATTGAATGTTTTCTTTGCTGATTAATTCAGGCAATGCTTCGACCGTATTCCTCAGATTGGGCAGTCCGCGTTTTTCCGCCTCTTTATGCCAGGCTGGTGAATAACCATCACCATTAAAGATTACGGCTTTGTGCTCTCTGATTACGTTTTGCAGGACTTTCTGAACTGCCTGGTTGAATTTTTCTGCGTCCGACCGGTCGCCATCCAGTTCTTTTTCCAGTTCCGTGGCAATCGCATCCAAGCTTTCGGCGACAATAGTATTCAGTGCCACCAAAGGACCGGCAATTGACTGATTGGCGCCTAATGCTCTAAATTCGAACTTATCTCCGGTAAAGGCGAATGGGCTGGTGCGGTTGCGATCGCCACTATGTTTGGGAAGTGGTGGGAGCGTTTCTACGCCGACAGTTAGCGAACCGCCTGGCTTCGAACCTTTGATATTACCTTGTTCAATTTGCTCAAAAACATCTGTCAACATGTCTCCCAGAAAGATACTGATAATAGCGGGTGGCGCTTCATTGGCGCCCAGACGATGATCATTGCCAGCATGAGCGATGGTCACTCGAAGCAATTTGGAATATTGATGAACCGCTCGGATCACTGCTGCACAGAAAATCAAAAATTGCGCGTTATCATGCGGCGTTTGGCCCGGATCTAATAGATTGCCAATTCCCGCACAGCTCATTGACCAATTCAGATGCTTACCAGAACCATTGATCCCTCCGAAAGGCTTTTCGTGTAGCAAACAAGCCAGGCCATACTTTTGGGCGACGCGCTGCAGCGTCAGCATAATCAGATGTTGATGATCGGTGGCGACATTCGCGTTCTCATATACCGGTGCAAGCTCATACTGACTGGGCGCCACTTCATTGTGGCGCGTCTTCACCGGAACGCCCAATTTATAAAGCTCGCGCTCGGTTTCCAGCATGCAAGCCAGGATGCGCTCGGGGATGGCGCCAAAATATTGATCTTCGAATTCTTGTCCTTTGGGCGGTTCAGCGCCATAAAGGGTTCGACTGGCAATATGCAAGTCAGGGCGGGCGAAAAAGAAGCTACGGTCGATCAGAAAATATTCTTGTTCTGCGCCGGCTGTGGCAATGACTAAATTTGGATTGTCATGGCCAAATAGTTTTAGCACCCGTTGGGCCTGTTTATTCAAAGCTTGCATGGAACGCAGCAGCGGCGTTTTCTTATCGAGTGATTCACCGGTCCAGCTGACAAAGCTGGTTGGAATGCATAAAGTTTTTCCATTGGGATTTTCCAAAATGTATGCAGGGCTGGTGACATCCCAAGCCGTATATCCACGTGCTTCAAATGTCGCACGAATACCACCGTGAGGAAATGAACTGGCGTCTGGTTCACCTTGAATAAGTGCGCTGCCTAAAAATTCAGCAATACCTATGCCTTCATCAGTCGGACTTAAAAAACTGTCATGTTTTTCAGCAGTCAAACCCGTCAGCGGATAAAATACGTGCGCATAATGTGTTGCCCCTTTTTCAATCGCCCAATCCTTCATGGCAGTCGCGACGGCATCAGCCACCGAAGGATCAAGCGTTTCGCCACGTTTAATGGTGCGTTCCAAAGACTTGAAAACTGCCTTGGGAAGACGTTGTTTCATCACGGTTTCATTAAAAACATTGGCGCCGAAGAGGTCTTTGAAGGGAATCTCAGAAAAGCTGTGCGGTTTTGTAATTCGCTGATATTGGGTTGCAGCGGAAATAGCTGCTTGACGCGCTTGATTCATCTCTGTGTGCTCCTTGTAGGCATTTCTATTATCCGCAGTCTATTGCTGCTCACCGCAGGGTAACGATTTGGTATATAAATATGGGTAGCTTGACCAGACAAATCAGTGTTTGATATGCCTAAAAGCACCTTGTAAACCATCATTAAATACTACAACAATTAAAGTTTTAAATTATGATAAGAAAGTAACTATGTCAAATTTTTAAATTAAAATCTATTCGGGAATTTTGGGTATGGGGGAAAGAGAATATTTTAAGGCAGATTATTGATTATTGAGGCGCTAAAATGACGGGAAAAATAACAGGATTTCCGGTTATCCTGCAGCAGCAGTTGGAATGGGGTGATATGGATGCTTTAAACCATATCAATAATGTTGTTTATTTCAGATATTTTGAGAATGTTCGGATGAAATACTTTGAGCGTATCGGAGTGATGGAGGAAATGGAAAAGACTAAAATAGCGCCTATCCTTGGTGCAACTGAGTGCAAATTTTTGTTACCGCTCACCTATCCGGATACGTTAACTCTGGGTGCAAGCGTATCTCAGGTAAGAGAAAAACGGTTAACCATGAAGTATGTAATTTATAGCCAAAAATCTAAAGAGATTGCTGCAGAAGGGGGCGCTGAAGTTGTTTTTGTAGACTTTTCCAGCGGACGGTCAAGCTTGATTTCTGAGATAATTTTAGCAGCGATCAAAAATATTCAAGCTATTGGATAAATTAAGCTTCCGTCAGAAAGGCGCTACTTAGTGGTCAATACATAATTTCTGGTATACGTCTCCTTGCCGTTTCATTACCAGAAGAACTGCAACAGAAACTGGCTGATGACCGATGAGCAGTTCCTGCCGTTCGATGTGAAATATCAATCAGTATTTGACTTATTCATGTCACTCACTGGTACGGAACGCATAATACCTTGATTCCTCATAAAAATCATCCCAAATATACAATGGATCCGGACTTGGGACAGTGGGAAGCCAAAAAGTGGCGAGATCCAGTGCGCCACTGCCTGTTCGGCTCGCTGTATGGACGATGCCTCTTAACATTCCTTCAGTAAAACCAACAAATGAATTTTTTTCCTTTTGGCGCCATATAACGATATTTTTTGGCAGTTCCAGCCATCCAGTAGCCACATTGGTGACGCCACTGAGAATCTTCACGCCCGCTCTGTTAAAATAAATATCTGCCGTTATTTTTTCATTTGCTTTGGTTTGAAATGGGAAAAGAAGCAGCATGGACAACATCAAAGCAAATATGACACTCGCTCTCATTATTAATACTCCTTTAGATCTGCCTAGATGCTGATCAATATGTTAAGTAAGCGTTTCCAGTGTAACTGAGGGCTGCCGTTAATTCAATTGCCGGTTATTCCATGCGAATTAGAATAAATGTCGTTAATGCAAGGGATTGCCAAACATAATGACCAATATCCAGCTCCAGAGATAGTATTAATTTCGACAATTTTGCCGGTAAGAATAAGACCACCGTCTGGAAATCAGATACAGTATATGGTTGCTCATTTTACGCAGATCGAAGCGATCGGTTTTAGCTGAATTTCTGTCGGACGACATGGAGTAGTTTGAGCGGTTGGAACTAATGGTGCACTGCTTTTTTCTTCACTACTGACTATATTGCAGGTTATGAATGCAGGGAATCAGCATTTGGAGTGATAATCAAGACAATTTAGCGAGCCACTTTTTTTTAAATTATCGCTCAAGTTTCTTAAATAGCCGACCATCTTACGGTGTTTTTGCCCGCGGCCAACAACACGCTTTAGGCTGCTGCCAAAGCCTGTAACTTGGTCAGTAAAAGTTCTGCTCATCGAAATAAGCAGTGACCCATTACGATAGGGCAGGCATTCGATACTGAGTTGACTGGAATTATATGAATGTCCAACATAAAACTGCCGGGAAAGAATGATTCCGCCCGACGCTAAGTTCAGTATAACCCGGTGCATAAGAACAGCCGTCGGCCGGCCCTCCACCTGGCGATTTACTAAGAAAAACTGCTCATTGGCACCGGGTGGCAGCGGTGCGGGATAGTTAAGCCAGACTGTATATAAATCTGGAAAGTGATGCGCCAACTTTTTGTCGTTCTTTGTCGCTGTCAGCAACTCCTCACCGGGATCGGCTTCTTTGCCGGCACCTCGATCATAAGTTGCAATTCCTTTCAAGCCGTTGTTAAGGTAAGCATGAAAGCGGTGCCACAAAATTTTATTATATATTTGTGATGCTAAATGAATCTGTGTTGGGCTTATAACCTGAAGTGCTTGCAGTTCTTGAGTTGAAAGATTAAATAAGTTGCCCGGTTTCGCTGCCAAAAATTTTACTGCTTCGTTTTGCTCACCTTCAAAGTTAATGCCCTTGAAAGTTTCCGGTTCTGCGTGTGCCGGGATGGCATGCTGTGAAATGACATCAGCGTCCACTGACGCCATATTTTTATTCTTGACATATTCAATAATTTCGGTCGGTAAGGCCGGTACATAGATAATGGCGCCAACTGCCAGCTCTTTATCGTTGTTCTCGGCGATATTGAAAGATACAACTTTACCTGCTTCTAAATTAACGAAATCGTGTTGCTTAATCCCAAGCTGCCGGATTAGTTCTTGCAAGTATAGAACGCTCGAAGCATGTGCAGGAAAAATGCTTTGCAGAAAAAGAATCAATACCGTCCATCCCCAGATTATTTGTTTCTGAGGTAGAAATATCATTATGATACGAATGAGCCCAACCATACCTATATTTCAAGTGGCGACTAACAGCCGGTTGATTCAGCTATTTGTCTGATTAGTAAAAACACAGCGGTATAAATTTTCCTGCTTTGAAGAAGTTTTCAAAGCGGATATTTCAGAATAACATTAACTTAACTGTTCAAAATTTTCGACATTTTATTCGGTTGCAGGTTCTTTTCTTGATGAAAATAGAACCAGAAAATGAGCCTAAGCCATTTATTCAGGTTCCGATTGTCGCTTGAGCTTTATCCATCGCATCGCAAAGCTTTGGCCGATTGATGTGTTTTCACTATTTTATCAGCAACAGGCAGATGACTGCTTATATGAGTCTTGGCAGGTTGAGCGGATACTCAGGATATATACATGCAATTACGTTAGCGGGACTTCCTCTCCAGAGAAAAGACCAATATGCGCGACACCATCGCTGCCAATAGTGCCGCGGTACATACCGCTGGTATTGAAGCGCATCGCGTAATTGCCTTTAGCATCCAGCAGAATCAAACCGCCATCGCCGCCGATGGCAGCGATTTCTGACAATGTATTATCAGCCGCTTCGGCAATTGGCAGTTGCTGGAATCGCACCTGGGCGGCTGCATTAAACGCGGCTGCGGCACGGATAAACATTTCTCCGCTACCGGTTGCAGATACGGCAATTGAGTGATTATCTGCATAGGTTCCTGCGCCAATGATTGGCGTATCGCCTACTCGACCAAACTGTTTGTTGGTATAGCCGCCGGTCGAAGTGCCGGCAGCAAGATTGCCGTAGCGATCAAGCGCTACGGCACCGACCGTACCGTGCTTTTTATCCTTGCCGGGCAATGGCTCAGCGGGATCAGCGTCGTGATCGCGCAACACTCGGTCTTCAGTAATCGCTTTTTGTAACTGATTCCAGCGGAACTGCGTGAAAAAATATGACGGATCCACGATCTCCAGTCCTTGCTCGGCAGCGAATGCCTCTGCACCCTGGCCAATCAGCATTACGTGCTTACTTTTTTTCATCACGGCATGCGCGGCACGGATTGGATTGCGGATCGTAGAAACCGCGGCAACAGCACCCGCCATACGTGTGGCGCCATCCATGATCGAGGCATCAAGCTCATTGATTCCGGTGTGAGTGAATACCGCACCTTTGCCGGCATTAAGCAGCGGTGAATCTTCCATGACTACAATCGCTGCGATCACAGCATCAATACTGCTACCACCCGCAGTAAGTATGGCATGGCCAGCCGTCAGTGATTGAGCAAGCAACTGCGTAAAAGCAAATTCACGTTCCGGCGTCAGTTTGCCGCGTACCATAGCGCCAGCCCCACCGTGAATCACCAGTCGGGTTGGTGCATCCTTCTTGCTTCTGTTTGTTTGTACGGTCATTTTTCAGAATTTACAGGCAAAGGAAGTGTTGCATCATTGTTTTTTAGAAATTTGCGAGGAGAGCTAAACCAATAGCTTCAAGCATACAGTGCCACTGAACGGTCTTCGCCGGATAAACCCATTGTCATGGACTGTTTTATTTGCCGGTTGCTGCCCAGAGCGCGTGTTTGGTTTTTCATGTCATCAATTCTACTACAGAACGTTTCTTGGCAGTTTAAGGTGCGGAGGCGGCATACTCTTTTAGATAAGCTGGCAAAATAAATCCGCTTGATGTTTGAACAAAATGAATCTCGATTATCAAAGATAGGTATCTTTACGATTAATGCGGCATGTCAGTCAAAATAGTCCCATCATATATCCTGCATAAAAATGTGGTGACGTGATGAAAAAATTAATAAAACGTAAATTTTTTGATCCCAAAAGAATTTAGTCGTGAATAAATTGTCTATACATGTATTGAATGGTGAATTGCTTTGCTGCTTTTTGGTTCGCATAAATATTCATATATTATATGATGATAGCTTGGAAAAATTTGTTTTTGTCGCTATATCGTTTCGCAAATCGACGAAGCCGCGGTCTGTAAAATAATGTTGCCCATTTTTATTTTTGCAACAGAGACTAACAGTATGCGAGCAAATGATTAATTAGGATCATTGGGTTTTTTTTGATTAAATTTAAAGGCAACCGTCGTGTTGTTCAAATGCTATGCAAGTATCTAAAATTCAATTAACTGAGCATATTGTCGCAGCGCATGGCCCTGATCATTTATATTTCGCTTTAGATATTCCCCATCAGGTTATCAGTTCCGCAGTACTAAACGGTGGAGAATGTTTTGCAGATCATGTTGTAAACATGCGCGTGCCAGAAATAGAATGTGATGATATGACTGAACTGCCCGCTACCACTATTGCCAATTATTGTTTGGCAAATGGCTGGCATGGCGCAAGCGTCGGCATGATGACAACTGCGTCCATGAAGACCTTTCGTATGGCAGAAAATACGACCGAAGGTGTTAAAACTGCTGTCTTGTTGACAGCGGACCTGGGTAATGCACGTCGTGCAGGAGATATGGCTGAACACCGTCATATGGCTTCAACAATAGAAAAAACAGGCACGATAAATATTATAATCGTAACAACAGCAAAGTTATCAGCAAGTGCTCTGATTGAATGCGTACAAATAATTACAGAAGCCAAAGCAGCAACCCTCGAAGAGCTGAATATCAAAAGCCCGGTTTCTGGATTAACGGCTACAGGGACAGGAACAGACTCCGTAGCAATAATTAATGGCCAAGGCCCAAAAATGATTGAGTATTGTGGAAAACATATGCTGTTCGGAGAAATCCTGGCGAAACTGGTTATGCAGGCGTTGAAACAGTCATTGCAATCTTCAGGATGACATTTGAGTTTCTTCAGTTTCGCTTAAAAAATGGACTCGCCCAGAAGGTTTATTCGCTGTCCTGCATAAGCCGGAATACCAGCAATTGCCAAGAACAACCGCTTTTTGATTTCTCATACATCGCTGGCCGAATAGCGATGTTATCGGATGATTGCCAGATTACTGGCTAGATACAATTTTGTATAATTACGCGGATTAGCCGTGTATTCAGTATATTGATACATTGTTCGCAGCCAATTGGTTTTAGTAAAAAGATTTTCCTCGCTTCAAGAGGGCTGACCGTCGTTTAACGGCGCTGGGTGATCAATTTTACTTGTTGATTGAGGATTCCCGGCTCTTTTAAATAGTTTGTTTGACGGCGTACCGAATTGTAAATACCTCACCATTTGATAACAAGGACTTTCATTTTCCTGTACCTTTGCCAATCTGGTTAGCCCCTGTAAAGGATTATTATCATTAATGAAGAAAAAATTTGGGAGGTCATGTGATGCGGATTTTGTCTATCGTATCGATCAGTTTTTGTACGGTGTTATTAAGTGTCAGCACATTTGCAAATGATGACAAAAAGAAGAAAAATGATGAAGTCAGTGAGACTGTGATTGTGAATCAACCTGATAAAACGGTGGAAAACCCTGTCAAGGGGGATGCTTCAGGAACCACCGTTAATACAAATGACGCTGCTAAGGAAAATGTTGACCGGCATGATGATACAACGTCAGAAGAGCAGGCAATCATGCAGCAATGCCGACAAATCCTGAAACGGATAAATGCCAATCAAGCGGGTACAATTAACTCTCTGAATAGTTTTAACCGCGCAAAAGAGCATGGCAGTAAAGAAGATATGTTTTTCTTTTCGAAGCAGATGGAGGAACAGAAAGAACGCCGGGATGACGCGATAGCAGAGTTTCAGCAGCTTGGATGTGACGATTACCTGGATGCCGATGCGATTGGGAATATCAATGCGCCAGCGGTGACCCAGTGACACAGGCGATTTCGCAAGATTTTGCAACAATCTAGTGAGGAACCGGTGAAAACGGAAAAGTTTAATGAACGCGCGAATTTTTGGTTGCTGGTTGTTCTGGTCGGCTGGATCTGTTTGTGGTGGATGCCGGAGGCGGTGAGCGCAACGGAAAAGGCGCAAGTACAGGCAATTCCGTCGAACAATCCAGGCATTCTGAATGCTGCGAATCGTTCTGTTACACAACATACCTTCGAGACTAATGGAGTCAGTCTTAATTATACGGCTACTGCTGCTTCGATTACAGTGCACGATAAACGGTCGAATCCAATGGGTCAGATTTTCTATATTGCCTATCTGGCCGAACAAAAGGAGAAAAATCCCAGGCCGCTTACGTTTGTGTTTAATGGAGGACCTGGCGCCGCGTCCGCTTATCTGCATCTCGGCGCGCTGGGGCCGCGCCGTGTCGTATTTAACGCAGACGGGACGGTACCTCCCATGCCGGCAAAAATATTAGATAATCCGAAAAGCTGGCTGGCTTTTACGGATCTGGTCTTTGTTGATCCCTTGGGAACCGGCTACAGTCGCATGATAAAACATGACAGTCGTGACAAAAATACCAATAAAGATAAACCAAAAACAGCTTCTTCAGGAACAAGGGCCTCTCAGGAAAAGGCTTGGGGAGTAGTAGAAGATACTGCATCGCTTGCTCGCTTTATTCGTTCATATCTTACAACGGAAAATCGCTGGTTGTCACCCATTTACCTAACCGGCGAGAGCTATGGCGGATTTCGGGTTGCCCGTCTGGCTAAAAGACTGCAAAGCAGCTTCGGTATTGCTCCCAGCGGCTTGCTGCTTGTTTCGCCGGTGCTTGATTTTAGTTTTCTCAGGGGTGATGAACGCAGTCTTTGGCCGTGGGTGGCTTTGCTGCCGAGCTATGCCGCGGTCGCTGCACTCCATGAGCGCAGTAACGAAACAGCCTATAAGACGGATGCGCCACGCGCTTCCCTTTTGTCAGTGGAGCAGGCTGCAGTTTCCAAATATATATCTGGTTTGGCAGCAGGAAAATTCCAGCCGGATTGGCTTGACCAGACAAGCAGACTGATTGGGTTAGACATGGATACCCTGCTGCGTTGGAATGGGCGCGTTCCGCCGGCACGTTTCGCTAAAGCGCTGCTTGCCGACCAGCGCCGTGTGGTCAGCTTGTATGACGGTTCGATTACGTTGACGGATGCAGACTCAGGCCAGCAACGACTAACAGGCAGTGATTTTTACCTGGATCGTCTCAGCGCGCCTATTCTGGCTGCTTTTAACAGCTATATCCGTGATCATTTAAAATTTAAGACCGACGTCCCCTATCTTCTTCTAAACCACAATGTTGCTAAGTCATGGAACTGGCGATCGGGGATTCACGGTCAACAAGGATTTGTCGAGGCGGCTACGGCTTTGAAACAAGCCATGAGTCTTAATTCGAATATGCGTACGTTAGTTCTCCATGGCGTCTTTGATTTAGTGACACCGTATTATGCTTCCGAAATCGTGATCAACCAAATGGCCCTGGATGCTCGGATACGTAATAACATTCAGCTTAAGGTCTATCATGGTGGGCATATGCCTTATTTGCAACAAAATGCACGTGAAGTCATGTTTAAGGATGTCGTGCAGTTTTATGAATCTGCTCAACCCCGTTCTCGGCCCATACCATGACAGTTACTGATGTTCGGCTGCGTTCTTCGGCCACAGTATGTCTGCGTTTGTGATGTTAAAATGTTCCGATAATCATCAACATCCTCTCGGGAAACGTGCCAAGTCCAACGAGGAGTAAACTGACAACGACAACGATGGCGGATGTTCCTTGTGAAGGCTGCGTAACATTCTGTTCTCTTTTTTCCTCACTATAAAGAACAACCAAGATACGCAGGTAATAATAAAAAGCGAGCGCCGTGTTGATCACCGCTATGATTGCAAGCATTATGTGGCCAGCTTCTATAGCTGCGCCAAAGGCAAGAAGTTTCGCAACAAATCCAGCCGTTGGCGGAAGGCCCGCGAGGGCCAGTAAGCAAACACCCATCGCGATTCCCAGTACAGGATAATGGCGTCCTAATCCACGATATTCTTTCAGATCCTGACGATCCTGGTGAGGAAGAGAAAATGCAGCGACAACTGCAAAAACACCAAGATTCATCAGCGCATAGGTTAGTGCATAGTAAATAGCGGCATCGCGGCCCAGGGCGGTACCTGCTGCCAGTGCAACCAGGATATAGCCGAGGTGAGCAATGGAAGAATAAGCGAGCAGTCTCTTCAAGTTCTGTTGATGCAACGCTAAAAGATTACCTGCGATCATGCTGATTACGGCAAGTATCCATAGTAATGGAAGCAACGCTTCCCATATATGCTGCAGTTGTAGGCACAATAACCGAATCAGGAACATGAGTACCGCAATCTTTGCGATACTGGCGAACAGGGCCGTGATAGGTGCCGGCGCAGCTTGGTAAATATCCGGCGCCCACATATGAAAAGGGACGAGCGCCAGTTTGAATCCTATGCCAACCAGCATCAGAATCACGGCGACTGACAACAGTAAGCGTTCATCGGTGGTAACCGAACCCAACGCTACCAAGTCTAGGGTGCCCGCACTGGCGTAGGCTAGCGCCACACCATAAAGAAAGAATGCGGCAGCAAAACCGGCAAGCACAGCATATTTTATCCCGCCCTCAATCGCGCTCTGTTCCCGTTTCCAGGCGATGAGGGCATAAAGCGGCACGGCCAGGATTTCCAGGCCGACAAAGGCGCTGACCAGATTGCGTGAGGTTACGAGCATGGTCATTCCTAATGTCGCAAAAAGGATCAGGCTCAAATATTCTTCCCGGATCTCGTTGCGAGTCGGCGCATAACGGTAAGATATGGTGACGATCGCTGCGGCGCTTAACATGAAAAGCAGGGTAAAAAGACGACTCATATCGTCGATTACCAGCATGCTACTCATTTCGAATGGTGTCTTCCAAAATAAAGTGGCAACAGCACTTAGTAACAGGAATGCCATTGTGACGGCTGTTAGTGACCGGGTCGACACACGCTGCGGCCAGATACCTAACATCAGTACAGTCAGACCGCCTGAGATGAGTAAAAAGAAAGGGGCCAGGCTAATCAGGTCAGTGGAGCGCATCTGCCGTTCCTGCCATTGCAGCAGTATTTAATTCAATGAGTGTGGCCACTGGAACTTGTACATTGTCCAGAAAAGGGACAGGGTACAGGCCCAGCCACAATACGGCTATTACCAATATCCCCAGCGCCACGGTCTCGCGAAGATTAAGGTCGATCCATGCTCGATTTTTTTTCACCTCCCCTAACATGGCGCGCTGATACATCCACAACAGGTAAATGACCCCGGCAATAATGCCCAAGGCACCTGCTACGGCAAACCCAACCGAGATCTGAAATACGCCAGCAATAATCAGGAACTCCCCGGCGAAGTTAGCCAGTCCTGGCATACCCATTGCAGAGAGCGTGAAGAGCAGCAGCATAGCGCCTAAACGAGGCAGCGGCGATAGCAGTCCGCCCAAATGGGTTAGCGCACGGGTGCCGGAACGCTCTTCCAACATGCCGACCAAGGCAAACATCGCGCCTGTTGTGACTCCATGGGCCAGCATCAGAAGTACCGCACCGTTCAAGCCTTGCAGGTTCCAGGCATAAATGCCAAACACCACGAAGCCGAGGTGGCTGATTGAGGAATAGGCGATGAGGCGCTTCATATCCTCTTGTACCAGGGCTAGCAAGGCCCCATAGAGAATACCGATCACACCCAAAGTCATACCCACTGGAGCGAATATCGCAGAGGCCTCAGGGAATAGCGGCAGGCAGAAACGGATTAAGCCATAGGTGCCGGTTTTCAGCAACAGACCGGCAAGTAAAATACTGCCAGCCGTCGGTGCCTCCGTGTGGGCATCGGGTAGCCAACTATGCACCGGAAACAACGGAATCTTGACAGCGAAAGCCACGAAAAAACCCAACATCAGCCACATTCCGCTGCTTTCTGGGAGTTGGGTGTGCAGCAATTCGAAGTAGTCGAAGGTGTATATGCCGGTTTGTTCACCGTGGACAAAATACAGTCCTAAGATTGCTACCAGCATTAACAGTGAGCCCGTTACTGTGAAAAGGAAAAACTTGTAGGCAGCGTAAAGTCGGCGTTCATGTCCCCACAGTCCAATCAGGAAATACATCGGCACCAGCATGAGTTCCCAGAAGACATAAAACAGCACCAAGTCAAGCGCGAGGAAGACCCCCATAATACCTGCCTGCGTGGCGAGAATCAGTGCAGCGAAGGTGGACCAATTGTGGCGTATCGAATGCCAGGATACCAGCACCGCCACAGGCCCAAGCAGTGCGGTCAGCAGAACCAGCAGCAGACTGATGCCGTCCATACCTAGTAAGTATTGAATTCCCATGGTAGGGATCCAGGGCACGCGTACCACGTATAAATAACCATTCGCACCGGGCGTTGCAACCCACCACAGACCCAGAACGATCAGTAGTTCGGCGCTCGTAACGGCAAGTGCAGCCCACTGCGCAAAGGTGGTTCTGTTGCGGCCTGTCAGGCCGATCAGGAGACCGCCTAACAGGGGCAGAAGTATCAACATGTTCAACCAGTACATCGTATTATCCTTTTCACCATAACAAATAACCCAATAAGAATACGACGCCAGCACTTACCGCCAGGGCATAGCGGCTCAGTAAACCATTTTGAGTGGCACTGAGCCGCATATGTCCAAAACGCAGTCCTGCCACCAGATTGGCGATGCTGTCTTCCAGGACGCCACGCTCTACGCCTTGACGGCAGATGATGGCGAAAGCCAAGAATCCACGTGTCATCATGGCCAGCGCTTTTTCAATCGCACCACGCTCCATGCCTTGACGGCAGATGACGGCAAAGGCTAGATATCCATGAATCATCTTGGTCAGCATTCCTTGAATCAGAAGCGCGTCCACGGCACGCAACAGCCTTGCCAGGGCAAGGTAGGCGCGTATCAAGGTGGCATGGTAGAAGGCGTCGAAACCCCAACCGGTGCGTAAAAAATTTTCCAGAGGTAGTGGCTGTCCTACTTGTTCGCGGCGCAGCAGTATAAATGCTAGTCCGATACCTGCTAGCGGCAGCAGACTGGCGATGATTTGGAGGTTGTAAGTAATGGTATGCGACGGGAAAATTGCTAAACCAAGTTCAGCTTCGAGCCATGCGCTCCAGAGATGGGGACCGGGCCAGCCTTCCGGAAACTCAATGAAGCCGCTAACGATACTGAGCAAGGCCAGAACGAGCAACGGCAGCGCCATGGAACGGGGAAGCGATGCGGTCGAGTTTCTAGGCCCTGGACCATGGAAGACAAGTAGATAAGCGCGAAAGATATAGATCGCGGTGAGTAGGGCGCCGAAAGCTGCGAAAGCCCACAATAACGGACCAGCCGGTGCCGACCAGGTGGTGGCAAGGATAGCGTCTTTACTATAAAAACCGGCGGTGATGAATGGCAGTCCTGACAACGATGCGGCGCCGATCAGGAATGACCAGCGGGCCAGAGGCGGATGGCCGCCAAGTTTTCCCAGGTTGTGAATATCGTGTTCATCCTCGCTGGCGCGGATTACCGCACCAGCGGACAGAAACAGCAATGCCTTGAAGAAGGCATGCGTGGTGAGGTGGAACAGCGCGAGCGCGTAGGCGCCGCAGCCCAGAGCCAGGAACATATAACCGACCTGACTGATGGTGGAGTAAGCCAGTATTCGTTTGAAGTCGGTTTGCGCCAGGGCAGCGCTGGCCCCGTAGACGATAGTCAGTGCACCAATGGCTGTTACCAGCCATTGAATTTGGGGCGCCAACTCGAACAAGGGGTAGGTGCGTGCGATCAAATAAACGCCGGCCGTGACTATGGTGGCGGCATGTAGCAATGCAGAAACCGGGCTAGGTCCGGCCATTGCGTCCGGCAACCAGACCTGCAATGGCAACTGCGCCGACTTGCCCACAGCGCCGCCCAAGATCAATAGAGCCGTCAGGATGGCTAGCTGTGAGCCTGTCTCCCACTCGGCAGTGGCGCTAGTAAACAGGGCGGTTAACGACAATTCCTGAAATTGGCTGAACAGCAGGAAGATGCCAAGCGCAAGCGACGCGTCGCCGATCCGGGTGACGATAAAGGCTTTGCGCCCAGCGTTGGCTGATAGCGGTTTCCGGTGCCAGAAACCGATCAGAGCGTAGGAGCAGAGTCCGATCAGTTCCCAGCTTAGATAGAGAAGCAGCAGATTGTCGGCCAGCACCAAGAGCAACATGCCGGCTAAAAACAGGTTGAGAAAAAAATAGTACCGGCGTTGATCGGTTTCCTCAGCCATAAAGGCTATTGAATAGAGGTGAACCAGCAATCCCACACCGCTGACCACACTCACCATCACCAGGGCAAGGCGATCAAGCGAGAAACCGATTACCGGCTGCCAGTCGCCTACCGTCATCCAGGTGTAGAGAGTTTGCTGCATCGGTTGGCTGGCAGCCCCCGCCAGCCATGCCAGCAGTACCGCCAGAAA
Organism: Nitrosomonas sp.; assembly: GCA_021604405.1. Lineage (GTDB taxonomy): Bacteria > Pseudomonadota > Gammaproteobacteria > Burkholderiales > Nitrosomonadaceae > Nitrosomonas. The sequence goes on along the minus strand of BQJA01000034.1, from coordinate 16,479 downwards.
GGCCGCAGCCGCAGCACAACAGGCCACGATAGCGAGGTATTTCCGCCGCAGCAGGCCACCCAGCAAGACAATGATCAGCGCGCCTAGTAACGGTGCACCAGGAATCAACCATAGCCACTGGCTCACGATGAATCTCCTTCCATATCATCTTTAAGTTGGGTGAGCGCCTCGGCACGCACCACCTTAAAGCGGTCAAAGGCTAGCCATACCAGGATCAGCGCCACAACCAGTTCTGCGGCAGTTACTGTCATCAGAAAAATGGTCAGTACTTGACCATCGGCATTGTCCCAGTACTGGCCAGCCGCTATCGCTGTCAAGGCGGCACCGTTGAACATGACCTCTAGCCCCATCAATATGAATAGCAGTTCACGTCGCAATAACACCACAGCGAGCCCCAGCGTGAACAACAGGGCGGCGATAATCAGGCTATGGCTGAGTGGAATCATGGTCGTTCTTTGCGGCTGAGATATAGGGTGGCCACCAATGCTGCCAGCAACAGGACGGCAGCGGCTTCAACTACCACCAAGTATGGACCGAATAAGGCGCTTCCCACCGCCTTGGGCTCAACTTCAGTAGTGCTACTTACCACTTCAGATGGCGATCTGCTGAGCAACAGTAGCAGTTCCAGCCATAGGAACAGCGCCAAAAATGCTGGCCATCCCCAACCGGAGGGTAGCGGCAATGGCCGGCCTCGCTCGGGGCGCAGATTCATAACCATAATTAGAAATAAAAACAATACCATGATCGCTCCGGCATACAGCATTACTTGGAGTGCTGCCAGCAGTGGCGCGCCGAGAAGGAAGAACAATAGTGCCAATGCCAGCAACGAAATGATAAGGTAGAGGGCAGCATGAACCGGATGGCGTACAACCAGAATTGCGCCTACGGCAATCACAGCAATGGCAGTGGTTAAATAGAAAATGACTTCATACATTGGCTCTCCGTGTTGATCTGGTGGTTACTCTTGTTATTTATTCAATGTTATAAATCGGTGCGTCATTGATAATAGCAGGCTATTATCCTGTTGCTATGGTAGATTGGTATCATGATCCACCGGCGGTGTGTCGCGGTCAGCCTCGCCAATGGTTTTGCCGGGGACCGCAACACCAGCATGGTGATAAAAATTGTAGCCGGGGTACTTTCCCTGACCATCGATCAGCAGTTGCTTTTTCTCGTACACCAGACTACTGTGATGCTGTTCGCACATCTCGAAGTCCGGAGTAAGTTGGATCGCTAGCGTCGGACAAGCTTCCTCACAAAACCCGCAAAAGATGCAGCGACTGAAATCGATACGAAATGTTACCGGATAGCGCCGGCCATCGTCTCGTTGCTGGGCTTGCAGGTGGATGCAGTCCACCGGACACACCGCTGAACATAAGTAACAGGCGACACAGCGCTCTTCGCCGTCAGGATCTCGGGTGAGTACGATACGCCCACGCCAACGCCCTGGAAGTGGGCGCTTGACCTCGGGATAGGATACTGTCTCGCGCCGTGCCCACGCATGGCGCAGGGTCACCCATAATGAATGCCACAGTCTGATGATCATGGGCGGCTTTCGATTATTCATTTGTTTTGTCCATGTCATCGTTAATTCTCCATCCAGAACAGCCCAAACACAGCGGTGATCAGTAGGTTTATCAATGCCGCCGGCAGCATCAGTTTCCAGCCAAAATCCATCAGTTGGTCATAACGCAACCGTGGCAAGCTGGTCCGCAACCAGAAGAATAAAAATATCAGTGCCAGTGTCTTGACTGCAAACCAGACCACACCGGGTAACCAGGGTCCGTGCCAGCCACCCAGAAACAGCACCGTTATCAGCGCCGCAATGAGCAGCATACCCATGTATTCACCCAGATAGAAAAAGACAAATCTGATGCCACCGTATTCGGTGTTGTAACCGGAGACGAGTTCGTTTTCTGCTTCGGGTAGATCAAATGGGAGGCGGTTTGTCTCGGCAATTCCACACACCAGAAAAATGATAAAGCCCAGTGGCTGCAAAATAATAAAAGGAAGCTCCTGCGCGGCGACGATCTCCACCAGGCTAAAGGAACCGCTCAACATCACCACGCCCATCAGCGCAAGCACCATCGGTAGTTCGTAACTGATCATCTGCGCAGCAGCGCGCAGGCCGCCGAATAACGGGTACTTGCTGTTAGAGGCCCAGCCGCCGAGTATGATGCCGTAAACCCGCAGCGAGGAGAGGGCCAGCACAAAGAGCAAAGCGATGTTAAGATCGGCTAGCCACCAATCATTACTCATCGGGACCACGGCGAAGCTGAGTAATACTGTCAGCGGGACGATGACCGGGGCGATGGTGTAGACCATGCGATCGGCAAAGGGGGGTACAAAATCTTCCTTGGTTATCAGCTTGATAAAGTCGGCAATGGGTTGCAGCAGACCGAAGGGACCGGCGCGGTTGGGACCAAGACGGTCTTGCAGCAGAGCAAGAATCCGACGTTCGCCATAAACCATAAGGGCTGCGATAAGTATTAAACCCAGCAACACCAGCGCCAGGCCTATAAAGGTGAGCAGCCACTGAGTAAAGCTCATGATACCGGCTCCAGTTCGAGTAGATCGCCATGACCAACCCCTAATTGAACAAGTGCCATGCGAGTAAGGGCAACCGTACCGTCCGCTACACGGTTATCAAGTTGCACCGGTAGCGTCATCGTTCCGACAGGGCCTCGCAATTTAACTTGCGCGCCTTCCTCGATGTTTGCATTCAATGCGGCTGCCGGGGAGATAAGGGCGGTGGCTGTCGGGGCCAGCTTCATCAAAGCTGGCGCGAAACTGGCAAGTTCTTCATCGCCATACCAGGTTGTTAGCGCAGCCTGCCAATGTTTGTGGTGATGTTCGTGATCCGAACGGGTGGCTGTATCGATGTGCGTAGGTAGCGGGTGTACCGGCATCAGCGATCCTGCTGAGCCGGGAACAGGTGCCTGGTAGCCTGGGAAGGCTTCACTAAGCACTGCAGGGGCATCCGGCAGGTAAAGGTCGAGACATTGAACCAGATCTGCGATTACTTCTGCCGTGCTGGGCAGGAGTTCCAGGCGTTTGAAGGCTGGCGCAAAACCTTGGGCGCGGCCTTCGTAATTGACGAAGGTACCGCCTCGCTCTGCCCATGCTGCTACCGGGAACAGGATATCTGCCGCCGCGGTGGTGGTGGTGGCGATACAATCGAGAACGATGAGGGTATTGAGGCGCTGGCATGCTGCGCGCCAGCGAGAGCCCAGGCGGGTATCGCCTAGTGGGTCAGTACCTGCCACAATCAGGGTCTGGATCTGGCCGGTCTCGATCGCTTCTAGTATCGTGGTGGTTTTTCTGCTTGCCAGGGTAAGCAACGCAGCCCCGTAAGCGTTGGCTCCGGGTAAGGCATAGGCGAGCCTGGCATCGGTTCCTAGTGCCGTAGCCAGTTGTGCCAGGGCGATAATCTCTGAGGCGGCGAGCGTCTCAACCACACCGATCAGCAGGGGTCGTCGGGCTGCCGCCAAGCGTTCGGCGATTTCAGCTGTCGACTCGTCTTGCACGTCCTTGCTAGCAGGGGAGGCGGTTATTCTTTCATGCAGGCGTGACAGATATGCACCCATTTCGTGCGGGGGAACTGGCAGTGTGGTCACTGCGAATTGCGTCAATGGGGTGGGTCCATTGTGCAACACGGTCAGCTGGGCACCACGTCGGTAGGCCTGACGTAATGCCAGGTCGATCATTGGCGCGTGAGCAGTAAGGTCGCCGAGGATCAGTGCCGCGTCGACTTGTTCCATTTCGGTGAGGGAGGGTGTCCCATCAGAGTTTTGAATTCGATTAACAGCAGTGATTGTGGCAGCCTCAAGTTCGGGATCGTTGAAGGCAGAGAAGATTCCGTTCAAGTTATTTAATAAGGCTCGTAACAGGGCGTTGCCTTCCAAGTCTTCTCGTATTGAACCGAGACCACCTATTCGATCCCCGGCGGCTTTGATCTGTTCCGTGGCGGCGATGAGCGCTTTGCGGTAGGTTATAGTCGCGCCCGCCACCCGTGGTGTCAGCGGTCGCGCGGTATGTTCGCTGTACTGATGTCCGTAACGGCCGCGGTCACAGATAAACCAGCGGTTGATTTCGGGGTGCGGACGATGGCGCACCCGGCGTAAGGTGCCGTCCCGTGCACCAGGCAGGATGTTGCAGCCGACGCTGCAGTGGGGACAAATAGATGAAGCGGTTTTCAGATCCCAGACACGCGTAAAGTGTTGGCGGAATATCGCATCGGTAAAGACGCCGGTTGGGCAGATTTCGACTAGATTGCCGGCGAAGGGGCTCTCTAGCGGACCATCCTGAAAACGGCCGAAATAGACTTCGTTGCGTAGGCGCATTGCGCCGAGATCATCACCCAGGGCATAGTCCTGGTAAAAGCGGGTGCAGCGGTAGCAGGTGATACAACGGTTCATTTCATGGTGAACCAAAGGGCCAAGATTCTGGTTTGTGAAGGTACGTTTGTGGCCTTGATAGCGGCGATAGGCAGGGCCACATGCGACGGTCATCTCCTGCAAATGACACTCTCCGCCCTCATCGCAGATCGGGCAGTCATGGGGGTGGTTGATCATTAGAAACTCGATCACTCGCTGCCGTACCTGCTGCGCTGCCGGGGCAGAAACGGAGACCTCGAGCCCATCACTGGCAGGTTCGAGGCAAGCCATTGCAACCCGTGGGACTTTGTCCGGATCATCAGACATGATCTCTACGGCGCAGAGGCGGCAGGCACCGACGCTGCCGAGGGCCGCGTGGTAACAAAAATAAGGAATGTCCACATCTGCCGCGAGCGCGACCTTGAGGAGGTTGTCGCCCGGTTCGAAGGGGATTTCATGGCCGTCGATTCGAATTATTCCCAACATAGTTAAGCCCCTTTCTTATTGACTGTATCAAACGGACAGTGGCCGGTGGTGATATGGCGCTCATAATGTTCACGAAAACATTGCAGACTGCTGACAAGCGGCATTACGGCACCAGGGGCGAAGGCGCAAAAGGATTGTGGGCCGATCATGGCGCACAGTTCTTCTAGCAGACTGAGATCGTTCGCTTGGCCCTGGCCGGCAGCGATGGTTGTCAGAATCTGCGCCAAATAAGGCAACCCATCGCGGCAGGGGGTGCAGAAGCCGCAGGACTCACGGGCAAAGAAGCGTATCAGGTTCAGCGTAGCCTGGAGTGGGCAGGTAACGTCATCGAAAACGATGATACAGCCGGTACCGAATCGTGATCCGGCTTTGGCGATAGGATCGAAGTCCATCGGCACATCGAGGTGTTTGGGAAGCAAGAAGGCTGTCGAAGCCCCGCCGGGAATAAAACCGAGCAGGTCACGTCCCTTGGCTAGGCCGCCGGCGTGTTCGAAGATCAATTCCCGTGCGGTCGTGCCAATAGGTAGTTCGAATAGGCCGGGATGCTGGACCTTGCCGCTGACACAAAATAGCTTGGATCCGCAACCCCCATTGACCCCGAGATTACGAAACCAGTCTGCGCCATTGAGCAGAATATGCGGCACATTGACCAGGGTCTCGACGTTATTGCTGGTGGTGGGTTGGCCCCATAGGCCTTTGACGCTTGGCCGTGGTATTTTTGGGCGTGGATTGGGGCGCCGGCCCTCGATGGCATTAATCTGAGCCGTTTCTTCGCCACAGATGTAGCGCCCACCACTGATGTGTACCTCAATCTGCAGATCGAAACCGCTGCCGCCGATGTTGGATCCTATCAACCCTGCCGTTTCAGCCTCTTTGATAGCCCGGCTCAAACTGTTGCCACCTTTGGCGTACTCGCCCCGGACAAAAATGATAGACCGCTCAGCTTGCAGCGCATAGGCGGAGACGATGATCGCTTCGATAATTTGATGGGGACCGCCATAGAGCAGGTGACGATCCTTGAAAGTACCGGGCTCAGATTCATCCAGGTTGCAGATCAAATAACGGGGCCGTGGTGCGTCCGTGCCCCGCAGGCGCCACTTCAAGCCACAGGGAAAACCGGCCCCGCCGCGGCCGCGCAGATTGGCGTCTTCTACTATCTTGATAAGCGCCTCCGGCTTAAGATCGAAAGCGGCAGTCAGACTGCGGTAGCCGCCATTGGCCTGATAGGCCGGCAATCCTAGCGGGGCAGTGGGATCGAGGTGACGGGTCAGCACGGCTTCCATGTTGCTTAGTCCTCCTCTCCAAGGCTTCGCAGCAGCGCTTCCAGACCCACTTTGTTCAATGGTCCTAATCCTTCGCCGTCAACAAGTGCAGCGGGTGCCCTGTCGCACAGCCCCAGACAAATGCTGGGCAAAACGCTAAGTGCCCCGTTCGGTGTAACAGCCCCCAAGGGTACGCCGCTATACTTTTCAGCCGCGACCAGTAACTCATCGGCACCGCGGATACTGCAACAGACGCTGTCGCAGATCTGAACAACATGCCGGCCCACCGGATAACGATAGATGAGGGTATAGAAGGTAGCCAGTTCTTCGACCTCGGTAGTAGACAGGCCAGTGAGATGTGCAACTTCTTCAATCGCCGCATCGTTTAGATAGCCGCGCTCTTTCTGTAATGCTTGCATGATGGGAACTGCTGCCGCACGGCGTTCTGGATGAATAGATGGGTGCTGAGACAGAAAGCTGTGAAGATCTTGTCGGTTGTGTTTGGTATTCATTTATTTATTCTTCCTATCTATCTACATCTGCCAGGACGTAGTCGATGGAGCCGAGGATGACGATCAGATCCGCCATGAGATGGCCGCGAGCAAGTAAAGCCAGGGACTGGATATGGGGAAAAGAAGGGGTGCGGATACGCAAGCGATAGGGCTTTTCCGAGCCGTCGCTGACGACAAAATAGCCGTTCATTCCCTTCGGCGCCTCCGTTATAAAAAGACTTTCCCCGGGCGGAAAACTCATGCCCCGGCTCACATTGATGAAATGGTGGATCAGGGTCTCGATGTCTTGCAATGTCGCCTCTTTACGTGGAAAGGCGTAGCGTGCCTCTGCGGAGAGAACCGGTCCGGACGGCATGTTCCGCATGGCCTGTTCGACAATGCGCAAGCTCTGACGTATCTCTTCCAGGCGCACCTCAGTGCGGGCAAGGGCATCGCCTTCGGTGGCTGTGGGAACTTCAAAGTCATAGTGTTCGTAACCGCTGTAAGGACGCTGCTTGCGCAAATCCCATTCCAGTCCGCAGGCTCGTAGATTGGGCCCGCTGATTCCCCAGTCGATGGCCTCTGCCGTGGACAATATGCCGATACCCCGGGTGCGACCGCGCAGTATAGGGTTGCTGACGAGCAGTGTCTGGTATTCACCAATCGCGGCGGGCATGCGTTTTAGGAAACCTTGCAGTGCCTCGTGCCAACCCTCGGGTAGATCCAAGGCTACGCCGCCGATACGGAAGAAGGATGGGTGCATACGCCCGCCGGTGATCATCTCTATCACATCGAACAGGTGTTCACGATCGCGGAAGGCATAAAAGGGGGGTGATAACAATCCAGTGTCGTGAGAATAGCTGGCTATCCAGACCATGTGACTGGCAATGCGGAACAGTTCACAGAGCATGACGCGGATAACCTGAGCGCGTTGTGGCACCGTAATCCCAGCGAGCTGTTCTACTGTGAGCACATAAGGCAGCTCGTTTTGCACGCCAGACAGATAATCAATGCGATCAGTGTAGGGAATATAGCTGTGGTAGGTTTGGCGTTCGGCCATTTTTTCCGCGCCGCGGTGGTGAAAACCAATGTCAGGACGCACATCGCGGATTTCTTCACCCGCCAGCCGCACCACCAGGCGCAACAGGCCGTGCGTGCCAGGGTGGTTGGGGCCGATATTGAGGATCATTTCTTCGCTATCTTCAGTCGGTTCGCGATAATCCTCCGCACGATAACTTTCCATGATGCTGCGATAGCGTGCCTCGGGGAGCTGGTAGGGTGGCATCTCAGTGGCGCGAATAGGGTGGCTCTTGCGCAAAGGGTGGCCTTCCCAATATTCGGGCATCAGGATGCGGCGCAGATCGGGGTGGCCGTGCACTTGAATGCCGAACATGTCATAGAGTTCTCGTTCATACCAATTGGCAGCTGGCCATACTGCACAAGCGCTGGGCAGTATCGGCGCTTTTGCAGGCAGACTTATCTTGAGTCGCAGGTCAGCATTCCCGGATAGCGACAGCAGCTGGTAGAATACGGTCAGTCCGCCGTCCCGCCCCGCTTCATCGATGGCGGATAAATCGAAGAGCATCTCAAAGTGAGGTTCTGCCTCGTGTTTGAGAAAAGTCAATGTTTCAGTGAGCCGTTCGGCGGCTACCACAAAGGTCTCGATTTTGTCGCAGGGTGGTTTGCTGGGGACAGCGTTGAAGCGTGCCTGCAATTGTGTGGTGAGCGCGAGTTGCCGTTCATAACCAGCCATTTTTATTCTTCCACCCGTAGACCGAGTGGTCGGCGCTCGTTCCCAACTGCCTCTTGCAATAATACCAATCCCTGCAACAGTGCCTCAGGACGCGGCGGACAGCCGGGTACGTAGATATCCACTGGCAGAATCTGATCTATTCCCTGGACCACGCTGTAAATATCGTACATACCGCCGGAATTGGCACAGGAGCCCATAGAGACGACCCACTTGGGTTCGAGCATCTGGTGATAGAGACGCAAGATCATCGGTGCCATCTTGATGAACACGGTTCCCGATACGATCAACAGGTCGGCCTGGCGCGGCGAGCCACGCATTACCTCGGCACCGAAACGGGCAATGTCGTGACGTGGCGTAAATGCCGCCATCATTTCGACAAAGCAGCAAGAAAGACCGAAATTGAATGGCCACAGCGAATATTTGCGACCCCATGACACCGTTTCTTCGAGTTTGCTAAAAACGGCTGTTAAAGGTCCTTGATTTTTCTGTCTGGACTCCATGACAAACCTCCTTTGCGCCACTCATAGAGCAAACCAAGCAGCAGGATTATGATAAATACACTGGCCCCGATTACTCCCTGCACCCCAAGCTCCCAATAAGCTACCGCCCAGGTAAACAAAAAGGCCGCTTCAATATCAAACACCAGGAAAGAAACAGCGACCACATAGAAGCGTACTGGGATCTTAACGCGCGCGTCGCCGGTGGGGGGGATACCACATTCAAAAGGTTGTTCTTTATCCCATTGTGGCCGGTAGTCTCCTAGCCAGCGGGATAGCCACAACAGCGCTACCAGCACAAACAACACGAGTAACGCGAATAGACCTATCATAGCGGCAGGTTGCAAGCTTTGCATTGGCACCCCCAATGACTTGTTGAACAATTTGTTCTTGCTGCATTTGTAACATTTTTTCATCCGGCAGAAACATAACAACTGCCAGAACATAGCTACGTTCAACAAAAAAATGTTTCTTTAAAAAAAACTACGTTAACTTAAATCAATTGTCAAGCTGGTAATTTATTGTTATTCGCCACGGGCTGTAAATTCATTGAATCGGAATGCTAGATTGCCGCTGTCAATTCTTAAGAAGGAAGGGATAGAGGGTAGGAGTATTTCGTCGGTAATTTGCCTCAATTGATACTGCAAGCTATTGTTTGGTTAGAACCACGCTAAATATAGGGGCTTTTAGAATTCCGGCAACCGGAATTGGCACTTCTTTGTTGGAAATTATAAGTTATTGTTTTGTCGTGAATCAACGATTGAAGAGCGTAGTGCAGGAAATCTGTGCGAGCGTTATGTGGAACCGGGTGCGGTCACTGAACGTTCGACCTCTAGTCTTTGGACGAGAAATCCCCGGCGACTCAATTATCTGTTTTCCTCGTGTGAGACTGGAAGTTTCGCGCCTGATTTCCCAATACCCAGATTTAATTTTTTACCTTTTGCCGTATATAAGAGAACCAGCTTTATCATCAGACCTGAAAATTCGGATGCCAGTGGGATATATGTCGTATTTACGCTTTCAAGTTGTCGAATATAACTATTGCTATGCATCTTGTATGTTATTGATGTGGTATTCAATCCGGTCGTTACGACACTTTTCTTGGAGATATTTTGGATGTTGTGATGTTTTGCTGATAAAAAAAGTGGAAAACAGCGTTTGCCTCCGTCAGCCATTATCGACGTCTAAAACTGACAGTCTTTGCGCCCAGGAGAAAACTGCGTTGGCCGTTTATGACAGAAATTCCTCTGCTGGATGGCTGTGAAAAGTGCACTTGGCAATATGCAAAGACATCTCTCAGGCAGATTGATTCATCCTGATAGTGCCAGAGCGGGATACAGTCCTGAATATCTTTTGTCTGTCTATTGTACGAATATTTAGAATCATTTTATTAAACACAGCGGCGCGGTATACGTGTATCCCAGCTTTTGCTGAAGATACGGCTATCCCCTTCGTATGCATCCAGTTCCGCCTGGATACGGAAATGCGTTTTTGACGAAGTCAAAATCGTATGCGTTACCGTACGAATATACCAGTCTTGCCGCCCGAAGGCCATGTCCCATAGTGTCTCGCCACGGACGGTCTCAAAGTTATCACCTTGAAAACTGTACCATTCCAGTGTCTTGGCGCGAATCGCAAGATCAATGTCTGCAATATGATACTGGCCGTCATCCTTGATAATTTCCAAGGTGGATTTATCTTGGGCAAGTTCACGATGCACTAACCAGTTTGCCCGGCGCGGTTCGATCAGTTTTTTTTCACAGCATGGCGCGCCACTGGGCTCGCCCAACGAAGGCAGTAAGCTATCCGCCTGCGATGGCGGACGTATGGGTAATATCAGTTTGCAATTGTGGAAGTATAAAGTCAGTCTTGCAGGCTCCGGCGGCGGCCAGGCCAATGGGAAGTATGAGGTTGAAATAGACAATCTCAGGCGATGCTGTACCGGAAATGATTGTGCAATGCCATTTAACTGCACCTGAACCTGATAACGTTCGCCTGGATTCAGCAGCTCAGGTTGCGCATGGCTGTTACGGTGCGTAAGATTCAAGATACCGTAAGTTATCCGGGTAGCCTTATCATCCGGTGCAACGTCTGATAAACGAATAGCGATCATGGCCACCGGTTTGTTGGAAGACAGCTCAAGCGTGACTACCGGAACACCCAACAGTTCCAGCGGTTCTTTAAGGGGTGCGCTGTCAAATACCAGCGCACCTCCATCTTCTTCGCGCTGATCATGCGGCAAATCCGGGGTGGCGCTGTAGGAACACCATTTGCCTGCAAATAACCCGACGCTCAGTGGCGACTGAATGCTTCGTTTACGTTGCCGGGTTTCGCGTTCAGGTGCATATATACGCCCAGGCGCCAGTGGATGAGCAGACTCTTCAATGCGTGACGATGGCCAACTGGTTTCTGCGATCCACCGTCCAGGGCGATTTGTATAGCGTGTCGTGGGTGGCACGCTGTCTTGCATCCAGACCCGCAGCATGGGTTCCTGCATCACCCCGTTATCGACACCTTTCAACCAGCAATCCCACCAACGCAGACTTTCACGCAAAAAATTAATAGCCGGCCCAGGTTCTCCATAATGAGGATATTTATGGCTCCAGGGTCCTATCAACCCTTTGCGCGGTACTTGCAATCCCGCCAGCAGCCGGAAAACAGCATTTGAATAACCATCTGCCCAACCACTAACGGCAAACACAGGACACTGAATTCTGGCAAAATCGTTACAAATAGATCCATGTTCCCAGTATTCATCCCGATGCTGATGGCGCAACCATTTCTCAAGCCACAGACCACTGCCTTTAAGACGCTGTATCCACAGTTCACGCCAGCGCTCACCAACTATTTCAGGGTCTGGCGGCTTACTGTTGCGCGCAAACATGGTCGAAGCCCACGATAAGTTATCCCCTAGCAGACAGCCACCCATATAATGCACATCATCCGCATAGCGGTCGTCAGTTGAACAGAGCGAAATCACGGCTTTTAATGCGGGGGGCTGTAACGCGGCAATTTGTAACCCATTAAATCCCCCCCAGGAAATTCCGATCATCCCCACTGAACCATTGCACCAGGGTTGCTGGGCAATCCACTGAATAACCTCGACGCCGTCATTCAGCTCCTGCGGTAGATATTCATCTTGTAGAATCCCTTCCGATTCTCCCGTGCCTCGCATATCAACCCGCACGCCGGCATAGCCATATCCGCCGAAATAGCCGTAATTCTGCTCGTCACGCGGTCGCGTTAGGTCTCGTTTGCGATATGGAATATATTCAAGAATTGCGGGAACTGGTTTATGCTTGGCGTTAATTGGGATCCAGATTCTGGCGGATAACAAAACACCATCCGACATGGATATGGTTACATGTTCATGCACCTCGACTTTATTAGGGAATGATTCAATAATTTTCATGATGTACTGGCGGTATCAGCTATTGGTTTAAATTTAAATGGCAGTGCTTTTCTGATGCGTTTGTAGTTACACGCCAGATCATGTGTATCATTTCCACCCAAATAGGTAATGACATACTGATAGCTATAACTATCCTGATCCAGAAGTTCTGATAATCGCCTGTCCTGTTTGACAGGCACAATAACCGTGGCGCCTGGTACCAACTGTTGCGCATGATTAATTTCATTTGTTGTCGGTACACGTGTCAACACTGCGTCTTCAAACCGCCGTGCAAAAATTTTGGCGGCGCATGCATATTGGCCTTGCCGGTGCGGAAATTGCGGTTCTTTTCCAAGTCCCAGATCTAAAACAACACGATGATTCGATGCGCCGTCTACATTTTTGAACAATGGTGCGTGCGATTGTGAAATGCGGGAATTAATTTCCAGCAAACGCAACCGATCTGATGCTTCATCATAAAAATATTCAATATTAAAAGCTGATTGATCAAAACCTATATATTCTATAATTGTTTTAGTGATTGCATTAATCTTCTGCTTTACATGCGCAGGCAGTCTGGAAGGGTATTGGTAGCGTGAAAATGAAACCATATTTGGATAAAGAATCGAATCGACGATACCATAGCATTTAACCTGATTCTGGTAAGAATAGCCTTCAACCGTACATTGCTTGCCAGCAGAGATAATTTCTTCGGCAATACAGTGATGAGTTGAATACTTTGTCAGTGATGGATTCAGGTCGACATGCTGCAGTAATTCAGCATAGGGCCTGGCGAAACGATCAATATTATCCCGAATGATCAGCAAGCATCTGGAAAAATCATGTTTATTTGAAATTTTAAAACCGAGGTAGCCGGAATAAGACAGCAGCGGTTTGATCCAGAAAGGAAAGTCAAGCGAAATTCGCGCCAGCGGATCCTCTCCAAAAGGATCAAAAATCGTATACTTGGGAATGTGCTCGGCTATCACACGCTGCTGTGCCTCACGGCTATACCCTTTATTTCCACATAAAATGGCGGATTCGAGACTCGGACCAGGCAGCTGATATTTTTCACATAAAACAGGATGTAATGCAGAAGCCGGGAAATCCCAGAAATTAATGATGCCATCGATCGTCCCATGGAAGCGATCCAACTGTTCCTGGGCTTCTGATAGTAAGGCAGAAAAATCATAGGAAACCGCATTTTTTAATTTTTCCAGTGCGATCAGTTTATGAAAATGATATTGATTTGCATCGTGTAATGCCTCAAGTTTTTCACGATTAAAAGCATTGAGGCCGAATACAAAAATATTTTTTTTCATTTACCCTCCAAACTGTGAAAGCCAAACTGCACTCGACTTTCTGTAAAAATAATGAACAGTATAAACCCGTAATGGTTATTATGATTTTAATTCAAGACATTTTAAGGCCCTGAGTGAACAGTCACAATAAGATATTAATAACTTATAATATTCTTTAAGCGCATTGGATTAGGGTGTTATTCTTTATGCAATACAACATCTTCTGCAATACAGCTATTTAACTCAAGGCGGCAGAATGTAATAATCAGCCGCAACCTGGTTTAAACAAAATCTACCTCCCGTTGGCAGACATGCTCGAAAGTCGATGTTAGTTTAGTACTTATTATTCAGAAAATCACTGAATGATATGTATAGGAGCTGTCACGTGGAGATACCGATTAGTGAGGAAATAATCGCGCAAACACGAGTTGTCTGAGTATGCCGTATGTTTAGTAAACGGATAACCTGTTAACGGGAATTTGTTAGTCTTTATATTTTAAGTTTACCTATTATTATCAGTGGATGTTTTTTGATGAAATACACAGCTCAGAAAGGCTTAATCGGGACAGAGGCCAAACCTTTATGTTATTTATGTGACAGTTACGGAAAAATACTATATCGGAATTGTAAGGATCGCTTATTCGGCACGCCTGGGTATTGGACGCTCAAGCAATGTCCCAACCCGGAATGTGGGCTAGTCTGGCTGGATCCCATGCCTACCAGGAAAGAAATCAGTAAAGCCTATAAGAATTATTACACTCATCATGGCGTGGGGGAGGGTGTTTCAAAAAAAAATAAAAGCATTTTCAAACAGTTCATAAAAACGTTCCGTTTAACGCAGGAAAATGGTTATTATGCATTAGAATACAAGGCGATGAATCAGGTATCTGTTTTGGAAAAGTTAATGGGCCTGCTGGTTTATCTGCAACCCGCCGTCAAGACGAAATACGATTTTAAAGCAATGTACCTGCAAACCAGACCGGGTGCCCGACTACTTGAGATTGGTTGTGGGAGTGGTGACCAGCTTGAATTTCTGCAGGAATTGGGCTGGCGGGTTGAGGGACTTGATGTCGATCCTGTGGCAGCAGAGGTCGCGTCCGCGCGAGGCCTGAAGGTCCATGTCGGGAGCCTTGAAACACAGTGTTTTGCAGCCGAACAGTTTGACGCGATCGTATCCAGCCACGTTATCGAACATGTGCACGATCCGATAGGCCTGTTACGTGAGTGCAGACGTATTCTTAGTCCTGGTGGCAGGCTGGTCTTAATAACGCCTAACACGACGAGCTGGCTTCACAAGTGGTTTGGTGCGAATTGGTTAGCACTGGATTCTCCTCGACATTTACACCTATTTAATTCAATTTCATTACGGCGTGCTGTTGAAGATAGCGGACTGTCAGTGCGCATCCTTACCTCGACTGTGCGTGAGGCTGATGGCGTATATCGGGCAAGCCGAGATATCCGGGACAGCGGGCATCATGTTTGGGGTTGCCGTCATTCATGGGCCGTGCGTCGTTGGTCCAGATTCCTGCAATTATTTGAGTGGTTGTTGCTACAACTGGGGGTGAATCGGGGAGAGGAATTGATAGCAATTTGTGAACCAAACAGGAAGGCATAATCTCACTGATGAGTTCGCAATTATTTTTGTCCATCGCGTTGGCTACATACAATGGGGAATGCTATATTCGTGAGCAGCTCGATAGTATTATGCGCCAGACCCGGTTGCCGGATGAGTTAATCATATCGGATGACGCTTCAGCAGACGCAACGTTGGACATCGTTACAGATTTCACACGGCACGCATCTTTTCCTGTCAGGGTGTATGTGAACCAGGCACGTTTAGGTTCGACTCGCAATTTTGAGGTCGCTATTCGCGCCTGTAAAGGTGACATTATATTTTTGTGCGATCAGGACGACTTCTGGTACCCGGAAAAACTGGCCCGCATGGAAGCGTGTTTCGTGAACGATACAAACGTTGGCGCTGTATTTACTGATGCTGACGTGGTTAATAAAGATCTGCATTCACTTGGTTCACGCCTATGGGAAAGAGTCAGGTTCAGTCCGCGTGAACAAAAAAATATTTCTGTTGATGCGCTTACAGTATTGCTCAAACACTATGTCGTGACCGGGGCGACTATGGCTTTTCGATCTTCTTATCGCGACTTCGTTCTGCCTATTCCGGAATCATGGGTACACGATGCTTGGATTGCGCTGATAATTGGCGCTTCGTCTCGCTTGGTTATACTGCCAATTCCACTGATTGCTTACCGTCAACATGATGCAAACCAGATTGGTCTGCCGCGTTCTGGCAAAAACCGTGGCAAAAGTTTTTCCGCAATTTATACACCACTTGCTTCTCTTTATGTTTTAGCGCGAGACCGTTTACTCGAACTTGCGGACCGTATTCCCAATGCTGAGTGTAGAATTTTTCGCTTAAATGAGAAAATTTCTTTCCTGTCTACCCGCGCTATACTGCCTGCCGCGCGTTGGCGCCGTTTCCCTTTGCTCCTGCGCGAGCTCGTCTTGTTACGTTATCATCGTTATACAAGGACAGGTGTGAAAAGCTTATTAAACGACGTACTGCGCAGGAATTAGATGTTTTGAGTATTGGTTGCTCCTGATAATGAATCAACATTCTGGCACGGGCAACCATTCGATTAAGTGTTGGAACGATGTGATGCAAAAACAGGGATACCGTCTATCTGACAAATCAATAAACTGACGATGAATACCAGTTTTTTCATATTTCCATGCGCGAGGGCTTGTGGCGTCTAGACCTGATGTTCTTTCAGGACAAAAGGGCGTTTCACCGTAGAAGACCTAGCAACGACTGTCAGATCATATCGTTAGCGCAGTGCCGGGTTAGCGCTAATGCATCTTTCTTTGAAGGATTTAGACGTCATCGTCGGTTTGTATTTGTCTAGA
>BQJA01000033.1 GCA_021604405.1 Nitrosomonas sp. | reverse complement strand
AAAAAATGCCTTCATCGTCTGAGAATATTTCAACAAACAACCCGGTATAGAAATAAGTCAATTAAAGCGGGTTTTGATTTAATGTCTCACAACTCCGGCTAATATACGGTAGTTATCCCTGCTAGTCCGCGGCACAAGCAAGACAGCATGACTCAACAGATACCTTACTCGGCGTTGAATTTTTTGCCAACCAGCTTGAATGCGCCCGATCGCTCCCAGAACTACGCCACTCTATAAGTAAAGATACCGACTACCTACTGGCGTTTTAAAAATTTTTTGACGCATCCGCTTTTTTGCCGGGAACTGCCCGGTAACGGCCTTATCACTGCCAACTTCTTTAGCCCAACTTTCGATTCTACTGACAACTAATTCATTTTATTCAGTCGGATAGCAAAAAAATTATGTGGCTGTTGGCACTACAGATTTTTTTGTGCGCGAAATTTATACAACCGTTTTTTGAACAGAGCCCGGCTGAATTGGAATGCCGAGTGCCTGGTAAATTGCTTCTTGATGGGGTTCGGCGCGCGTAGCTTTGCGCAGATGAATGGTTTTGCCGTCGGCACGCTTCATTACGACAGTAACGCGCTGTTGATTTTCCATCTTGGCGCGTAAGGTCTGCCAGCTGTCATGAATGTTTTGTGCTTTAAGTTGTGTACGCAAGGTTTGCACGACATGATAGGCAAGCAACGTGATAAAGATATGCCCATTGACGCGTTTTTCTTTTTGGTGATAAATCGGACGCAGTCCCAGTTCACTTTTCAGGCTGCGGAACACCGCTTCCAGATCGGTCAACATGGTATAAGTGCGCCATAGTGTCGCTTCATCCCAGTCATTTTGATTGGTGCGTAGGCAATAAACACCGGGATGACTTGCTCTGGAATGTGGCTTATTTAAGCGTGTCCACTGGATGGCATTGGCTTTGCCGGATACGTCATCTTTTGTTACGGCAATATCATAATACTGCGCAGCCAGTGCGTATTTTTCCTTCAGGCGGCCAATCCGCTCCAACACTTTGTCATATTGTTTCGTCGCTCCCTTTTTAGGCAACCCATCCGCCAGGGATTGCAACGCAGCCTCGAAGCGCTTGGCAAACTGGCTTTGCATGGCACGTTCTCTTTCTTCGCGCGCCTGCGAATGACAATAAAGCTCAACCTCACCGGTCTGTTCATTGCCGATACGTTGCACCCGAACCTGCTGATTTGGCAGATCCTTAACCAACACCGCTTCATGCTCACTAAATAACCGTTTACGTTTGCGCGATACCACCAGATAGTAATAACCCTGGTCTTTAAGCCAGCTGATGTTTTCTTCAGTTGCCAGCCCCGCATCCAGCACGACCGTGGTAGCCGGTGTGGCCTGCAACCCGGTCAGCATATCCTGCAACGTTTTCGGCTCGGACGCATTACCCGAAAAAATCTGGCTTCTGCGTGGAAAGCCATCACCATCGAGCACCAGACCCAATGTCACCAGCGGACAATCGTTGCGCTTTTCTTTTGAACGCCCTCGCCGTGCTGTTTCATTATCCTTCGCCGTGCCTTCAAAGAAGGTATTTGTCAAATCAAACAACGTAATGGTTTCATCCATCTGAAACAACGCCAATTCCTGCTGATAACAATGCGCCTCCAGTTCAGCATGGTGTTTCCATAACAAGTCGGATACCTGGTACAGACGATCCAGCCCCATGCCCTCAAAATCATAACCGAGCAACTCGCCCAATCCACTGCGTTGCTGCAACCATTGATGTGTTGCCAGTTCACTGGCAGGAGTCGCCATGCGCGCGACAATCGTCCCCAGCGCAAGCCGCCAATTGGTGACGGTTAAACCCCAGGGCGCGCATCTTCTCGTCTAACTTGAGTTGGGATAACGCATGCAGCGCCAAGTGCTCAATACCTGTGAAAGCCACTCAAAATCCGCTGATCACAAAAATTGATGAAATTAGATCGCCACTTCCAAAAAAGTGTGAAACTTTAGAGACTAAAACTCCCCCGCCGTGGTTTCGATTCCTGTCGGAGATTGGCATTTCAGCATTTCCACTGAGATCGCCAAAAGTTTAAAATCAGCGACCTGCCGTTTATTTCTTTGGAAAGAACGGCAGCAGATCGAGTTGTTCCTGAGCATTTTGTACCCGGTCTTTTGATATTATCGCCGCCACTTGGATGTGAGGCAGACCGACTTGTCATGTTAAAGAAAATATTTTTGGTTAGCCACGAATGGTTACCGTTACGCAGGCGGCAGATGGATTGTGAAACATTGAGTCGAAGGAAGTATCAATAACTCAGTTACTTATCTGTATTTTATGGCTGCAATGTAGTTGGAGGGTTGATGATGTACAGTAATCTTGCCTTATTGGCTGTTTTTGTTTTTATTTATAGCCTGGTTAGCAGAGGGATCGAAAATACACCTTTTAATGGCGCGCTTGTTTTTATGTTCTTTGGTCTCATTTCTGGTCCTTTTGGGCTAGGGTTTCTCGATTTGAATGTAGATGCTGACTTCCTGAGCAACCTCGCTGAACTAACCCTTGCCCTGGTACTGTTCACTGATGCTTCTAATGCAAATCTCCGTGAACTTAAACATTCTTATCATATACCACAAAGGCTTTTACTTTTCGGTTTACCGCTGACGATTCTGTTGGGAATTCTCACAGGTTATTTCTTGTTCGATGGTCTGGCTTTACTGGAAATAGCGATTCTAGCAACTATGCTGGCGCCTACTGATGCGGCATTAGGCAAGGCAGTGGTTACCAATCACGCTGTTTCGAGCAATATTCGTGAGAGCTTGAATGTAGAAAGTGGTCTAAATGATGGGATCTGCGTACCGGTCCTGTTGATCTTTCTGGCTCTTGCCACTAGCCCTGGTGCTGATGGAAGTGTCTCGATGCTCGCATTGAAACTAACGGTAGAAGCGATTGGCATCGGAGTTATCGTGGGTGCTGGTCTGGTTTTTGCCGGAGCTGGATTACTTAAACAATGTGCTAAGCTTGACTGGGTTACCGAGACTTGGCAGCAGTTGTCCGTGCCGTCACTGGCCGTGGCCTGCTTTGCCGTAGCGCAGTGGTTTGGCGGTAGTGGTTTTATCGCGTGTTTTGTTGGCGGCATGCTGTTCGGCAGGTTGGCAAAACATCATAAACACAAACTCTTACTTGCGGCTGAAGGAACAGGTGACGCCTTGGCTCTGCTTACTTGGGTAGTATTTGGTGCGGCGGTTGTTGGGCAATCGACCGCATCGTTTAGCTGGCAGGTTGTTGTTTATGCCTTACTTAGCCTTACCATCGTTCGCATGCTACCCGTATTTCTGGCACTTACTGGCATGAATCTGCGAACTGATGAAAAACTTTTTATCGGTTGGTTTGGCCCGCGCGGCTTAGCCAGCATTGTTTTCTCGGTGATTGTTCTCAATGAGCATCTGCCTGGTGGTGACATCATTTTGATGACCGTAGTCTGTACTATTCTATTGAGCATCATTGGTCACGGCTTAAGTGCAAATTCTTTGGTTGCTGTCCTTGGCGCGAGGATAAAGGCAAAAACAAGCGCGAAATGACGCTTGCCACGAAAATAAAAAAATCAATTAAGACCGCACTAGCAATCACCGTCTCCTATGGACTCAGCACACGCATGTAGCGTTTTCTGGATTCTTAATCGGGTACCAGATAGGCTACGAACATTATCTGATTCCTTGTCAATATAATAACCAACACGCCGCACTACACTGGCGTGAAAATACCGCTTGACCCTTTTTTCCTTTTAAAAAACCGATACTGGTATCACATTTAGTCTGCTATTCTGACAAAACCTCCACCGCCGTGGTTTCGATTCCTATCGGAGATTGATAATTCAGGATTTCCACTGGAATTACCAAAAATTTTAAAATGAGCGGCTCGCCGATCTTTTCCTCCAGAAAAAGATGCAGCAGATCGAGTCGTTCCTGAGCACCCTGTATCCGGTCTTTTGATATCATGGCCTCTACTTGGATGTGGAGCAGACCGTTCTGATAACTGACGTTAAGCTGATCGAGGTGTGTGGCTTCTCTGAAAATATGTGGATGGGAAACTGGCAAGACCTTGAACAATTGCAGCGTCTTACTTTTCACACGCATCTTATGTGTCTCCTCGCTAAGAGGCTGTATGAGGAGTACTGATGTCGCGACCACTGCTATCAGACCGGGTATCCCCCGTTTCCAGCGACCGTAGCCCTGGACTGACATGACAATACCCGCTACTACGATGATCGCCGCCAGGTTGGTCAGGAACAGCACCAAAGCACCTGCTGCAATATCGCTTCCACCTGCAAACAGACCCACTTGCCGAAACGACAACCCAATGTCCGGGGTGGCGCTGTGACCCATCGCAAGCCCGATGCCTACTACTGCCAGCGGCGGAACCAGCG
Organism: Nitrosomonas sp.; assembly: GCA_021604405.1. GTDB lineage: Bacteria > Pseudomonadota > Gammaproteobacteria > Burkholderiales > Nitrosomonadaceae > Nitrosomonas. The sequence goes on along the minus strand of BQJA01000033.1, from coordinate 28,956 downwards.
CCACTGCAATTGCCACGCCGGCGACCGAGTTCTTGATACTTTCACGACTCAAGACAAACGCACCGGCAGCACCTGCCGCCATCGCTACACCAAGGTCTAGTAATGTGGGAAAAGCCCGGCTAAACATCTCAGTTCCTGTGACTCGAATGTCGATAGAGCTAGAACTGAGATAACTGATGGCGACAACAACCGAAGCGCCAAGTCCAACAGTAATCGACGAACGTGCGATCTGTGACCACCTGAGATGAATAACACCGTAGGATAGTCCCATGATAGGCGTCATCAACGGGGCAATGATCATGGCACCGATAACGGCTGGCGCACTGTTGGCCAGCAGCCCGAACGTAGCGATGGCGCTTGACAGTACCAGCAAAAAGAAAAAACTTACTGAAGGAATGGACGCTGCCTTCATCGTCGCGGCGATTTCTTCTGCCGCCACCCGTGGCTCGGCCATGGTCCTCCATTCGCCGGAGAAACGATAAAACAAAATACGCAAGTAACGCCACGCGAGAGACAACCGTTGCTTTTGTTGTTTCATTGTCCTGCCTCCCGTCTGTTATGCGCCGCGTGATACAACAGTAACCCAAGTCAGCGTCACATCAAAACGACATCATATTGTTCTTGTGTATAGGATTCTTCCACTTGCAGGCTGATTGGCTTGGCAATAAAATCGCCCAGTTGCGCCAGACTTTGGGATTCTTCGTCCAGAAACAAATCGATGACAGGTTGCGAAGCAAGTATTCTAAACTCATTGGCGTCAAATTGACGAGATTCTCGCAACAATTCCCGCAATATTTCATAACAAATAGTTTGTGCGGTTCTAATTTCACCCCGCCCTTGGCAGGTGGGACATGATTCGCACAAGATCTGCGCAAGACTTTCACGGGTACGTTTCCGCGTCATCTCAACCAGGCCCAAGGTGGTAAAACCATTGACCGTCATGCGCGTTCGGTCTCTCATTAACGCTTTATTAAACTCCGACAAAACAGCATTTCTGTGTTCTTCGCTATCCATATCGATAAAATCGATAATGATAATGCCGCCCAGATTTCGTAAACGCAACTGACGCGCAATGACTTGCGCCGCCTCCAGATTTGTCTTAAAAATTGTGTCATCGAAATTTCGCACGCCAATAAAACCGCCCGTATTCACATCCATGGTAGTCAATGCTTCGGTTTGATCGACGATAAGATACCCGCCCGATTTTAGATCCACCCGTTTCGCCAGCGACCGTTCAATCTCGCCTTCAACGCCGTACAAATCAAAAAGTGGCCGTTCTCCCACGTAGCGATTCAGACGTTCTACAATATTTGGCATATAATTTTCAGCAAAATTTTTCAGTTTCTGAAAATTTTCACGAGAGTCAACCAAAATTCGCACCGTGTTATCATCTACAAAATCTCGCAATACGCGATGACTGAGATCCAAATCTTGATAAAGTAATGCTGGTGAAGCAATCGCGAGTGATTTTTCCTGAATATCATGCCATAGCTTATGAAGATACCTGATGTCTGCCTGCAGATCACACTCTTCCGCTGCTTCCGCCATGGTGCGAATAATGTAACCACCCTTCTCATCAATGGGTAATACCTGTTGCAATTTTTCACGCAGCAGTTCTCTTTCGTCACCATCCTCTATACGCAACGAAATACCAATATGCGATTCTTGTGGCAGATAGACCAGCATGCGTCCCGCCAAACTTATCTGAGTGGACAGTCTTGCACCCTTAGTGCCAATCGCATCCTTGATTACTTGAACCAGTATACTGTTGCCTTCGTGAAGTATTTTCTCTATAGGTTTCGCTGGATCGCCACTTTGATTTGATCCCCAGATGTCAGCGACATGCAGGAAAGCCGCACGCTCTAGACCGATGTCAACAAATGCCGATTGCATCCCCGGTAATACCCGGCTGACTCGACCACTGTATATATCTCCAACAATGCCGCGGCTATTGGTGCGTTCAATGTGTAATTCTTGAGTAACCCCCTGTTCTATAATAGCCACCCGGGTTTCTTGCGGCGTAATATTGATTAAAATTTCATTATCCATAAAGAAGGATATTATTAATGGCCCAGCAGACAACCCAACATCAGCGATCTAATGATCAGTATTAAAGATATCCTTATTTATTAATACCGTTTAGAGAAATAATGTCACGCCTGATTCTTCTAATACCTGCGCTGTTTCAAACAGCGGCAGCCCCATGACACCACTGTAACTACCAGAAATCTCCACAATGAAAGCTGCAGCGATACCTTGTATTGCGTATGCACCTGCCATATCCAGTATCTTACTGTCTGCAAGACAAGCACGAATCTCGCGCCGACCAATCTCACGAAAACGAACTTTGGTCGTTGAAAGACGAATTTGTATTTTCCCCTGTGCCACAACCGCAATCGCCGTCAGTACCTCGTGCGTGTGGCCAGAAAGGGTATGCAACATTTCCTCCGCATGGACAAGATCTCTTGGTTTACCAAAAATGCATCCATCGATGGTTACGACAGTATCTGCAACCAATATGGGCATCAATGGCAGTCTGCGCTGTTTTAGACGCAACCAGCCCTGCTCGGCTTTAGTATGAACGATTCGATAAATGTAATCAGTCGGGGATTCATCCGGTAACGGTGTTTCATCAATATCTGCTGGCCGAGAAAGTGTTTCTCGCATTAATAATATTTTATATTTCACCCCTATTTGTTTTAGCAACTCGCGTCTGCGAAGACTACGTGAAGCAAGATATATTTGATTCTCCGTTGCAATCATTCTGGACGCTACCTCTCAATCACAATATATTGATTTCTAATGTCTATGGTTAAGGCAGCATGATAAAGAGCTGATCTGCAATATACCATCTTAAACCCGATGATAAGGATGTCGCTTGATTATCGATGCGGCGCGATACAACTGTTCAATCAGCATTACACGCACCAAGGCATGTGGCAGTGTCATCGTTGATAATGCCAGAATTTCATTCGCATTCTTCTTGAAATTATGATGCAATCCATCCGCACCACCGATAATAAATGCAATATCTCTACCTTCTTCCATCCACTCTGTTAATACATTGGTAAATTTAACGGTCGACCATTGTTGACCACGTTCATCCAATACAATTGTACGGCATCCGGATGGTAATGCCGCACTAATACGGCCGCCTTCTATAGACAAAATCTGTTCAGTATTCTTACCCGTTCCACGTTTCTCTGGCTTAATGTCAATAAGCTTGACGGGTAATTCATAGGGCATACGTTTAGCATATTCTGTGAATCCCGCTACTACCCAATCCGGCATTTTGTTACCAACGGCCAGGATAAATATCTTCATGACAATCAAATACCAAATTCAGTTAATATTGCTGAATCGTATACAAAAAATACTCCTAACTGGCAAGTTTAAAGTTATCCGCTATTAATTTTCTGTGTCGTGCACGGCTTTGGCTTCACTCCATAGCGCTTCCAGATTATAATAATCACGCACCTCTGGTTGCATAATATGTACGATGGCGTCACCCAAATCAACCAACAACCATTCTCCGCTTTGTTCGCCCTCCTGGTTATACACCTGCCCGCCAGCAGCTTTTACTTTCTCCTGCACATTATTTGCCAGGGCTTTTGTCTGGCGACCCGAATCCGCGCTGGCAATAATAATATAGTCAAACAATGCCGTAATCCCGGAAACCTCCAATACCTTTATATCATAGGCTTTGATTTCTTCTAGTGCAGCAACCGCCGTTTTAATCAATCTGTCAGCTTCCATTCCAATCCTGACCGCCCACAGCACCATATATGGGAAGTTTGTAACAATAAATGTGGCATAGCCAGTGATGCACTACGGAAAATATCATTTCAACGCTTTAAAATTTTTTGGGAAGTATAAGTGATTTGTTTCAATATATTCAAGCACCATGTCAGGCAACAAGTAACGAATACTTTTCTTGTTTGCAATATTGTCGCGAATTAAAGTCGCAGAGATGTCGAGCATCGTCGTTGGAACAGTCAGGACACGTCCACTGTATGTATTCTTAAGTTCATTGGCATGCGTTGCCTGGCGATGCAAAACCTCCCGATTTAATTCTTCCGACAGGTGGTTTTTATTATTTAGAAAAATACAACCGGGCCGGTCAACAATTACTATATGGCATAACTTGAATAACTCCCGCCAGCAATACCAATCGGGTAATTTTACGAACACATCCATTCCCATTAAAAAACATAGCACGACATTTTCTGCGAATTCATGTTTCAGTTCGCGCAGCGTTACCACACTGCGACTTTCACCGGAACGGTGTATCTCTCGCTCATCTACTGTAAATTTTGCGTTGCCCTGAATCGCAGCGCGCAACATTGCAACACGATGATACATTGAAGCGCCCGGCGCTTGACGCAAACGCGGTGAACCTGAAGGAATAAAATATAACTTACTGAAACCAATCGACTCGACAAGTTCTTCCGCTATCCGTAAATGTCCATAGTGGAGCGGATCAAATGTGCCACCATAAATCCCGATCAGAGAAATATTTGTTGTATCATCCTCTAACATAAATATTTACAATCAGAGAGAGAATGCAAAACAAAGAATTTCTTATCAAATTCGGACACAAATAACCGATTCAAAATAAAGCCAAACGCATATCCGTTAAAACATCTGCCAAATGTGTCGTGAAGCGTGCGGCTGATGCACCGTCAATTACGCGGTGATCATAAGATAAAGAAAACGGCAGCATGAGACGTGGAATAAACTGATTATCCCGATAAACCGGTTTCAAGCTGGCACGGGAAACACCAAGAATCGCAACCTCTGGTGCATTGATAATCGGTGTAAAACCAATACCACCGATGCCGCCTAAACTAGAAATGGTAAAACTTGCTCCCTGCATGTCATCGGGCTTAAGTTTTCCTTCTCTGGCCAGCACGGAAAGGTTATTCAGCTCTCTGGCAATATCAATAACACCTTTTTGATCAACGTCCTTGATAACAGGCACCATCAAACCACCCGGTGTATCCACAGCAAAACCAATATGATAATAATTCTTTATAATTAAATTGGTTTCACTGTCTTTCTGGTCCAGCGAAGCATTAAATTCTGGAAATTTCTTCAGTACCGGAATCAACGCCTTCATTAAAAAAGCCAACAAGGTGAGCTTGACATTATCTTTCTTTACAGAGTCATTTGTTTCTTTTCGCAATGCTTCCAAATCGGTAATATCGGCTTCGTCAAACTGCGTTACATGCGGAATCATGACCCAGTTCCGATGCAAATTTGCGCCTGAAATCTGTTTTATGCGGGATAGTGGCTTTAACTCGATTGGACCAAATTTAGCAAAATTTACCTGCGGCCACGGCAGCAAGTTGAGTGCCGCCCCTGCGCCATTATCCCCCTGTGTTTTGGATAATTCAGCCTTGACGTATGCTTGAACATCCTCTTTAAGGATGCGTTGTTTAGGCCCGCTGCCAGCAATCAAGCCAAGATTCACACCCAGCTCACGCGCGAATCGCCTGACGGACGGACTTGCATGCGCTTTCGAAAAATCCTCCTGATTAACCGGGATATTTTTTGTTGGCGAACGCGATTCGCTTTTTGCGTCATCGGGTGATTCGCGTGATTCTTCCTCAACATCCGCTGCGGGCTCGGAACCTGTTGAGGTATCGGAATCTGACGATTCCGGTGTCGCCTTGGTGTCATTTTCCTCATTGGCCTCATTTTCCTCATCAGCAGCGGCTTCCATTACCAGAATCTGGTCGCCCTCTGACAGCTTGTCGCCGGTGTTAACGTTTATTTCCTTAATGAGGCCCGCATACGGTGAAGGAATATCAATTGTGGCCTTATCAGACTCCAGTGACACCAGTGAATCTTCTTTCTTGACGGTATCACCCGCTTTAACCAGCACTTCGATAACCGGCACATCTTTAAAATCACCAATATCAGGGATTAGCACTTGTTTTAGTTCTGCCACATTCATTCCTTAGTTCATTTTTAGTGCAACAATCTGTGTCGATGTAATGATTGACGCTCATCTCTTGCTTTGCAAGATATCATTAAACCTGATTTTTTCAAGTGGTTCTAATTATAGACGTTAAACATGAAGAACGTATCGTAACAGCTAATGCGCCTGCTCCCAATTTTCTCCTACACCGATCTCCAGTAGTAACGGCACGTCCAATTCAATAACGTTTCCCATTAAATCCGGAAGCCTGGCCTTGACTGTTTCAAGTTCGTCAACGGGTACTTCCAGCACCAATTCATCATGTACCTGCATGATCAGTTTGCTCTGCATTTCTGCACTGATTAACCATTCATGCACAGTAATCATCGCGAGTTTGATAATATCAGCTGCCGTTCCCTGCATCGGCGCGTTAATTGCGGCGCGCTCTGCGCCTTGTCTGCGATTACCATTAGCGCTATTTATCTCAGGCAACCATAATCTGCGGCCCAGCACCGTTTCAACATAACCATTTAATTTTGCACTTTCCCGTGTTCGCTGCATATAGCCCGCGACACCAGGATACCGTGCAAAGTAGCGATCCATATAGGCGCGTGCGGCGCTGCGTTCTATTCCCAATTGCGTTGCCAGGCCGAATTCTGACATGCCGTAGATCAGCCCGAAGTTAATTACCTTGGCATATCGACGCTGTTCCTGATTGATCTCATCTAATGGCACAGAAAATATTTCCGCTGCCGTTGCAGAGTGAATATCCTCACTGGCTGCAAACGCTTTGAGCAACCCCGCATCCTGTGACATATGCGCCATAATCCGCAACTCAATTTGCGAATAATCCGCTGAAACAATGCAGCATCCCGGCGGCGCAATAAATGCTTCACGTATACGTCGCCCCTCGGCAGTCCGCACAGGAATATTTTGCAAGTTTGGATCATTACTGGCAAGCCTTCCAGTTACTGCAACGGCTTGTGCATAATTGGTATGCACGCGTCCTGTATTTGCATCAACCATGGCGGGCAGCTTATCAGTATATGTCGATTTAAGCTTGGCCAGGCCACGATATTCCAGCAAGGTTTTCGGCAATGGATAGTCCAGCGCCAGCTGTTGCAATACATCTTCATTCGTTGACGGCGCACCTTTCGGCGTTTTCTTGATGACGGGCAGTTTAAGCTGATTAAACAGGATTTCCTGGATCTGCTTTGGCGAATTCAGATTAAATGGCTGCCCCGCGATGTCGAATGCCGCTTGTTCCAGGCTCATTAATTTTTCACCCAACTTGTGACTCTGGTTATTGAGTAATTCACTGTCCAGTAACACCCCGTTTCGTTCCATGTCGAACAATACACGCAAAACAGGCAACTCGATCTGGCGGTATACATAATCGAGACGCGCATCGTTTTCAATTTTCGGATAGAGGCATTGATGCAACTGCAGCGTAACATCGGCATCTTCTGCAGCATATTGTGTCGCCTGATGGATATCTACTTGTTCAAATCCAATGCGACTGGCCCCTTTTCCGGTAATTTCATCATAGCTGATCGTTTTGATATCCAAGTGACGTAATGCCAGGCTGTCCATGTTGTGAGGGCGATGAGACTCCAAAATATAAGATTGCAACAGCGTATCATGCGAAATGCCATTCAGATTAATCCCATGATTGGCAAAAACATGTTTATCGTACTTTATATTCTGGCCCAGCTTGGATTTTGATGAATCCTCCAACCAGCATTTGAGCTTTTTAAGGACAACATCTAATGCCAGCTGTCGCGGTGCACCCATGTAGTCGTGATTGATTGGCAAATAAGCAGCATGACCGGTTTGAATGCAAAATGAGATGCCGACTAATTTTGCCTGCATTGCGTTCAAACTGGTGGTTTCGGTATCGATTGAAACCAGCGGTGCAACATCAAGCTGCTTCACCCAGCTATCCAGTTCCGACTCCGTCAGAATGGTCTGATAAGACGCTGAAACGATGACGGCCTGTGCACCTGAGTTTCCTGTCTGCGCCATCACACGGCTTGATTCCTGCACCACTCCGCCAGAAGATTGCTGCAATTCCCGCAGGGCGTTTTTCATATCCAGTTGTTGGTATAACGCAACAAGTTTTTCCATATCTTGCGGTTTTAATTGCAAGTCGGTCAAGGCTAACGGCAGCGCAACATCACATTTAATCGCGAGTAATTCACGTGCCTTACCTAACCAATCCAGTGCATTACGCAAATTATTCCCCGCCGCGCCTTTAATTTCATCAGCATGCGTAATCAGGTCATCCAATGTTCCATATTGCGCAAGCCACTTCACCGCAGTCTTGGGTCCCACTTTGTCAACACCTGGCACATTGTCACTGGTATCACCGACTAAAGTAAGATAATCAAGGATGCGCGCAGGTGGTACGCCAAACTTTGCGGCAACACCTGCCTCATCCAAAACCTCGCCATTCATGGTATTTATCAATGTAACCCTTGGGTCAACCAATTGCGCAATATCTTTGTCACCCGTGGAAATGACGCATTTAATTTTTTTATTTGTTGCCTGCTTTACCAACGTGCCAATTACATCGTCTGCTTCAACACCTTCGACAATCAGCATTGGCCATCCCATAGCCTGAATACACGCATGCAATGGCTCTATCTGTGCGACCAGATCTGACGGCATAGGCGGACGATTTGCTTTGTAGGCCGGGTATAGATCATTGCGAAAAGTTTTGCCTTTTGCGTCAAACACACACGCGTTATAATCCGCATGGTAATCCTTTTGCAAGCGGCGTAACATATTCAATACACCATGAATTGCGCCGGTCGGTTCGTTCTGTTGATTGCGCAAATCCGGCAGTGCGTGAAAGGCCCGGTAAAGGTAAGATGACCCATCAACCAACAACAATGTTTTCATTTAGATGTTTCCTATGAACCTACAAAAAATACGAGCCACTATTCACTCTTCGGAGAAACCGTGGTCTGCAAGAGAATCATGGCGGCTATTCGGAATTATGGCAGAATTTGTGGAAGGAACGGAACAACTTGACGCAATTCAGCCAGCCGTTAGTTTTTTTGGCAGTGCCCGGACAAGTCCGGATCATCCACATTATCAGTTAGCCGAACAAATTGCCAAACAATTATCTGACGCCGGTTTTTCAGTCATTTCAGGGGGCGGCCCTGGCATAATGGAAGCCGCCAATAAAGGTGCTTTCTTCGCCAAATCGCCCAGTGTTGGCCTGAATATTCAGCTGCCACAGGAGGAATATCGTAACGAATATCAAGACATCAGTCAGACATTTCGTCATTTTTTTGCTCGCAAATATATGTTCGTCAAATTTGCTACGGCCTACGTCGTTTTACCCGGGGGTTTTGGCACCCTTGATGAAATCATGGAAGCACTCACATTGGCGCAAACTGGAAAGACCAGAAAAATACCAATTATTCTGGTCTGTTCGGATTTCTGGCGCGGCCTGCTGGACTGGTTTCAGCAAGTTTTAATCGCAGAAGGCTTTATCTCTCCGGAAGACATGGATTTGGTAAAAATTATCGACGAACCCAGTCAAGTTGTAAATGCAATCTTTCAATATTATGAAACCAGCGGGTTTGAACCAACACCAGCAGAACGTGAAATTCAACTCAATCTGTAACCGATAGCAGTTATTTCAGATAAAATGTACATACTGATCTGCCAGGAACTGACATGCACCAAATAATTTTTACCTTAATGTTAAGTTTTGCTCTGCCTATCATGGCGCAATCTGATCAACCTGAGGATTTGCAGCCACTTCCTGAGTTGTCTGAGCCGCCACCACTTCCTGAGCTGTCTGAACCACCGCCACTCCCGCCCGATATTGAACTGGATCCCGAGCTGGAACCTGAGATCACCATTATTAAACGGGGTGAAGATACGATTGAAGAACATCGTATTAACGGGGAATTGTATATGATTAAGGTCATTCCGCGTATTGGTCTTCCCTATTACCTGGTTAGAAACCGCGTCGGCGGCGAATTTTCTCATCCAGGCGAAGCTGGAATTGATGTTAGCCCACCCATGTGGCGAATTTTAGAATTCTAACTTTCCACAAAATACGCAATAATGCGCGACTTCATACTGCCTGTTTAGTTATATTTAGCTTTTCGCCCACTCCCGCCTTATATCTCATGTCTGTTTTTACGTCTGTTTCCCAGATCCAACTTTCAACCTGGCTGAAAAATTACGCGCTTGGACATTTAATCGATCTGCAGGGTATTTCCTCCGGCATTGAAAATACCAATTATTTTGTCACGACAACGCAAGGCAAATACGTGCTGACCCTGTTTGAGAAGCTTACCAAAGCAGAACTGCCTTTTTATCTCAACCTGATGATGCACTTGTCGTTACATGGCGTACCCTGTCCCAGACCAATGCCAACTTTAGACAATAAGCTGTTCGGTGAATTAAACGGTAAACCTGCAAGCATCGTGAGTTGCCTGCCGGGTAAATCTTTAGAAAATCCGACCGCCGACCAATGCGGTAAAGTTGGCGCAATACTGGCCAAAATTCATTTAGCTGGCCAGTCATATACAGGCGTAATGAAAAACCCGCGTGGATTAGCGTGGTTTAAAGAAAAAGCCCCTGAAATAACAGCATATATTTCCGCTGAAGAGCAGAAACTCCTTGAGCACGAACTGCACTTTCAATCAACCAACCAATTTAAACACTTGCCTCGCGGCGTGATTCACGCGGATCTGTTTCGTGACAATATATTATTTGACAAGGGTAAAATAGGCGGGGTTATTGATTTTTATTTCGCATGTAATGACCTTTTATTGTACGATTTAGCGATTGTCGCTAATGACTGGTGCATCACTGAAAATAACACATTAGATGAAAACCGCACGCTTTCTTTAATAGCAGCGTATCACCGGATTCGCCCACTCACTCCTGAAGAACGTCCTGCCTGGTCCGTTATGCTGCGAGCCGGCGCTTTGCGTTTCTGGGTATCCCGGCTGTATGATTACCATCTACCGCGACCGGGTGAGATTACCTATGCAAAAAATCCCGCCCACTTCAGAGAAATTTTACAATACCATCAAGTAAACCAGGCTGGTCTTTTAGACATCTGGATTTAACGAACTGAAAAATTGGAGACAAAAGAAATGGAAGTTCGACATGTTAAAGCAAAGCAGGGCCTGCAATGGATTATGAGTGGATTCTACTTATTCCGTATGGCCCCGTTGGTATGGATGTTACTATGTTTTACGTTAATATTAATCGCCATGACATTGGCACTTCTTCCGCTATTGGGACAATTTATTTTCACGCTGATTTCACCAGTGTTTCTTGCGGGTCTGATGTTGGCATGCAGGAATCTGGAACAGGGTGAAAAACTGGATTTAACTTATTTATTTGCCGGATTTAAAAAAAATACTGCGCCTCTTGTCACAGTGGGAGGAATTTATTTGATCGGGCAGGTTTTAATTGTCGGGATCGTTATGCTGATCGGTGGCACTGCCATGACAGACATGATGCTCTACGGAAAAAGAGTCGATGAAAATGAATTAATGGAAGTGGCTGATGATATGCTCAGCGCGGCATTAGTTGCGCTGGCACTTTCTATCCCCCTTCTGATGGCAGCCTGGTTTTCCCCGTTACTTGTTGCATTCCATGATATTCCGCCAGTAATTGCCATGAAAAAAAGCTTCTATGCATGTTTGAAAAATATCCTGCCACTCCAGCTTTATGGCATTATATTAGTTATACTAACCATCATAGCCGTTATCCCCTATGGTCTGGGGCTCATTGTACTTATCCCTGTTATTTTTACGTCAATTTATGTCAGTTACAAGGACATTTTTCTTTCAGAGCCATTAACCATTAAAAAAGAGCAGTCTGCAGCGCCTGAAGATTTAACCTGGTCAAATGCCGAAGAAGAAATCCCGACAGAAGGTGACATGGTTAAATGCAGCCATTGTGGTCTGCATATACTTCGCAACGAAGCTGTCCGCGATGGCGATAAATATTTTTGCAGTGATGAACACCGCCAACAATATCAATCGTCATCAGAAAAAAAAGAAACGGATTGACCCGATCTTTTGAAAAAAATTTTCAGTAAATGTTGATAGCGCTTTAGCGCAGAAAATTATGAAACAATATAGGAGATTCTTTGTCGTAACACCTTAGGCGGCTATCCGGACTCAGCTATTGTCGTCACAATAAACGCCTAAGTTTTTAAAATAGTTTTTTAACGTTAGTCAATCAACCAGGAGTGAATCAATATGTCTAAAAAATTAATAAAACCATTATCACTTGCAGTAGGAACCGCGATCGTAACCAGTCTGGCCGCCAGTAATGCTGCAGCTGCAACTGACAACAACACAAACCCTTTCGCCATAACAGAACTATCCAGTGGCTATATGCAAATGATCGCTTATGGGGATAGCAAAGCTGAGGGTGAAGAAAAAGGCCATGACAAAAAATATGGCAAAGAAGGCAAATGTGGTGAAGGCAAGTGTGGAGACAAAAAAGAAATGAAGAAAAACATGGAAGGAAAATGTGGCGAGAAGAAGTCTGAAAAAGAAGGTAAATGTGGTGAAGGTAAATGTGGCAGCAATAAATAAGCAGTACGGTATACAACCATGAGCAATAATAACTATCCTGTTCATGGTGCAGGACTTGGTCTGAGGCGGACGTTATTAAGTTCGCTCGACGACCAAACTGCCGGGCAGGTCAATTTCTGGGAAATCGCTCCTGAAAACTGGATGGGCGTCGGTGGATATTATGGTAACAAATTTCGGCAATTTGCCGAACAGCACGCGCTTATTTGTCACGGGTTATCACTTTCTATTGGCAGTCCCGCCCCACTGGACGAAGCCTTTCTCCAGAAACTGAAACGTTTCTTGAAGGCCCATCATGTTCGTCATTACAGCGAGCATCTCAGCTATTGCAGTGACAACGGTCACCTTTATGACTTGCTACCGATTCCCTTTACTGAAGCTGCTGTTCACTATGTCGCGGGGCGGATCAAACGCGTTCAAGATATACTTGAACAGCGCATCGCTATTGAGAACGCTTCTTACTATGCCGTACCAGGCAAAGAAATGGAGGAAATAGATTTTGTCAATGCAGTCCTTGATGAAGCAGACTGCAATTTGCTACTGGATGTCAATAATATTTATGTTAACAGTGTCAATCACGGATATAGTGCGGAGGATTACCTCAAATTACTACCGGCGGAAAGAATAAGCTATATCCATGTTGCAGGACATTACAATGAAGCGGACGACTTGATTATCGACACCCATGGTGCTAATGTTATCGATCCGGTCTGGAAATTACTGGAAAAAACATACCAATATTTTGGCGTTATCCCCACCCTGCTTGAGCGTGATTTCAATATTCCACCGCTGACTGAATTATTAACAGAAGTAGACACGATCCATACATTGCAGACTAAGTGGAAAATGCAACAAGGCAATCTCATACAACATGGTTAAGCGTCCAGATTTTATAAGCAAACAATATGCTTTTACGGCGTATATCCGTGATCCTGAAAACAATCCACAACCTGAAGATGTTGAAGAACGTCGCCTTAAGGTTTACCGCGAGCTATTCTATAATAATGTAGAAGACTTTCTCGCAAATACTTATCCGGTGTTGCGAAAAATTACAGCTGATGCGCATTGGCACGCCATGATCCAGGATTATTTCGCTAATCATTTTGCGCGGACCCCGCTGTTTCCGGAAATGCCCCGGGAATTTTTAAAATACCTCGAGAAGGAACGCATGCCTTGCCCGAATGATCCTGTTTTTCTTCTGGAACTGGCGCATTATGAATGGGTCGAACTTGCGCTCTCCATCCTGGACAAGGATATTGACATGTCTGATGTCAATGCAGCAGGAAATCTGCTAGACGGTGTACCCGTGATATCTCCGCTGGCCTGGCTCCTCAATTACCGCTTTCCTGTGCATAAAATCAGCCCGGAATTTCAACCGCAAGCGGCGGATATGGATCCAACTTATCTCCTGGTTTATCGCGACCATGATTATGAAGTGCGTTTTATTGAAGCCAATCCGGTTAGCGCACGACTCACACAACTGGTTATCGACAACCACAACAAAACCGGGCGCGAATTGCTGGAACAAATTGCAGACGAACTCGACCATCCGCAACCTCAAACTGTGATCCATGGCGGCCTGGATATACTGACAGACCTTAAACATCGTCATGTCATACTGGGGGTGGCCGGTTAAGAATCAGACGAATCGTGGCTACGCGTTGCTAACTGCGCATTTTATTTAATCCCGAGAAGTAGATAACTTACATAGTGTTTGTTAATTGCGCTGACATATACCACAGGCTCAGGATAACCCATTTTTAACATGGCAAGTTCAACATTTCGGAACCACTTGTCAGGATCAAGCCCCATTTCCTTTGCTTTATTGATCGCTTGTAGAACTCTTCTTGGACCTGCATTGTAGGCAGCCATCATCATACGAAGTCTTGCTTCTTCGCTCATTTTTTTCTTAGGATTAAAATAGCGTTTTTTAATCCAGGCCAAGTATTTCACCCCTGCGTGAATATTGTTGTCAAAATTTGCCTCACCACTGATATTGCTTATTCCAACATAAGGCTCATCGGCCGTCGCTTGCTTAACCTGAAAAAGTCCAATGGCTCCCCATTTATTTTTAACGCCTTGTTGAAAACGAGATTCTTGATAGCAAATTCCAGCAAGCAATCTCCAATCAAAACCAAATTTCTTCGCGTATTTTTTTAACGTCTTATCATATTTAGATATTGTGGAAGATTTGATGTCAAAATTATCCGACTGAATCTTCCCCACGTCATAGAAATATTTATAACCCAAAAGGTTGCCGAGATAAGACCCTTTTCTAACTTTTGGCAGAAATGAGTTTAACTCTTTACGCAAGCTATTATTATTTTTCCGGACAGCCCAGCTGACTTCTACATTTCTTCTAAAAGGTCTGTCTTTTAAAACAACCAGATTATCGAATCTTTTGCTAATTGTTTTAGCCCAGAAAGAATTTACCAATGTATAGTCATACTTTTTTAGAGAAACAAATTCCATTAAGTCTGCAGCATTAAAATTTGCATCGACTGTTTTCACATTCACCGGACCCGCTGGTTCAGTTAACGCATATTTGTAGCTTGAATTTTCTTGAACATAAAAAGTTTTCCCCTTCCAGGAATTCCTGGCGAGTTCGTTGCGGGTAATGATCACATCATCTACTTTCTGGTAAGGTCTTGTAAAACTGACTAACTTTCTTCTTGCTGGTGTCTTGGTCATTCCAACAGCAATGATATCCCCTTTTCCTTCGTTCAGCATCGGAATAAGTTGATCAAAATCCACAGGAATCATTTCGAATACAATCCGCAATTCTCCTTTTTTTACATATTTTTTGTTGAGATACTTAGTAAATTCTTTAATCATTTCATATTGAATACCCCTTGTTTTCCCCTGGTACATATAGTAGTCGTAAGGATTACGAGTTGTAAGCGCTCTGAAGTGTTTCCGCTTGAGGATATCTTCTAATCCACCGTATTCAACTTTATCCAAGTGGATTTTGAGTCTCTCCGCCGCATTAACAGAGGTTAAATTTACAAGCTGAATAAAAATAATCAGAAAAATGAATTTCATAACGAATCGTCTTTACTCAATTAAACTTCTACTGATGACGCGCTAACTCAAGAAATTTTCTTTATGATTTTTAATCTGTTTAGTATTCCTTTAAATAAAGGAATTATTAATCAAGTCAAAGAACAAATGGACCATTGCAGTGTATCAAAAATACGTTTTAAACTAGTTTTTCGGATATAGAGAGCAAAACTTTAGATAACAGCAGATATCCAAGACTTACATGGGGTTTGTTTAGCGCAGCAAAATCAGCAAAGATAAAAAAGCCAGCGTTTATTTTTGTTCAGTTTGCATTCAGTATTCGTTGTGTATGGTAGTCACCATCAATAACGCGACTGATCGATCCAACACTATGGAGGAGGCGTCAAATGAAAACCAAGGCACAATTAACCCTGCTGATTGTAATTTTTCTGGGCATAGTTACCGTGATTCCGACAACCGTTCTAGCAGGAAACGATCACCATAGACATGGGCACAATTATGGTCATTCACATCATGCCGACAGGCACTACCGTGGTTATTCTCATCCGCGGCATCATTACAAACGTCATCACCGACACAAACATTCACATAAACATCATTATGGCCGGCACAATCATTATTACGGTCAGCCCGGAGGCTACTACAAACACAAGCGCCGCCATCACTATCGCTCCAGGCATTATTATCCGGAACCAAGATATATCATCGAATACAATTACAACCACCATAATTATTCGACGCCATCTTATGGTTACCCGCCACATATTACCTATGGTTTCAACACGGGAAATTCGCACTTTCTGTTACGCTACTGATAAAATGCAGGGTGAAGCGCTACGGTAAAACTGATAACGTTTCACCTTTCAATTTTTGTTCTCCGATGTGCCAGGCCATCTTAAATGAAAATTTTTCATCAAATTTTGCGGTTTATCCCCATCATTCTGGTTTGCTTTGCATGCCGGGCAATAGCTGACTCGAACCCCACCCCGTCAACCGATTATCAGCCAAGCGGTCAACAAAGCACCATTTCCGAACAAACTGCGGTTACTATTGCCCAAAAACAGATTGATGGACGTGTTTTAGCAATCAGACTCGAAAATAACGTTTACCGAATCAAAATACTCAGCAAACAGAGCACGGTGCATATTGTTGCGGTAAGCGCCACCAACGGAAAAATCATGTCTTCCCAATAATGCAGGAATCCGCCTGTTTTCACTGTAGCAATAAATGAATTTACTAAAAAATGCGCATCCTGCTTGTCGAAGACGAAACCCAACTACAGACCCAGATTTGTCAGCAATTACAAAATGACGGGTATATAGTCGATGCATGCAGTAATGGAGATGACGGCTTGTTCATCGCCAGCGAATACCCGCTGGATGCAGCCATCATAGATATTGGGTTACCCGGGATTTCGGGGCTAGAAGTAATTAGAAAATTGCGCGAGCAAGACAATCCACTGCCAATTCTGGTATTGACTGCCAGAGGCAGCTGGCAGGACAAGGTCAAAGGTCTGGAAATAGGCGCTGACGACTATCTGACCAAACCTTTCCAATTGGAAGAGCTAAAAGCGCGAGTCAAAGCTTTGTTACGTCGCGCATCAGGCGCAACAAGCACGCTGTTACATTTTGGTCCAATCACGCTGGATACAAACTCTCAGACGGTTTGTGTCGATAATAAAAAGATTGACTTAACGGCGTTTGAATACCGTTTACTGGAACTCCTTGTGCGCCATCATGGAGAAGTTCTGTCGAAGCAAATTTTAACGGATTACCTTTATCCTCACGATGATGATCGTGACAGTAATGTACTCGAAGTAATGGTCGGTCGGTTGCGCCGCAAACTTGATCCCAGCGGAAATCTTGGCCCCATTGAAACACTCAGGGGCCGGGGTTACCGCTTCACTTTGCACAGTCAGACAAGCATCTTTACAAAATGAATTCGTTAAATCAGCGCATCTTGCTAAGTGCGACGCTGGTACTGGTTATTTTTATCGCAGGGATTGCTGTGACGCTGGATCGTGCCTTTTATGACAGCGCCCTTCTGGGTGTTCAAGATCGCATGTATGCGCGAATTCTTCTGTTAATGGGGGATGCAGAGATTGATAATCGAGGAAATCTATCGATGCCATCCGATTTAATTGATACAAAATTAAGCCAGCCGGATTCCACAACCTATGCATGGATTATTGATCAAACCAAAGCAATCGCCTGGAAATCCACTTCTGCGTTAAATAAAATAATAACACCAATTTCACCACTCAAAAAGGGAGAAAAAAGGTTCACACAAATAACAATTGGCGGCACCCCCCACTTTATTTATAGCTATAACATTACATGGGTAACAAGAACAGGCGCTTTCCCGCTCACTTTCAATGTTGTCACGGATACACAATTGTTTGACGCACAAATTGAACGCTACCGCGAAGATTTATGGCAATGGTTAAGCATTATGGCGCTGCTGCTGCTGATTACGCAAATGCTGGTACTCCGTTGGGGTCTACGACCTATGCGACAGGTGTCAACCGAAATTGCCGCAATAGAGTCTGGCCAACAGAAAAATCTAAAAGGGAAATATCCGCGTGAATTAAAGCTATTAACCGATAGTATTAATTCATTAATAAATCACGAACGAAAACAACAGAAACGTTATCGCAACGGGCTCGCTGATCTGGCGCACAGTCTAAAAACGCCGCTTGCCATTCTACGGGGTGCGGCCGGTTCTGAAGACAGCAAGCAAAACACCGCGCTCATTGAACAAATCGATCGCATGGACAATATCGTCGAGTATCAACTACGGCGTGTCGCGGCAGCCGGCAGTTCTCCCGGGATGCGTCTGTTAGCAGTACGCCCTGTCGCTGAAAAAATTATCAATACGGTTGCAAAAGTCTATCGCAGCAAACATATTAATGTACGTATCGATATCGAAGACAGAATTAACCTCCGAATTGATGAAGGTGACCTGATGGAACTGTTGGGTAACCTGATCGATAACGCATTTAAATGGTGCCATAATTCTGTAACCCTTTCTGCAAAAACAGAACACAGCAAAGTAATTATCAGTGTGGAGGATGATGGTCCGGGAATAAAATATCAGGAAGTAGCAAGAATCCTTGAGCGCGGCGTACGCGCTGATCAATCAATACCGGGGCATGGCATCGGGTTGGCGATTGTTCGCGATATTATCCAGGTATATGGCGGGCGTTTATCAATTGACCAGGATCAAACGGACGGTACCCGCATCGTTATATATTTGCAGCAATGATAATAACTGAACCTTATGTCTCTATTCTGCATCAACTTGAAATGACACTGGCAAGTAATCACTGAAAAGCATGCAATAATTTACGCTGATTTCGTATACAAATAGTCGGATGTTGCTTACAGGCAGTAGGTTGCAATGTTTTTCTGCGCTTCTGCGATCTTTTTCTGCCGCATCTCATCATCAGCATACACGATACCACCCTGTCCATCCGGAAACGTCAAGCGTGGAGACTCGCGAAATATTTTTAGCTGGCCCTGTGCACTGACACATCGTTTGTTATTTTCGGCAGCCTTTGCTTGTTGCTTTGCTTCGGCTTCTAGTTCTGAATCACGGCGCTCTTTAAATGCTTGCATTTTTTCTTCTAACGCCTCACCTGCTCTTGCCTGGCTATCCACAGGTGGCGGAGGTGGCGTTTTAATATTCAGTTTTTTTTCATCCCGGACCGCAGCACCTGATGGGGGTGGCTGGTCGGTATACTGGATGTTGCCGCCTTGATCAACCCACTTATAGACCTGGGCATGCACATCAAAAGCCAAAACTAACCACAACGCGAATAGCAAGAAATATTGCATTATTATCTCCCAGCGCATAGCCACTAAAATGGAGTTGGAAACCGATTGATAGACAAACTCGGTTATCGATAAGACCAATCAAAAATTGTATGAGCTGACATCCGTTCTTAAATTAATAAATAAGGGGGTGTTTTGGCGCTATATTAAAATATTAGGACGGCTTAATCACTCAAGTAAAATAACAAAACCACTAACTAGTTAAAGATATTTCTAAAAAAATCGCCGCAATCTCTCATTCTTAATACATGAATTGTGTGGTTTCGTTATAATACCGCTTTGAAAAAAGCGGTCATAAATTATGCAATTGATTCAAAAAGCGCTAACTTTTGACGATGTTCTGCTGGTACCTGCCCATTCGGCGGTATTACCCCGAGAGGCAAGCTTAAACACTCAACTCACCCGTACAATTTCACTCAACATCCCAATCATATCCGCCGCCATGGATACCGTGACGGAAGCGCGTCTGGCCATTACCATAGCGCAAGAAGGTGGTATAGGCATTGTTCATAAAAACATGCCGATAACGGCCCAGGCAGCACAAGTGGCTCAAGTCAAACGCTTTGAAAGCGGCGTGGTTAAAGATCCCATCACCATACCCAAAACGATGACAGTACGGGAAGTACTGGATTTAATCCGCCAGCATAAGATCTCTGGTCTGCCGGTGGTGCAAGGAAGCAAAGTCGTCGGAATCGTCACCAACCGGGATTTGCGTTTTGAAACAAATCTAGATCAGCCGATCAAAAGCATCATGACGCCAAAAAAGCGACTGGTTACGGTCAAAGAAGGCGCCACCCGTGAAGAGGCAATGGCTTTACTGCGCAAACACCGACTAGAGAGAGTACTGGTGGTGAATGATGATTTTGAACTGCGTGGCTTGATTACCGTTAAAGATATTACCCGCATATCAGAACACCCCCATGCCAGCAAGGACGATCAGGGCCGCTTGCGCGTTGGCGCTGCTATCGGTGTTGGTGAAGGCAGCGATGAACGAACAGAGGCGCTGGTTAAAGCGGGCGCCGATGTTATTGTCGTTGATACAGCGCATGGGCATTCACAGAGTGTTCTTGACCGTATTGCATGGGTAAAAAAACATTTTTCGCATGTTCAGGTTATTGGCGGCAATGTCGCCACCGCATCGGCTGCCGAAGCAATGGTTGACAATGGTGTGGATGCCGTAAAGGTCGGCATTGGACCGGGCTCAATCTGCACCACGCGGATAGTTGCGGGCATCGGTGTGCCGCAAATCACCGCCATCCATAATGTATCGGAAGCGCTAAAAGGCACCGGTGTGCCGATGATCGCGGATGGCGGTATCCGTTATTCCGGTGATATTGCCAAAGCTATTGCAGCCGGTGCGGATGCCGTCATGCTCGGCGGACTGTTTGCCGGAACTGAAGAAGCACCGGGTGAAATTGAGCTGTTCCAGGGGCGCTCTTATAAAAGTTACCGTGGCATGGGGTCACTTTCCGCCATGCAGCAAGGATCAAGCGATCGCTATTTCCAGGATCCGGTAACACAACAAAGCAATAATAAATTAGTACCCGAAGGCGTAGAAGGCCGGGTTCCCTATAAAGGCAGCCTGACCGCGGTAATACACCAACTGATAGGTGGCGTTCGCTCAAGTATGGGTTATCTCGGCTGCAAATCAATCGCTGAAATGCATGCCAAAGCTGAGTTTGTGGAAATTACCTCCGCCGGCATTCGTGAATCGCATGTGCATGATGTACAAATCACTAAAGAAGCACCTAACTATCACGTCGAATAGAAGACGAAGATTTTATCCCCTATGCATCAAAAAATTTTAATTCTTGATTTCGGCTCCCAGTACACACAGCTCATTGCCCGCCGAGTCCGCGAAACCAATGTTTACTGTGAGCTTCATCCGTATGATGTCAGCTCGCAATTTATTGAAAACTTCGCACCCAGCGGCATCATTCTTTCGGGCGGCCCCGCCTCGGTGACCGCAGGAGAGGCGCCGCAAGCACCCGCCGTTGTCTTTGAACTGGGTGTCCCGGTTCTCGGAATTTGTTACGGCATGCAAGTAATGGCAGCCCAGCTTGGCGGCGTTGTCGAAAATGCGACGATTCGTGAATTTGGTTATGCCGAGGTTAAAATAATCCGGGACAGTGCACTGCTGCGGGATATTAATGACCGTATTGATACGGATGACTGCGAAGAACTTGAAGTCTGGATGAGTCATGGCGACAAGATTAACAGCCTGCCGCCGGGTTTTAATATTCTGGCAGACAATGCGGCCACACCGATTGCAGCAATGGCCGATGAAACCCGTCATTTTTATGGCCTTCAGTTTCACCCGGAAGTAACCCATACCCTCCAGGGAAAAGCCATTATTGCGCGTTTTGTGCACGAAATTTGCGGCATCGGTTATGACTGGAACATGCCCAATTTTGCGGAGGAAGCGGCCGGAAAAATTAAGGCGGCCGTCGGCAATGACAAGGTTATCCTGGGCTTATCCGGTGGCGTAGACTCATCCGTGGCAGCCGCACTGATCCACCGCGCCATCGGCAAACAATTAACTTGCGTATTCGTTGATAATGGTTTGCTGCGTGCCAACGAAGCCAAACAAGTAATGGATACATTCACCTTGAATTTTGACATAAAAGTCATTCATGTGAATGCGCATCGTGAATTTTTCGGGCAATTGCAAGGAATCTCAGACCCAGAAGAAAAACGCCGCATAATTGGGCGCGAATTCATTGAAGTTTTTCAGCAGGAATCCGCTAAAATTCCGGATGCCAAGTGGCTGGCACAGGGAACCATCTACCCGGACGTGATCGAATCCGCCGGCAGTCATACCAAAAAAGCCCGCACCATCAAATCACACCATAATGTCGGCGGCCTGCCTGAAACCCTGCACTTAAAGTTACTCGAGCCGCTGCGCGAATTATTTAAAGATGAAGTACGCGAGCTTGGATTGGCGCTTGGACTGCCGCGTGAAATATTATTCCGCCACCCATTTCCGGGTCCCGGCCTTGGGGTGCGCATTCTGGGCGAAGTCAAATATGAATATGCCGAACTGTTGCGGCATGCAGACGCAATCTTTATCGAAGAATTGCAGGCTTCTGGCTGGTATGAAAGAACCGCACAGGCCTTTGCCGTATTTCTGCCAGTCCGGTCGGTCGGCGTCATGGGCGACGGACGCACCTATGAGTACGTCATCGCATTAAGAGCCGTTCAAACGCAGGATTTCATGACCGCAAACTGGGCGGAACTACCCTACCCGCTGCTAAACAAGGTATCCAATCGAATTATCAATGAAGTCCACGGCATTAACCGCGTCGTCTATGATATTTCTGGCAAACCGCCGGCGACAATCGAGTGGGAATGACATGACCGACCGGCCGGGCGTTGTTGAATAAATCAAAATTGAACCAAAGTCCCCATTCTCTCGTTAATTGTTAGAGTTTTACAGCAATTCCCGCTAACATCCCGACACAAGGAAAATAAAGCCGCCATTGACGAAATCAACATCATTCCGCGCCGCGCTATGGGGGTGCCATTATTCATGACTGCTGGTCATCCTATTTATCGTACCATGACTGTAATCACGGGTTGTGTGGTTCACATTTGTTGCGTGAACTGACCTTTATCGTTGATACGAACGGCTATGCCTGGGCGCACAACATGAAACGCCTGCTGCAGGAAACTTGCAAAGAAATTTTTAACAGCACAAAAAAGCGATTGGGCGATAAGGCGTTAGCTAATCTACAAAAACACTATCGGAATATTTTAACGCGCGGCGAAAAAGAACTGCCGGTCATTCCACCCAGGCCAAGTGGCAAACGCGGTAAACTCGCCAAATCTGATGCGCACAACCTCTGCGAGCGACTGAAAATTCATGAAGCAGTGGTACTGCTGTTTGCAAAAGACCCACATGTGTCATTTACCAATAACAGAGCAGAACGGGATTTGAGAATGTCAAAGGTCAAACAAAAGGTTTCTGGCTGTTTCAGCGGATGTTCCCTGCTCAATTTTCACATTACATAATTATTACAATAAGATAACTCATTTTCGGCAAAATATGTAGTCACTAAGACCTATTGAATTTTCATAAAAACTAATTGCATATATCAAAATTATTTGCTATAAAAAAATCGGAATATTTATGCAGAAACAAATAGTTATGTAGACACAAACGAAGCAACAACTTTTTTCCTGAAAGTTAAGAAAAATCATTATGTTAGGTTCCGAACTCATGCCATCCAAGTAGGGAACATCCGTTTCAGAACCAGCGAATACGCACATGCCTATTGCCGAATCTCTAGCTATCTGCAATCCATGGCCAACAGGGGATATAATCCGCTAATCGCCAATCAAATTGCATTAGCAGGTAAAGCTCATGAAACATGGAGCGAGTAGTTACTTCTACTATTGATAACGTATTTTATCATTCATGAATTAACGGTACTATAAATTATATTTCTGCTAACAGGCTGAATTTTTAGCGATATATTTTTATGTTTTGGAAAAAATTTCTATTGATGTATCTAAAGTGAAAATCTTTCAATGTTGATTTTGCAATTTTTTGGTAATTTTTTTCGTGTTGAATAACAGCCGATTGGAAATATTCCACCGGCTGAATTTGAAATGGCATATTATCGCCAACTGGAGGAGTCAGCTGATGCAGTTTGACTCAAACTAAAAAGTCTCCGGAAAAACCAGGGCGATTCACTATTTTTGAATGAGTATTGTTTTGTGATTAGCAATCATTTGTTATGCTGAACGAAAATTGTCGGGTGTCACCAAAGGTGCTGTTAATGTGAGTCACCTACAAAATGCAAACAAACCTATATTGATGTTTCCTGAGGAAACTGGTGGCAAGGTAATCAAAGTGGGCGGTCAATGGACTCTCCGCACCCTGGCAGCATCTCCAGATCTTCGCCAGAAAGTTAAAATACTGGGTTGCGTCAAGGACAAGCAATGGGACATCAGCACAGTTGAACGACTGGACAGCGTTGCGGCGTTTTTGCTCTGGCAGGCCTGGGGTGAGAAACTGCCGGATAATCTGGTCATGCGACCGGAACAACGGCATTTATTCGATTATTGGTGTGGCAGGAAAGTTCCCAAATCCAATCCTGTGAGGTCGAGTTTTGCCGAATTACTACATCATTGGCAATTGCTAGCGCAAGGTTTTTACCTACATATCCTAGCTTGGCTAACGCTGTTCGGTCGGTTGTTACTCGACTTTATTTATTTAATACAGCATCCCCGCGCCACACCGTACAAAGAAATATCGCAAACCATCTATAAAGCCGGTGTCAGCGCCATGGGGATTACAGCGCTAGTCGGGTTTCTGGTTGGCGTATCACTAAGTTACCTGTCTTCGTTGCAACTGCAACAACTCGGTGCGGAAATTTATATCATTGATCTGCTTGGGCTCAGTATCATCCGTGAACTGGGGCCGATGCTGGCGGCGATTCTGATCGCCGGCCGCTCCGGTTCTGCGATAACCGCTGAGATCGGCATTATGCGTGTCACCCAGGAACTGGACGCATTGTCGGCATTAGGCATTTCCCATTCGTTGCGGTTAGTTTTGCCAAAAGTTGTCGCACTGTCCCTGGCAGTACCGCTGCTAATTGTTTGGACTGACACAATGGCCTTGATCGGTGGCATGGTCTCGGCGCAATTAACCCTGGATATTGGTTATCAACAATTTCTTGACAATATACCTAAGGCGGTACCTATCGCCAATTTTTATATCGGCCTGGCCAAAGGCGCTGTATTTGGTGTGATGATTGGCATGATTGCCTGCCACTTCGGATTTTTGATTAAACCCAACACCGAAAGCCTTGGCAATGAAACTACACATGCGGTGGTGGCCGCCATAACTGTCGTGATTATTGTCAATACCGTATTTTCCATACTATTTAGAAATGTAGGGTTCCCATGAAAAAGCATTGCGCGGTAGAACTGGATCAAGTGTGGACTTATTTCGGTGAGCAATTGATTCACCAAGATATCAGTTTATGTCTTGAAAGTGGCGAAATACTGGGGCTCGTGGGATTGTCCGGCAGCGGCAAAACGACGTTGCTGCGTGAGATGATCGGTCTGGAATTACCTAGTCGTGGCAACTTGAAAGTATTGGGTGAGCGAGTGCAGGAATCCTGTTCAATTGAATGCCGACAAAGACGCAATCATACGGGCGTATTATTTCAGAATGGCGCATTATTTAGCGCTTTAAATGTGTTTGATAACATCGCTTTTCCATTACAGGAAATGGGCATTGATGATGAAGATCTGATCAATCAAATGGTCTGTATGAAGTTAGCCATGGTGGGTTTAAGTGCGCATGATGCCATGCACAAACCTTCTGAGCTGTCAGGTGGCATGGTTAAACGGGCGGCAATGGCCAGGGCACTAATTTTGGAGCCGGAATTGTTGTTGCTGGACGAACCGACTTCCGGCCTTGATCCTATCGCTAGCGAGGATTTTGTCACCTTGCTACGGCAATTGCATCAGGAACTCGAATTCACTGTAGTTATGGTTACACACGATTTGCATATTCTAAGAGATTTGTGCACTAAAGTCGCGGTGTTGGCTGATCACCGCTTGGTTGCTTTTGACTCGTTGGATAAGGTGCTTGACTGCGATCATTCGTTTATTCAGCAATTTTTTCATAATAACCGCGCACAGCGGGTATTCACTTAATTGGAGGTTGTGCATGGGCAAAGATAGTCACGCGTTGATCACCGGCTTATTCATGACCGTGCTGATTGCGGGCATTGTGATCATTATAATCTGGCTAGGCGATGTTCAAACGCAAACAAACACTTATGTTGCTGAGACCAGAGATTCAGTTGCCGGGCTTAATGTAGGTTCCACTGTTTATTATCGGGGCATAGCGGTAGGCAAAGTGAGTACTGTGCGTTTCTCTCCAAATAACCCAGATATTATCATTGTACCGATGGAAATCGAGAGCGATGTGCGTCTTAGCCGTGGCGTTTATGCCATATTGGAGCTTCAGGGCGTCACAGGTTTGACGCGAATCTCACTCAAGGATGACGGTGATCATTCCGAGCCGTTGATAAGTGGTAGTGAGCCTGAGAACCGCATTCCAATCAAACCTTCTCTCATCGACCGGTTGTCGGTATCAGGCGAGGATGCAGTCAATGAAACTCGTGAACTAATGCTCAGACTGAATCAAATGCTAAATGAAGACAATATTCGTCAGGTGGAACGCATCTTGATCAATATCGAAACAGCTACCGAACAGTTCAACTTATTGCAGGATCAGGCTGGTAAAGTCTTAGCTCAAGTGCCTGCGTTAACAGCAGATACCCGGCACACACTCGCTGAGCTAAATGGTCTGAGCCATGATGCCAAACAATTGAGCAGTCAAATGCGGCAAGACTTGGCAGCGCTTTCCCGGCAATCAAGTGAATTGATGCAGGCAGGCACTATGGTGGGGCAACGACTTCTGCATACAACCTTGCCTAGAGCCAATACTCTAATGTTGCAAATGAAAACTGCAACCCGTCGTTTCGATCGGGTTGCAGCAACTTTAGAAGCTGATCCGCAAGCCTTTTTACTTGGCGCCGAGTCGCAACCCGCACCTGGTGAACCGGGCTTTAGGGAGCTGAAATGAAATGCTATAAGCACTTGTTAGTAATCACCTTGAGTATATCAATCTCAGCCTGCAGTATCAGTTCCAAGTCAGGCTTGCCGGTCAGTCACGATCTTGGGTCTATTACCGAGCAGACTGCCAACAGCGTCACGATCACGCTGGATGCGCCGGTTTGGCTATGGGATGACAGGATACGTTATCGCTTGCTTTATGATGATGCCACGGTCATCCGTTATTACAACCGGAATCGCTGGGAAGCACCGTTACCCGCTTTATTGGAACGCCGGTTGACTATTGCTGGATTGCGGCAACCTATCCATTTGCAGCTTCAACTGACACAATTCGAGCAGCAATTTGAAGCGGCGGATAGTGCTGATGTAGTAATGACGCTGAAGGCCAGCACTTACGCTGATAGTGGCATCAGATTGCTAGGTAAGCGGACATTTAACTTGTTGCAAAAGACTGCTTCACCGGATGCAGCCGGTGCGATTACTGGCTTTATCGCGTTGATCGAACAGGCGCAAACAGAGATTCAATCCTGGCTTGAAACGATGTCCGATGAGCCATAAAGGAAAGCATGAAAAAGTGGGGTGTTTAATGTCGGACGCTCCTCTCTAGTTTAGTGGTCATTGCGCCACTACTTTGGCACTTCGATACCGTTTAGGATGGTGGGTGTCCATTCATTACTTAACCCTTTCCTACCCCGACTTTTTGCCGGACCTTACGTCACCATTTTTTGCGCTGATTTGACAAACTCGTCATCGGATTTGCCAAGTTGGCCTTCGGGTGGTACGTCAAGACCACGCTGGACGGCCGGCCGCACCTGGATCGCTTCAATCCAGCGTGACAAATGTTCGAGATCGCGGCTTTCGACGCCGGACCAGTTCGCCGTGCGTGCCCAACTGAAGTTTGCTATATCGGCAATAGAATAGGTACCAGCGAGATATTCGTTATCAGCCAGCCTCGTATCGAGTACTTCAAGCAGCCGTCGGGTTTCCTTTTGGTAGCGTTCGATCGCGAAGGGGATTTTCTCTTCTGCGTATCTGAAGAACACATTGGCCTGGCCCATCATCGGGCCTAGTCCGCCCATTTGGAACATCAGCCACTGCATCACCAGCGAACGGTCTTTTGAATTTTCTAATGTATTTGGCGGCAAAAAATGTCCGGTCTTTTCTGCCAGGTAGATCAGGATGGCGCCAGATTCAAACACCGCGAAGTCATCATTGTCATGGTCAACAATCGCCGGGATGCGACCGTTCGGGTTGATCTGCAGATACCATTCCTGTTTCTGCTCACCGTTGCCTAGCTCCAGGGGACGAACATTGTAGTCGAGCGCACATTCTTCCAACATAATCGAAGCCTTGCGACCATTCGGTGTGGCAGCGGTAAAAAGTGTAATCATGATGCTTTTCTCCAAAAACTTAATATTGAATCTTGTGTCAGGATGCCAAGCACATAATGTTCTTGCCATTTTACTGGATTCAGACGAACTGATTTCAGATGCAGAGACAAGAAGTAATAACAACCGGCCCGGTCCGCCGACAAATGCAGCACGAATGCCGATTCCAACAATGCTCAACCACACCAATGGCCAATTCAAGCTCGCGCGCAATGTCGACGGTCTGGCCATTATTAAATTTGCTAATTGCTCTCCTGCATGGCAAACAGATGTTAACCGCGAGAAGCCGCTTCACGCATGTGGTGAAGTTCGAATCCTTATAAGTCTTAATCGAATCGAACAGATCGAGGATGAAGGCAAGTTTCATTAATGTGATTAATCAACAGGTTAATGGGAACGAACTTGAAGCTCCGTAAGTGTCTGCAATTCATGAGCGGCAGTTTCGACCATGGAAGCAGGTATATTTTGAGAATGATCTTTAGCGTGAGTTTTGCTGGCTGCCGTATTTTCAGAGAAATAGTTACTCAAGTATTGATCGAAAGAAATCTCGCGTTTTGCGTTCAATCGTCTGTAGTTCTCAAGCGATGCGCTGACTTGTCTATCAA
>BQJA01000032.1 GCA_021604405.1 Nitrosomonas sp. | reverse complement strand
GGCGGTCCAAGTGTTGTTAGCAACAGTGAGGCCATCGGTGATCCTGGCGGTTTAGATACGGTCGGTGGCGAGGCTTATGGTGGCGACGGTAATGACCTGCTATTAGGAAGCACGCGCGATGACCTTCTAAATGGTGAAGCGGGTGATGACTATATTGCCGGTAAAGGTGGTGACGACATCATTATTACTGGGGATGGCAGCGACGCAATTGGTTTTTTTGTCGATGAAGGGCAGACTTTTGCCGATCTGGGTGTAGATACCATCCATAATTTCTCTAGTGACGACGATACCATTGTGCTCAGTGCAAGTCTCTTTTCAACCTTGAAGAGTGAGGTGGGCGATGGATTTAGTGACGCAACGGATTTCATGTTGATAGAATCAGGTGTTGCAGATACGACGGGTTCTGCAATTGTGTATGCTGCTGACACCAGTACGTTGTATTTTGACGCCAATGGCGCTGATGCCGGTTTCGGTGATGGCGGTGCCTTTGCAACGCTTGTCGGGGACAGCGATCCGTTGTCAGAAATGAATTTTGCAATTCAAGATTCGATCCCGCTCTAGTAGGTTACGGATAAGAATTTAATTGGCCAACCTTTCTCACCCGGTTCTTTTGCTGGGTGAGATCATGGAAAGACTATTTTTTCATACTGGGAAGTGCTTATTCAGGATTCAGCAATCTCTAATGTGCGCATTATGATGACGGTATCGCTTCCTGTACAGGATTGGTTAATTTGCCGATATGCTCAATTTCGACAGTAATCTCGTCACCTGGTTTAAGAAAGACCGGCGGTGTGCGTGCAAACCCGACGCCCTGTGGCGTGCCAGTTAAAATGACGGTTCCAGGCAAAAGTGTTGTGCCCTGACTTAGAAATTGAATCAAGGCTGGAATGTCGAAAATCATGTCGGCCGTTGTCGAGTCCTGCATCGTTTCACCGTTCAGAATGGTTCTGATTTTTAGATTATTTGGATTAGGAATTTCATCGGCGGTAATTAGACTCGGTCCGAGCGGACAAAATGTATCAAATGATTTGCCTCTGCACCATTGACCTCCCCCTCCATGCTTTTGCCATCTCCGCGCACTGATGTCATTCGCGCATGTGTATCCAAGCACATACTCCAGCGCATTGCTGCGGCAGACGTTCTTTGCAGGTTTTCCAATGACGATGGCCAGTTCACATTCATAGTCCACTTCATTTGGCGCCACCTCGGGAATAATAATCGGATCGCCTGGATTGTGAAGTGCATTGGTGGTTTTGATAAACAGTACGGGATGTTTAGGAAGCTGGGCGCCTGTTTCTTTAGCATGGTGTCGATAATTGAGCCCAATACAGAGTATATTTGCCGGGGGGAGCGGTGCCAGTAGTTTCGCAATCTCGACGATGTGATCAGTCGCTTCATAAACTGCAAAAATGTCGCCCTCAATGAGCCGGGCTGAGCGCTCGTCAAGTCGCTCGCCATATTGGATTTTGCCTGATGATGCGTCAAGAAAACGGATAATGTTCATATTATTGTCCTCGCTTTAATTGCTTATCATTTCACGGGTTAATAGTAATTGCTTGCTGTTCTGGCGATAGAAAGCGCTATGCATGAATAATAGTGAATTGATTTGTTAGTAGAAAATTAAATTGGGTTTGGCGCTCAAGAGTATTTGGCTTTCATAACTTATTGTCGCGGGTTATGCCATTCGCGCTGTTTCTTAAGCGCGCCGGCTTATCATTTGAAAAGAATCAACTTTAACCATTATGCCATATCCGCTGCATTGGCTGCTTTCGGGTCGTGCATCATCTCAAGGATATTTTATCCGGCACAATGTTAATCCAAACCAATATCAGGTGCGGCTAAAGCCATAGTGAGAGTGCAGCAGGTCACACAAGTGTTAAGAAAAAACAGTGTGTCTTTAAAAAGTAAAGAAGGACGTCTCTTATTGCCAGCTTAACAGCCCTTTGCTTCTTTTTCGGTATATTTAAAGCATCTTTTCATTGTCTTATTGTAATTGAATGATAAGGCGGTAAAAAATAGGTTTATTTTGCTTGACACTTTGCAATAATCCACATTGTGATTTACCTTGAGTTGTTGATATGCAGAGTGAAGTATGAGACCAATACCAATGTATAAATTATTGTTTTATAGATTTTAATGAAATGTTCAAAAAATGGTCGAACTAACAAAAATTGTTATGAAAACACAGGTTAATGCCATAAATTATAAATTACCCACAAAGTTATCCACTGAAATTGTGGACAAAAGTTTTAAAATTTTTAACCGAAAAAAGTTAAACAAGTGTTTAGATCATATGATCAACATGTAGTGAATTAAAAAAATCCAGTCTAAAATTCAAACCAACTTCATGTGTCTAATTTATTCAAATTAATTGACGAAGCGGGTTGTTTTATGTAAGGTGAACTTTTTTTTGTAAGGAAATTAGTATTTTCAATTAGAATGTTAGCAAATATTCGTTAAGCTAAATCCTGGTTTTTATACAATTTTGATTCATGTGCAAGAATGAGGGTAATCATAAAAGTTGGACGACTTAGGCTAAGTTATTGCTCATATGAGAGTTGCGGCAAATGGTGACAATGTATTGCACTTTGTGCAGGGACAGAAAGAATTGGTGTATATAGTAGTAGCAACACTGAATTATTTGTCACATTGTCAAGTGAGACTATTGATTGATTCAATGGCAGCTGTAGCGGAGGGTGCATAAGTTGAACGCCGTTTCCTGTTAATTTGACTATGAAAACTGACTGAAGCTTCTTGGTAATTTAGGATTTAATCAAAAAGGGGAGAATTACGCGTATGATTAAAATATTATTTGTTGCCGCTTTGAGTGTGGGTATTTCAAGCTTTGCCGCGGCAGAATCAAGAAATTCAGATGCTGTTTCCAATAAAAATAAGCAAGAACAAGTGGCGAAACCTGATTCATCGGCTAGTGAAAGCGATGCCAAATCATCTAGCCAGCAAAACGGCGCGAGTGAGAAAAAGCCAAATATGGCTGACTATTGTAGAAAGCGCACTTGCTAAACACGTCAATTTTATAAAAATAATTTGAGGCTATGTATGAAGATGAAATCAGTTTTTCTAGGGATAGTATTGCTTTTCGTTCTTTGTGTACCCTTTTCTTTTGCGGGACCTCATTGGACTCATGAGGAACAAGCAGACTGGGGAGGTATTGAAGATCCAGCTCAGACTGAAGTGCCTTTGATGTACCCTTACGCGGTATGCAGTATCGGGGACCATCAATCGCCGGTTGATCTTGCTGCAGACAACCAAACAGAAAAATTAAACAACTTGAAAATAAAATATTATCCGGATGAACCCGTTTTTTTTAACACCGGTCATGCTGTTCAGGTAAACACCTCTCTGGATTATAAAGGCCGGTTAAAAGTTGGTAAGGAAGTATATCCGTTAATACAATTCCATTTTCATGAGCCTAGTGAACACGTAGTTAATCAGGAGGTATTTCCGGCTGAGCTGCATTTTGTGCATGTTAGAGAAAATGGAAAAATTGCAGTTCTTGGCGTATTGATTCGCGAAGGTGCTGAAAACGCAACTCTTCAGACCATCTTAGATAACATGCCATATGCGCCGGAAGAAGAGAATGCTGACACCGGGATTAAAATAGATCCTTTATCTTTACTGCCACAAAATAGAAAAGATTATTATGCGCTAGCAGGTTCTTTAACTACGCCTCCTTGCAGTGAAGGTGTGAATTGGTATGTTTTAGCTGAACCGATTACTGTGTCGGAGTCCCAACTTGGCCAACTGAAAGATTATTATTCGAACAATGCAAGAGATGTTCAGGATTTAAATGGCCGGAGCGTATCTAATAAAAAGATGCATAATCATTAGTGCCGGGGGTTCTTTAACCAACTCGATATCTTTCGAACTTGTCATGCTTTGATGAAATATCGCGCATGCTGCAGCGGGTTCATGTTGTATGGCCTTCGTTTATCTTAAATCGAGCGCCAGCCGCCAACGCCATGCGCGTTTTTCTTGCCAACCGTATTTTCCCTAACCGCCTACAATCTACTATAATTTATCGCGTTTGCATGCATTCTTCCTATAATCGCTTCAGTACCTGAAACGATATCCAGTAGTCCGGATGTCATTGAATTCTGCCGCGCACGGCGATAACTCATCGTAACTTACTCTATCCAGTCATTAGGATTACGCTCTGCTGATTGCATTGCTGACAATCGGCTGACAGTTTCGCTCGTTTGTGGTTCGGCGCAGGCACGGACGAGTTTGATAAAGAAATATTGTCGCAGAAGCCTGCCTAGCAGCTGTTCCCGCTGCACTGTGGTCGGGATCAGCGCAGCAAAGCTAGGAAACTGAAAAAATGTTTCGGCAGCGTGGCCGTTGCGTTCCAACCCGGCTCCCAACAGCCAATAGCAGGCGGGTTCCTGGGTTTGTCGTCATCGAATTTAATGCATGGTTGATAATTTCTTCGTTAAGACGACCGCACAGGCCATGATTGGAGCCGAATAAAATAGCACCCATATGTGATTGCTGATGCCGAGAAGACTGTGGTGCAGGTATTCGTTCCATATCTTGAAGCACAACTCAAGAATTGTTTTAACAATGCAAAGTTTTCAAACAACATGACCCGGTTGTCAGAATGGATCCGATTGATAAGTCTTGAATTTGATCTGAAGGATTGGTGTTTTTATTCTTTTTGGCGCTGCATTTTTGGCATTCCCAATATCTCCAGATAGGATAACTGCAGGTGGCTATTGTTAATCCGCACATGACAAATGCCAGAAAGACTGAAGATTCAAATAATCTCCCACTCGTCAAAATTACAATCATGGCTTGTGTTTGCTGGGAAACTGATTCAGCGCTATCTGCATACATCGCGAGATCAGTAAAGGCCATCAGTAATTGCTCAAAGAAGGCGAAAACCATCCGAATTGCAAAGAGGGAGAAAAAAATGTAAAAGACGACAATGAGTATAATGACAAACATGTTAATTTTACGATCTATAAAATGGGAAGATGCAATGACGCCAATTGAAATCGCACCCCACCATTGGATCAAGTTTATTAACTCACTCCGCCTCTCCACGATTAAATATAGCAATTCGTATTCTGTCATTTTTTTCTTACCAGAAGAAACATAGTAAGGAATTATTTCGGCTTTTGTTATGATTAATTTGGGCTAATAAACGTCTGCCATTCATTGACTGTTTCTTTTTTCAATTGAGTCCGTGGGATGCTCAATCAGACCTTGCATTATACAGTTGCATGGTTAATTCTAGTGTTCTATGCAATTCAAGTGGCATGATTTACGGAAAATTAATTCTAACCTAACCATTAAAAAATTATGGCTAACACATATCGGGATTATTTTGATTTACTTGGTTTTAGAGAATCTTCCAGTATTCCCGGCGGTGTTCAGAATTATGATATTGAAAACAGATTCGGTTTTATCGGGAAATATCAGTTTGGTGAAGCCGCGCTTTTCGATTTGGGTTATTACGCCATTGATAACAGTGACAGCAATTTGTTCAGAAATGATTGGGTGGGAAACTGGTCGGGAAAAGGCGGGATCAGCAGTAAGCAGGATTATCTGAATAACGGCGCAGTCCAGGAATTGATAGTTCGTGATTGGCATGCGCTGTTATGGGAAAGAATACAGTTTCTGGGTCTTGAAAAATATGCCGGACAGACTTTAAATGGCCAGCAAATTACACTTTCCGGTATGTTGGCAGCTTCGCACCTGATCGGCGCAGGCAGCCAGTCGTCTGAGGTAGCCGGTTTGAAAGGTTACTTATTGTCAGGTGCGGTATTCAGCCCGGAAGACGGCAATGGAACCTCCGCAAATGAATTTATGAGCATCTTTGAAGGTTTCCAGACACCTTTCTTTGTGGGTCATAGTGAAGCTGAGACTATTAAGGGCGGGGTCGGAAGGGACGTTTTGACAGGGTTTGGCGGAGACGACACATTAATCGGTGAGGGAGACATAGATGTCGCAGTATACGGCGGTCAAATTGCTGATTACGAGATTTTACGACAATCCGACGAAATATGGCTAATCAAACAACGGAACGACGGACCCGATGATGCGGACATTGTCGTTGGAATTGAGCGCCTTCAGTTCTCTGATCAACTGCTGGCGCTTGATCTCAATGGAAGCGCAGGCATTACTGCAAAAACGCTTGGCGCGGTATTTGGTCCGGAATCGGTATCTAACCAAACCTTCGTCGGTATAGGGTTGAATTTGCTCGATGATGGCCTGCACGATGAGGCATTGATGCAGTTTGCGATTAACGCGGCACTGGGTGTCGATGCAACGAGCCATGCCGAGGTGGTCGATTTATTATATGAAAATGTGGTGGGGATTGCACCTGATGCTGCTGATCAGGCATTTTATATTGATTTGCTGGATACGGGCATTCATACCGTCGCTTCCATTGGTGTCTTCGCAGCGGAGACTGAACTGAACCAGGAAAATATTAATCTTGTGGGTTTGACCCAGACGGGGCTGACGTATTTACTTGTGATTGGATCTTAATAACCGCCCATTTCTACGGGGTTTGTCTTCGCGATGCGATTGTCGTGCGGCATTCATTAGAAAATCAGCCTGATTTCTTTTTGGGGAACTAGCCTTTACAAATTTTGCCGGAAGCTTTTTAGGCTCAGGCACTTTGTATAAGGCTCGCTATTTAACATGGTTTTATAAGCGTCGGGAAGATTTTTCGTTATCCATTGTATTTCCAATTCATCTGTGGCGGTTATACGCGTTGGAGCGATCAGTGGCGTTCTGTTTCGGCGCAGATCCATATTGAAATTTAGCGTGTGGGGCAAATCAAAAAATTTAACCAGTTGCTTTAGTATACTTTCAGTTTTTAATTGCCTGTTAACTTCGATGAAGAACACGCGATTCTGCCATTTATTCTGCTTTATCAATTGCATTGCCCGATACTCGATTTCCACCCATTGCAACAGATAAAACTGGAATCGGCTTAAGATGTTTCCGGCAAAATGCCGAAAAATTTGTTCATTTCCGGTTAACGCCCAGCGGAAAACCCACTTGCCGCTGTCACTGATATATTCCACAAATGGAAGACGCAGTGACCGTATTAATTGCTCGCGCATTAATTCACTTTTGGCAACCAGTGCCGGATGACGCACCAGATGAATAAAACCGGCATTATTTAACAAAGTGCCGGCATGGCGATTAAATGTTTTCAGAAATGCATGGCTGGATTCAAAATAAACCGGCGCCTTGCGGCTGGCAATAAAACGACATTTACGTTCTAATACCGGCAAGAGCGCTGACTCATTCTGATGCGTATTCCAGTCTACCGGTTTGCCAAATAAGGTTGGATTGCCGCAAGTAAGGTAGGGTTCGTGGGTGCTGTAACATTGCAGTACATTCTTGGTAAAAAAATCAGCCAGATAACTTGTGCCTGAACGGCCGCTTGCCAAGGTAAACAGCGTTAATTTAGTGTTATTCGCAAGGCACGACATTTTCAATTGGCCGCGGTGAGATTTTTTTCTGATTTCGCGCATCAAATAGCAAAATTTCTCCAGACTATATCCACAATTTTTCTTTGTTCCCGAGAGATAAATCTAACATGCAGAAGAAACTTGATCAATCGGTAACCTTAAAGCGTTGTATTTCCTTGCCAGTGCTAACATTCTATGGCCTGGGTACGATTGTTGGTGGCGGCTTTTATGTTTTAGTGGGCAAGGTGTCCAATGAGGCTGGTATGTATGCACCGGTTTCGATGATTGTTGCCGCGGGGCTTGCCATGTTAACGGCGCTTTCCTATGCGGAATTGTCAGCGCGCTTTCCATCCAGCGCTGGTACTCCACGATATGTGCATGTTGCATTCCAAAAGAACTGGCTTTCGATCACGGTTGGATGGTTAGTCATTTTGACCGGTTTGGTATCAGCCGCTACACTGGCTAATGCCTTTGTCATTTTCTTTTCCGATCTAATCGAAATTCCGCGCTTGACGGGTGTTGCGTTAACAGTCACTGTTCTTTGTTTTATCGCAATCTGGGGTATCACAGAATCCGTTACGATTGCTGTCGTGATAACTGCTCTTGAAGTCGGCGGCTTGCTCTATGTTCTATTCGCTGCTGGCGGTATCGTATTAGATGCCCCATACCGGCTGTTGGAGACAGTTCCTGCATTGACGCTGGAATCCTGGTTGGGAGTGGGGATGGGTGCGTTTCTTATCTTTTATGCCTTTTTAGGTTTTGAAGACATGGTGACGCTGGCTCAAGAAGTAAAAAATCCTCAACACACCTTGCCACTGGGTATTATGTTTGCACTGGGATTGACCGCATTCTTATATGTTTCAGTGTCAGTGGTGGCTGTACTAGCGTTGCCACAAGATGTTTTGATTGCGAGTAATACACCAATGGCGCGGCTAATCCAGCATAAAGGAGAAGCTGCCGTTATTACCTTGACGGTGATTAGTATGTTTGCGGGCATTAACGGTGCGCTGATTCAGCTCATCATGGCAGCGCGGACCCTCTATGGCATGGCCAGTAAAGGCCTGGCGCCACGGTGGTTGGCATTTATTAATCCAACAACCCGAACCCCGATAAATGCTACGCTGCTTGGTGCCACGATTTGCTTAGTCTTTGCCCTTGGTTTCCCTCTGATTACTTTGGCTAAGCTGACCAGCGCCATTATCTTTGTCGTTTTTATTATGGTGAACATCTCGTTGATTGTTATTAAGCATGAGGAGCAGGAGCCAGGTCCGGGTGCGCTAAATTTTCCAGGCTGGATTCCTTATGTTGGCGTAATCACTTCAGGTCTGTTTTTGGTGCTCCAGTTAATTACGCTGCTTGGTTAACATTTAGCGGGTTTATATTTCAGGTGCGATTCATTTTTGAAGAAAACAGGGTTGCAGAAATAATCATTAAACCGCCGGCCCATTCCAGAGATGTCAGGACTTCTTTAGCCAGAAAATAAGCGGTGACAGCGGCCACGATCAGTTCAAACAATAAAATAATAATTGCCTGATTAGCTGGCGTATAGGTGAGTCCGAATTGCAGCAATAAACTTGAAAGAAACATGGTGAATCCTACACTTAATAAAATTAACCATGAACTGACAGCAATATCTGTAATAACGAATGATGTGGTGTTTAATTGACAGCTTACCACCCCCGTCAATGTGATGCCTATCCAGATTGCAAGCGATTTTATTTGAATATTGTGGTGCTGATCTTTGCGGATCAGTACGTTTACCAAGGCGAACATGAAGCCGCCAGATAATCCCATCCAGTCACCAAATGATGAAGGCAGTGGAAATGTGCCAGCCGGTTGCCATAATATGGTTGTTGCGCCGCTAAGTGATAGCGCTATCACTAAATAGCCGTATAGACTTAACCGTTCATTCAATAGTATGTGCGCGAATATTGGGGTCCATAAAGGCGCTAGATAAAATAGTAACATTACACGCATGATTTCGCCGTACACAATGCCGGTGATGTAGGCAATATTAGCCCATCCCGCGAATAAGCCTATCCAGAGCAATAGATGTGCCTTACCATTAAAGATCAGTGAAAACCGGATATTTCTGCGAAATAGAACCAATCCCAATAACAATGCAAAAAAATAGACGATTGTGGCAGAAGCCTCTCCATTGATTCCGTTTTGTTCCAAGAGACGGTAGGGATACCATACTATTCCCCATATACCCGAACCGGCGAGTAATGCGAGGATCGGGAGCAGGTTGTGATGGTTTTGTCTGGTTAAATGCGTCACTGCGCTTTATAATTCAGTATTACGAGTTAGCTTGACCTGTTTGATACCATAATACGTTAAATATATACGCATTTAATACACGCAAACTCAAACTGCATGATTCCTCTTGTTATTAATCCAAGCAACAGCAATTTGGGTAGCCGCGCTAGATAATACTGAAAAATTGCATATAAAATTTAATTAAATATTTTTAAGGGCGTCTTGTTTTGTCGTTTGCTTTGCATCAAAGCCAGTGACTCAATGTGATGTTTGCTTTTGCATGAACTCAAATTTGAATAAACTGCAGCCTTACCCTTTTCAAAAACTTCGTAAACTGTTTAATGGCATTACGCCCAATCCGGCCTATAGCAGTATTGATTTGCATATTGGTGAACCCAAGCATGCCACGCCGGATTTTATCTGTCAGGCGATAGCGGATAACCTTGATAAGATAGCAAGTTATCCAACCACGCATGGTTTGGAATCGTTGCGCAATCGTATTGCAATATGGTTAACACAACGTTATCGACTTCCAGCAATAAATCCTGATACGGAAGTGATACCGGTCAATGGCAGTAGAGAAGCGTTATTTTCTTTTGCGCAGACGGTGATTGATACATCTTCTCCCAATCCGGTTGTTGTTTGTCCCAACCCGTTTTATCAAATTTACGAAGGTGCAGCATTACTCGCTGGTGCAATACCAGATTTTATTAATACGCTGCCCGACAGTAATTTTGCACTGGATTTTTCTCAATTGTCTGATGAAACCTGGTCGCGCACGCAATTAATATATGTCTGTTCGCCGAACAATCCGACTGGCCGTGTCATGTCAATGGATGAATGGCGGCAACTGTTTGCACTGTCCGACCGTTATGGTTTCGTGATTGCCGCAGACGAATGCTATTCAGAGATTTATTCTGACGAAACCAAGCCGCCACTTGGTGCGCTTGAAGCGGCGCATCACCTGGGGCGCAATGGTTTTCCGCGCTTGGTGGTATTCAGCAGCCTGTCGAAACGTTCCAATGTGCCGGGCATGCGTTCTGGTTTTGTTGCCGGTGATGCTGCAATATTAAAAGAATACCTGCTTTACCGGACATATCATGGATGTACTATGAACCCAGCGGTACAGGCAGCCAGTGCTGCTGCATGGGGTGATGAGTTGCATGTAGCTGAAAATCGCCGGCAGTATCGTGAGAAATTTTCTAAGGCTATGATATCGCTTAAGGAAACGATGCCCGTATCCATGCCGGATGCGGCATTTTATTTTTGGGCCAAGACACCGGCAAGCGATCTTGAATTCACCAAACAGCTTTATCGCGATTATAATGTTACCGTGTTACCGGGTTCATACTTGGCTCGGAATGTGCGTGGTATTAATCCGGGTAAAAACTTTGTGCGCGTTGCCTTGGTCGCGCCGTTAGCGCCATGCATGGAAGCAATAGATCGAATAAAAAGTCTGGTAAGAAGCCAGATTTAAGAATTATTATTTAGGAAAATTATGAAACAATTGCAAACTACGATTGAAGAAGCGTTTGACCGCCGTGCTGAAATTACACCCCGCAATGTCGATGCAAACTTAAAAGAGTCCATCACGCAAGTGCTGAATATGCTCGATAGCGGTA
Organism: Nitrosomonas sp.; assembly: GCA_021604405.1. Lineage (GTDB taxonomy): Bacteria > Pseudomonadota > Gammaproteobacteria > Burkholderiales > Nitrosomonadaceae > Nitrosomonas. Next base: position 23,334 of record BQJA01000032.1, on the reverse strand, counting down.
AGCTTCGGGTGGCGGAAAAACTGGATGGGGATTGGGTGACGCACCAATGGATCAAGAAAGCGGTATTGCTGTCATTCCGGATTGAAGATAATAGTTTTATTAAAGGCGGTTTTTCAAACTATTTTGATAAGGTGCCATCAAAATTTGCCGATTATAGTTCACGGGATTTCCGTGACGGCGGTTTTCGTGTCGTGCCGCCCGCGGCGGTTCGCAAAGGCTCATTTATTGCCAGTAATGTGGTATTAATGCCATCTTATGTCAATATTGGTGCTTTCGTTGATGAAGGTACCATGGTGGATACCTGGGCAACTGTGGGTTCTTGCGCCCAGATTGGAAAGAACGTGCATTTGTCAGGTGGCGTTGGTATTGGTGGAGTACTGGAGCCTATTCAAGCAAATCCAACAATTATTGAAGATAACTGTTTTATCGGCGCGCGTTCTGAAATTGTCGAAGGGGTGATTGTTGGTGAAAATTCCGTAATTTCGATGGGTGTTTATATCGGTCAGAGTACAAAAATATACAACCGTGTTACTGGTGAAATAAGTTATGGCCATATTCCGCCTGGATCCGTCGTGGTTTCAGGGAATTTGCCTGCAGCGAACAAGGAATACAGTCTTTATTGTGCAGTAATTGTAAAACAGGTTGATGCCGGGACACGCTCAAAAACGGGAATTAACGAGTTATTGCGCGGCATTTGATGCTGACCGGACCAATCAGTTGTTGCAAACAAGCTTAAGAATCTGCAAGAATGAGCGTTTCTTAAGCTTGATGCTTGGTCTGTCGATTTGATCAAAGCATTATTGCTTCAAGGTGATTTGATTATCTACATCCTTTACCCCATCAGCTCGCCATGAATGCATGACTGCTTGATCGGCCTGCGCCGGATTGTTTACTTCGCCACTGAGCAGGACGATACCATCGTTTACTTCGATATTGATATCCGAACCCTCTAATACCGGGTCGTCTTGTATTGACCCGTTTATCCTGGCAAAAATAATAGGATCGTCGTAGACGGGCGCAGCCGGTTTCTCCACCCAGGTTTCATGAATTCGATCCTGGCAGCCCGCAATAAATGGCATGCTTAAAAGTATCATCGAACAGATAAAAAGTTTATTGTTAAAGGACATATTTTTTAGGACAGAATTTACTGGAACGAATGCTTGTTATAGCAGATGTTTGGTAGCCGCGTAAAGTCCTGAACAAAAAATCACAGCCGCGATATTTTTGCGGGTGCTTGAATTATTTTTATGGGATTAATCTTGCGAGAGGTGGCTGATAAATTGGTTTGACAGGAAAAAGCGTGCACTAACTTTCGTCGAGCCAGTAATTCAGGTCGCGATTTAGCAGATTTGACAGAAGTGCAATATCTTCTCGTAGTGTTTCACGTATCTCGGTCATCGTCTCGTTAGACAGCGGCGCAGGCTGCATCGGTATCTTGTTGAAGCCGATAATGCGTTTAACCAGATTTGGTAATTTCCGACCTTTTTCATTGTATTTTCGCGTGCGTTGCTGCACGGTTTTCAATATTTTGCCGCCGCTTTTGGCCGGTACAAAGAATATTTTTTGCAACCAGCGATATCGGTACATTTGGCTTCCGTGGCGCCGTTCAAACTTGTTTTGGCCATCATAATCAACTTCCAAAAATTCAAGCGTTCGCCGGTAAGTCTTGAGCGGATCGGATTTGAAATCATCAAATACAATAACATGCGCCCGGTCGCGCCCGACGGTTTCAAAAAGTCGTTTTACCTGAACACCAAATTTTGCCGCATCACTGTACTGCAGCAGACGGGAGTCAAGACAGTTCTCGGGTATGTTTTCGCCACGTTTTCTTGACCCTTCAAGTTTCCACGCTCTACTGAAATCAGCCTCATCCTCCTGTAAAAGAAATCTCATCCGCAAGTGATAGGACGGCAGCATGGAAAGCGGGTTGCGGATCAGTACGATAAATCGTGCTGTCGGGTTGAGGCGATTTATACGCTCAATAACCCCGGGGAGATAAAGGTATGACACTGAGCCTTCGCCGACGGCCCGATGTGAATCGCTATAGTGGCTGAAATAGCGTTCCAAGTAATTCTGCCGCAACTCGTCCGTAGACGGAGTTTCTTCGAGTAGCGAAAAAAAATGCGGTTCTTTTGGTCTGGAGAAGCATATTTGTGGGTTACGCGACAGATATCGGCACAGCGCAGTCGTTCCGCAGCGGGGCACGCCTACAACAAAAAAATCTGGAAACTGGAGTTTTTGGGTCATACATTCCGGTTGGGAGGTTAAGAGAAAATAGTTGTCCAGCAAAGGTTTGGTTATTTTACATGCTAACGGGTTGATGTATGTTTATTTTTGTGGCATCCAAGGACACATCGTTATAATGTTATTCTATTTATACAAATCAGACGAAAATCACAGTAACCTTATTGCCTCTTATTCTCAGGTATGGTAGTTATACGGTAATTAAAAATTCCGGGATGGAAAAGATGGACTGATTTTCCAAGTGAGGAAACAATCTGTCAAGCTGAGAACACTGGCCTATATGTCGATAGATGTCGAGGTCATGCAAAAAGACGACCGTATTGTTGTCGTATTCAGGGGAACTGAATTTACAAGTTTACTGGACTGGATATCTAACTGCTTACTCGTTGCCAATTAAACAAACCAGAAACCAGGAGTCGATAAGCGTTGATAAAGTTTAAGCTTTCGACCCATTGCCAGTTACTGGATGGTTGACCGCGGGACCCGTAAAATACGAAAATGTAGAAGGCCTTCAGATTGACAGGGTTTTTGAGCATGGTGAAGTACTGGCTTATCTTCGTTTGCTCATCAGCTATGTGTATCCTCTACCATCATTAAATCCGAGTGTGCGGGAGATCCGTTTTAATGTTGAAGAAACCATCAATCCGTTTAAGAATCATTCCATGCGCTTACTTGCTGTTGCTTTAATGCAAGAAATATCAGAATCTTAACGTTTGTTCCGCGTCTGGGTTGCTATCGAATGGGTCATTATTCCAGCAATATGCGTGATTATTATTCAATAATGACATATTGATATAAGATTTTTTTTGGTACTTTTCGGATATGTCAGGGTTAGTCTACTGTTTTTTTTGTCTAACGGGCGGTCATGCCGGCAACCAGCAATTTCTTCCACTTCTGAGAAGCGCCCGTGTCATGCTTAAATACCCTATTGCTGCATGGTTTTTCTGAGCAGGCGGAAAAATAAGTGACGAAATTTTTAAGTGTTAAGCCATCGCAGTGCCGATGGCTTAACAAAGTGTGGCAGTTACGGCGTACTTGATAAGTTTGCTAAATTGCGAACTGTCTAAACTTTTTTACTGGTTTATTGACACGAAGCATTAAACAACAAGAGACTTTTTGAAATGACGATGAAAAGTCTCCCACTTTGTTATCCAGCAATTTACTTATTTTGGCTGTTTTACGGTTCTTAAGTAAGGTTTTATGGTCTTCCAGCCATCCGGAAACATGGTTTTAGCTTCTTCATTGGAAACGGCCGGGACAATAATGACATCCTCACCATTTTTCCAGTTTACCGGTGTGGCCACTTTGTGTTTTGCAGTCAGTTGCATGGAATCAATAACGCGCAATATTTCATCAAAATTGCGTCCTGTTGTCATGGGATAGGTTAACATCAATTTGATTTTTTTATCCGGACCGACAATAAATACCGAGCGTACGGTCGCGTTAGTCGCTGCGGTGCGTCCTTCAGATGTGCCCGCTTCATCCGCAGGCAGCATGTTATATAATTTCGCTATGGATAAATCGGTGTCGGCGATTACCGGATAATTAACCGTATGTCCCTGTGTTTCTGTTATATCCTTGGCCCATTCATAATGATCTTTAACAGGGTCAATGCTGAGTCCAATAATTTTACAGTTTCTTTTTTTGAATTCTGATTCAAGTCCTGCCATATAACCTAATTCAGTCGTGCACACCGGCGTGAAATCTTTAGGGTGTGAAAATAATATGCCCCAACTGTCGCCTAACCACTCGTGAAAGTTTATTTCTCCTTGCGTTGTTTGTGCTGTGAAGTTAGGTGCTTCATCATTGATTCTAAGTGACATAATTATCTCCTGAGTATGTTTTTGTCGATAAAAAAGAAAAGTTAAAGTTTACATATCTGTAGTGTAAGTTGACAATACCATGCGCATCATTGTTAATCGAGTATTTTTTAGACGCCAGCCTGTAGTGTGACAGGTACTGTGATCTCATTGTCTTTTCGCATCACCGTCACTTGTACCGTATCCCCGACGTTATATTTATCCAGGCGCGCCAACAATTCTTCAACTGAGTCAATCGGTTTATCATCCAATGCAACGATGATATCACCTGGCGTGATGCTTCCGTCCCGAGACATCTTGGCACCTTTAAGTCCGGCAGTTGCGGCGGCAGAGCCCGGGCTGACATTAAGAATTACTACGCCCGTGATATCCATTATTCCCGTCAGACGGTCATTTAATTTGCCGTCAACCGTAATTCCCAGGCCGGGACGGATATACTTTCCCTGGCTGATTAACTGGGGGACGACACGATTAACTGTATCTACCGGTACTGCAAAACCAATCCCGGCACTTGCGCCAGTAGGACTGTAAATCATTGTATTGATTCCAATCAGCCGTCCTGCCGAATCAAGTAACGGACCACCGGAATTTCCTGGGTTGATCGCTGCATCTGTCTGAATCAGATTCTCAATGCTGCGCCCATCTTCAGTTGGCAGGGAGCGGTCCAGCGCCGAAACAATACCGGTGGTCAACGTCCAATCCAGGCCGAACGGATTGCCAATGGCAAATACTTTCTGTCCTACTTGGAGGTCATGACTGGTACCCAGTGGAACTGGCGCGGGACGCTTGATAAACCGAATACCGATTTTTAGTACGGCGATATCATGTGCCGGGCTTGAGCCAACCAGCGCGGCTTTATAGTCGCGTTTGTCCGTCAGTCGCACTATCGCTTCACTGGCTCCTTTAACAACGTGATAATTTGTGACAATATGGCCCGAATCATCCCAAATAAAGCCGGATCCGGTGCCGCTCGGAACGGAAAAAATATTACGTGTCCATACATCCATCACCCGTTGACGGGTAGTAATAAAGGCCACTGAATCACGGGATTGTTCAAACAATGCGATCGTGCTTTCTTCATCTTCGGCCAGATTGCCGCGTGGTTCAATAATCCGTGGTGCAGCGTTTTCCCGGGAATCGTTGGGTTGTTGATAAAGCAAATCGATTACATCAGGCACACTGCGAAAAAGCAGGACTAACACGGCAACCATCAAGATAAACCACACGAGACGGGAAAGAAATTGGGAATCACTGGGCATCGAATTTTGCTCCTTGTTGTCGTAATTGCATTAAAGCAAACCTGCAGATATTAGCTGCGAGGATTCTCTTTGTTTTAAAGCTAAGCAGCAGTATTTTATAAATTTTTTGATTGTTTATGGTGTCTGACGCAGTGTCTGGACCCAATGTATGATTCCATCTTTGTTCATTGCCCCCGCCTGGCGGGCTTTTTCCTGGCCACCGTGAAACAATATCAAAGTCGGTATGCTGCGAATATTGAAACGGGCAGCCACAGTTTGCGCTTCTTCAGTGTTCAATTTTGCCAGGCGTATCTGTGGTTCCAGTTCCATGGCCGCCTGCTCAAAGGCGGGTGCCATCATTTTACACGGGCCGCACCAGGGCGCCCAGAAATCGACCAATACGGGAATATCGTTGCGTGAAATATGCTGATCAAAGGTGTCATGCGTGAACGCGACTGGATGTGCCGTGAAAAGCGGGTGGTGGCAAGCACCGCATTTGGGTGCTTCGCTGAGACGCGCTTTGGGCAAGCGATTAACCGCCCGGCAGTGTGGGCACACAATATGAGTAGACATGGTGTTTCCTTATGTTTCCAAACGTAAATTTTTTATACTTTAGTAGACGATGATTTGCGCAGATATTCTATTTCTTCTAATAAATCTGCAACTAAACCGGCTAATTCGGGGTTGCTGTCGAAATCTTTTTCCAATGCCAAAATTCTGCGCGCGCGTATCAGGCTCTGGCTGCCAAATACCCACAATGTGGGGTCGGAATCAGCATTTTCGAGTAGAACGCCGCATTGGACATGTTCGATAACCCATTCGCGGCTGACATTGCAGCTCGCTGCAAGTTCATCCAGATTGAGTAAGGCATCTTCCAGTGAGATACCGCTAATTTCTTGTGACATGGTTCACACTCCCATTTTTTTACGCGGATCAAAAGCTAATTCCCGCGCCATCCCCTGATAAATTTCTTTTGCCTTCGGTGTTGTTGCGGGGGGCAAAACAACTTCCAGTACCAAATAGAGGTCGCCTGGCGTCGCAGCTGGAATTCCTCGGTCCTTAAGGCGCAGCTTGCGGCCTGTTTGTGATCCCTCGGGGATGCGCACCTCAACCTGTCCATCTGGGACTGGTAACGTGACGGTAGCACCCAGGGCCGCTTCCCAGGGCGTGACCGGTAACGCGGCGTAAACATCCTTTTTCTCCACCCGGTAGCGGGCATGCGGATTGAAATGTACTTCTAGAAAAAGATCGCCGGCAGGTGTGCCAACCATACCTGGTCCTCCTTGACCAGCGAGCCGGATAACCTGGCCTTCGTGCACACCTTTCGGAATGCGTACGTTGATTATGTGTTCGGCAAGTTTAATTTGACCATTATTATCCACACGTGGAATACGTAATGTCAGTCTACGGCTGGCGCCACGATAGGTATCTTCCAGATCCAGCATAATTTTTGCATGATGATCCTCACCCCGGGTATGCTTGTGCGCTTGATGGGCACTACCTCCCATTCCGCCAAACAATTCCGAAAAAAAATCACTAAAGTCACTGGCTTGTGTGCCGGAGAATCCTCGTCCACTAAACTCAAAATCCGTATCCCAGTTTGGTGGTGGGCGAAACTCTCTACCGGCCTGGTATCCATGCCCTAACTGATCATAGGCGGCACGTTTCTCTGGATCGGAAAGTACGGTGTACGCCTCATTAACTTCTTTCATTTTTTGTTCAGCGTCTGCAACCTTAGACACATCCGGGTGGTACTTACGTGCCAGGCGGCGAAACGCTTTCTTGATTTCCTCAGCCGAAGCATCACGCGAAACACCAAGCGTTTTGTAGTAGTCTTTAAATTCCAAATGCCTGCTCCTTTATAAAAAGTCTTCGTTACTGGTCAGCCCATTATTATCAATAGATGGTGCTGTCCGTTAAATGAGTCAAAGTGTACTTTTTCTTTGAATTATAACGCCTGCCCATGGCGTGTATAGTAGGTTGGAGAAGTGATATGCTGATTGTGCAGAATGAACGGTAGCATGTCGTATATCAGAGATTTGGTTCTAATTCCATATTGCCAGCCGGCCATTGGTAACTTGGCTAATTAAGGTTTAAAAATTATTGTCAATAGCATGATGCATGGTAATGTTGCTGTCAAATGCACTTGTTTTTAGGTTCTTTTTAAAATAGGGAGTGTGCTTGAATAAATTTATTCTGATACTGATTGTTTTTTCTGTGGTTTGTGTCTCTGTACAAGCTGGGGATGCTGCAGTGTTGCCGGTTAAACGGGTGATTTTGTCGACCAGTGGTATTGCACATTTTGAACATGAGGGCACCGTGACGGATGATGCAAGAATATCGCTTTCCGTACAATTCGATCAGGTGGATGATTTACTTAAAAGTTTGATGGTGTTTGACAGCAGTGGACAGTTAGGCAGCGTTTCCTTACCCGGCCGCGCACCACTCAGCCAGATTTTCCGGGATCTTCCATTCTCCCGGCATGAGATTAATTCACCTGTTGCCTTACTTAATGCATTGCAGGGCGCGGATGTCACGGTTACCGGACCCGCACAGATCAGTGGGAAATTGATTCGCCTCGTGCCGGAAACGGTAGCACTGGATGATGGCCGGCAAGTTATGACGCGTCACCGTTTAACCCTGTCCAGTGAAAATGGGCTTAAACAAACGATATTGGAGGATCTTAATGCGCTTCGCTTTGAGGACGCCAAGCTACGCTTGCAGATAGATCAGGCGTTAACAGCCATTCATCAAAATGCTGCGCGTGACAGCCGTGTACTGACCATTGACCTTCAGGGAGATGGAATCCGTAATGTGGCGATGGCCTATGTTGTAGAAGCGCCGCTATGGAAAGCAGCGTACCGTCTGCTGCTGCCAGCCAGGGATAAGCAAACAAGTTTTATGCAAGGTTGGGCGATCATTGAAAACATGACGGGCCAGGATTGGGATGATGTGGCGTTGACGCTTGTCTCCGGTAACCCGGTTACTTTTCGCCAGTCACTTTACCAATCCTATTATGCCAGGCGGCCACTGATGCCAGTAGAAGTGCTAGGCCGTGTTTTTCCCCGGTCGGATACCGGGAGTCTGGGGAAAGCTTCTAGTATGGCAGCGGATGATGAAGTCGCTGAACTTGAAGACGATCAATCTATTGGGCAACGAAAAGCCAATGCTATGGGAAAAACTGAGCGGGTCAGCAATCTTGACCAGACTGAAGAAATTGTTGCTGGCGAAATGCCTGCGAGTGTTGCGTCAGCGCCGGTAGACGGTAGTCAGCAATTTCCGCAAGCACTGGCTGCTGTCAGTGAAGAAGCAACGACTCAGGTTCTTTTCCGGTTCCCTGATACGTTTAATTTGCCGGCAGGTCATTCAATGATGTTGCCTTTTGTCAGTCGTGAATTACCGATTGAACGCGTGTGGCTTTACCAGTCTGAAACGCATGCTGTCCATCCGCTGGCCGCACTACGTATCAAAAATGATGGAGAAACAGGGTTGCCTCCCGGCATTCTTACACTTTTTGATGAGAACTCGAGCAACGACACCGGTTATTTTGTCGGTGACGCGAAACTTCCCGGACTTCCAAAAGGAGAAGAACGTCTGGTGAGCTTCGCGCTGGACACGAGAACGCTGATTGACAAAGAAGATAAAAGCACCATACACCAGGACACTGTCACCATTAGCGGCGGCGTGCTGACTGCAATCACAAAACAGCGTTCTAAAAGCAGGTACACCGTTAAAGCGCCGGCAGAGGAGGGGCGCATGGTGATAGTAGAACACCCGCGCCAGCATCAGTATGAACTCGTTCAACCTGATCCTGATAATGTGGAAATAACCAATACACACTATCGTATCCGTATGTCCGTCCAGCCCGGTGAGCGTAAGATCATGAATCTTGTTCTGAAACGTGACCGGAAGCAGTCCATGCAAATCATGGACCTATCCTATCAGCAACTTCATGCCTACACAAAGTCAACATATCGATTGGATCAGCCGACACGCGGACTTTTCGAGGAAATGGCCAGGATGCGCTTGACGGTTGACAAAATTGATACGGAACTGCGTCAGTTGGATGACAACCGTGAGTCAATTTTTAACGACCAGCAACGGTTACGCGAGAATCTGCGCGCCGTACCAAATAACTCTGACATTGGCCGGCGTTACCTGGAGCGTTTAAATAACCAGGAGGACAAGATCGAAGAAATAGCCACCCGCCGCGCTAAGCTTGAGGTGAGAAAAAACGCACAATTGGAGAAACTCAAGGGCTTTATTGCGGATATCAACATTTAAGCAATCACGCTGCCAATGGAATTAATTGCAAATTGCTGCCTATTTTTTTTCTTATTGCTGCCGATTACATTCATGAAATTTCCAGAATAAGGAAGAAAGAAAATAAGCCATGAATGATGTCAAACATTGTCAAATATTCGCTCATCGCGGCGCCAGCAAGGAAGCCGCCGAAAATACACGTTGCGCATTTGACCGGGCATTGGGATACGCGATCGACGGTATCGAAACAGATGTGCAACTGACCCGTGATGAGATTACCGTGCTTTGGCACGACCGTTTTCTTGACAAGGTTGGTTTGCCGAAAAATCATATTGACGATTTTAATTATAACCAATTAAAGTCGATGCAACTCACCAGCCAACCGGCATCGGCAGGTGACACTGCTGGGATTATGAGCTTGCAGGCATTCGTTGATACTTACCGCAAGCGCTGCCGCTTGTTGATTGAAATTAAGAATCGTGAATGGGAATCGACCCTGCGGCATGAAATAAAAGTCCGGCAAACACTTAATATCGTCGGTCCGCAGAAAAACGATTTGATTTTGGTGTCCTCGTTTAATCTTGCCAGCTTGATTTATGCGCATCATTACAGGCCGGATATTCTGTTGATTTATAATCTTGAGCCTGAAAACGCGATCGCTGAAACGCGATACGCACTTGCCGCACAACCATTTCTTCATGGATTCTGCGTGCCAGTCAGCGACCTGGATGATGAGTTGGCTGGATTGCTGCAATCACATAACAAATGTATGGCTGTATATACGTGTAATAGCGATAAAGAAATCAGTAAGGCGCTTAAATGCGGTGCTGATATCCTCATCAGCGATTTGCCGCAAAAAGCGATACAAATGCGCAATGCCTATGAAGCGTGACTTTTCTTTGCTGCAGGATCGTGAATTCGATCTTCTGGTTTGTGGCGGTGGTATTTATGGCGCTTGGACGGCATATGATGCGGCTTTGCGTGGTTTGAAAGTGGCAATTGTTGATCAAGGTGACTGGGCTAACGCGACTTCTTCTGCGTCCACCAAGCTTGTCCATGGCGGGTTACGTTATCTGGAATCCGGCGACTTTAAACTGGTCCAAAAAGCGCTGGCGGAACGAGGCATGTTATTGCAAGCGGCGCCTCATCGCGTATGGCCGTTGCGATTCGGTGTGCCGGTATATGCTGACAGCCGCATTGGTTCACTGCGATTGAAGCTGGGTCTGACTTTGTATGATTTTATGGCTGGCAGGACTAACCCTGAAATGCGCCATCGTCACTTCAGTCGCAAGCATTTTGCCGCACTTTTTCCGATGATCAATCCGACTGCACTAAAAAGGGGTTTTACCTATCCTGATGCGCAGACTGACGATGCGCGGCTGGTGCTGGAGTTGATTGCGGGAGCCATGACAGCCGGTGCAGTATGTGTAAATTATTGCAAAGTGACCGATTTCTGTGAAACCAATGGAAAGGTTGATGGCGCGCGTATTCAGGATATGCACCAGAGCGGAGCAGGGGAAATCCGTGCCAGGCAGGTTGTCAATGCGACGGGTCAGTGGACGGCTGTTTCAGCACAAGGGAAGAAGTGGTGCCGCCTGGCAAAGGGCGTCCATCTCGTAATGCCGGGAATTCTGCATGATGAAGCGTTACTTCTGACGGCAAAGTCGGATGGCCGGGTTTTCTTTATTATTCCCTGGTATGGGGTTACTTTGCTGGGAACGACAGATACGGACTATCTTGGTGATCTTGATAATGTAGTGGTGGAAGAGTCGGATATCCGTTATCTTCTTGCCGCGGTCAATGATTATCTCGGAACGGCCTGGACAAAAGCCGAAATTATCGGGAAATATGCCGGGTTACGCGTGTTGAACCAAAGCTCTCCGTCAACAGTTGCTGCTTCTCCTTCCACTGTTAGCCGTGATTGGGAATTGAGAACGACAGATAACGGCGTACACAATTCAATTGGTGGCAAGTTGACCTCGGCCCGGCAGGATGCGGCCTGTATTGTCGATACCATTTGCGCGCAACTTGGTTGTTACGCCGCATGTGCAACCAACGGTAAAGCGTTTCCTTGGGCGCCACAGCATAATTTTTCCGATTGGGTGGTTACGATAAATGCACGGGCAACCAGGCTGGGGATTGATGCTGAGAGTACGAAATGGTTGATAAGACGTCATGGCACGCGTGTTACTGAAATACTTCACAGTATTCAAGTTACCCCTGGATTAGCGAATCGGATTGTTTCATTTTTACCGTTTATTGTTGCTGATTTATTGTTTTGTGCCCGCACTGAAATGGTGGTGCATCTTGAAGATCTGCTGCGCCGTCGCATGCCAATGTTAATTCTATCGCAACTTTCCAGAAATGATTTGCAGCAACTGGCTGCAAAGGTTGCGGATATTATGGGGTGGGATGATGCTGCAGTAAGTCGTGAAGTTGAGTACTGTTACCGGCGATGGTCCGTTCTATGATTTCAGCCGTTGCCCTGGACCTGGGTACCACATCCATCAAGGCGGCATTACTGGGTCAAGATGGCAGGTTTGACAATATGATTGCCCGGGCAGCACCTGAAATCAAGGCTAAAGACGGATGCTACGAAAGCGACGCGCTGCATTATGCTGAGACGGCCGAGCAAGTACTTGCTGAATGTCAGGCACGAGCTGGAAAGAACCTGCCGCTGGGATTATGCAGTCAACGTTCCTCGTTTTTAATCTGGGATAAAGCCAGTGGTCAGCCGTGCACTCCGCTCATTTCATGGCAGGACAATCGCGGTCTTGCTTGTTGTGAGGCCATGCGGCCTTCAGAAAGCATCGTCTATAATATCACTGGCTTACGTTTGACGCCTTATTATTTTGCGCCGAAACTCAGCGTTCTATTGCAATTGAATCCAGCTTGGCGTGACCGGCTTGGTAATGGTGAGTGGCTGGTTGGCACGCTTGACAGTTTTTTGATCTGGCGCTGGACTGGCGGCCGATTTCATGTCACGGATGCCTCAATGGCTGCGCGTACGCTGTTGATGGATATTGGAAATCTGAAATGGTCGCCGGCGTTATGCGAACGTTTCGGTATTCCACTGTCCATATTGCCCCGAATCGAATCATCGGTGGAAATGGGGCTGCATCTCGACAATGGCTTGGTCCTTCAAGCCAGTTTGGGCGACCAATCGGCCGCGCTTGTCGCGAGTATTCCTGAAAACCCGGCTGAGGCTTTAGTTAATCTGGGCACTGGGGGCTTTGTTTTACGTTACCAGGCGCCAAAAGAACACAAGCTGAACGGATATTTGCAAACGCTGGTCTATCTTGATATCCTTGGGCGTGGCCATTTTGCCAGCGAAGGCACGCTTAACTCAATCAGTGCCGCACTTGCAACTTATCCGGTTGATCAATGCTATATTGAAGATTTGGGAAGGGATGATATTTTCTGCCTCGCGGAACCCAGCGGTATCGGCGCACCTTATTTTCGCAATGACCTGGATACTTATTTTTCGCAATCTATAGATCACTTAACCCGTCAACAAATCGCAGTCCTGTTAATAGAAGCGATCATTTTTCGCATATCGCGAATACTTGAGGATTTTCATGGCGTCTCACCGATATCGCATGTTTATCTATCAGGGGGGTTGTCCGGACTGTCCTGCTTGCGGCAAGGGATTGCGCAATGTGTACCCTATGAAGTCAGTCATTTGCAACAGAAAGAAAGCAGTTTGCAGGGTGCTGCGATGCTTGCAACCGGGTTGAGGGTAAAACATCACCGTGGGGTAAGAAAAATAGCAATTGTTAGCAAAAATAAAGCGTTGTCTGAAAAATACCAGCGTTGGAAATATTGGCTGGATGGCTTGTTGAAATGCAGATCAGGTTAAGACAGGCCGCTAAACGCCGGTGGATAGCGCGAGGAAGAGTTTTGCGATTCACCTAATATTTTAGAGAACGATTTATTATTCATTAGACTTTTTGTTTCCGGTATTGCTGCAGCACTGTTAAAAACGGTGCTAATCTGTTTATTTAATCAATTTATGAAACTTTCGTTTAAAGCTTTTTGTTATGACACACACGTATTACGGACTTAACTAAAAGGCGCCGGGTTGCCTAAATCCGGGTTTGCACCACCCTTGACAAGTGACCCTATCACAGGAATGCTTTGTTCCCTGGTGGCACTACTCAGTGACGGGTAGTGCTTATTTTCACCTTCATCAAGATTGGCACCAGCCGCTATTAAAATTTGCACAACGTCAACATGACCTTCGCTTACTGCTTCTCCCAATGGCGTTGTTGTGTATAAAGCGGTGTCATCTGTTTTCGCGCCATACGCCAGCAGGCGGCCCACCATTTCACTATTACCCATGGCTGCTGCATACCAGAGCGCAGCCCTGCGCTTTGTGTCTTTTTGGTTTGCCGAATCAACTTCAGCGACCGGTTGCGCCCTTTCAGCAAGTACATTTTGCGAGACCGCGGACCCGGTTTTTTGCTGCAAGTTGAGCTGCTTGCCCAGATCCCTGAGTCGATGGGTTTGAGGGTTCGTGTAAGCATCCGCACGATCCAGGACAGCTTCGTCAATTTTGTTGACAATGACGAAAAAGTGCAGCAACGTACCGTAAAAACGACGAAATAACACAACATGGTACCCAGCCTCAGGGAGACGCGACGGGCTGTATATCAGTGAGACAACCGTAATTGTTTGAAGCTGGGATTTAAGCCATTTGTTCCCTGTTATTATTTTTGCAATAAGCGATTGCAGAGGCTAAATTAATCTAAATTCGGCGAGTAACGGTGTGTGGTCAGACATGTTGCGCCATGGCTGACCATATAAATGACTGCAATCGACAACATCAAGACCGCGAAAATAAATACGATCCATCGATAACACGGGTAACCAGGCAGGAAAAGTGCGTGCATATGCACCGTGGGTTTTTTTAAAAACTTCCCTAACGCCCAGGTCGTGGTGTAAGTGATGCTCAGCTCGGCCACGCCAGTCATTAAAGTCGCCACCGATAATCAATGGCTCATCATAAGGAACATGAGAACTGATGCGTTCAGCCAATGTAGATAGCTGGCGCTCTCTTTCGAGCCCGAGCAGCCCCAGGTGAACACAAATAATATGGATGATCTGTCCGATATCAGGGACCTGAATCGTGCCATGTAACAGGCTGCGGCTAGCCGATTGCATCATGGAGACGTCGATATTTTCCCATTCGATAAAAGGGTATTTACTTAAGATTGCATTACCGTGATGACCGGATTTATAAATGGCGTTCTTGCCATAAGCGTGATGATGCCAGACCTGGTCCGCAAGAAATTCTAGCTGCCGGTTATTCGGCCAGTCATCAAATCGATTTTTGGAGATCTTGCGTTCGCCGTGTATTTCTTGCAGAAACACCACATCAGCATCAATATGGCGCAATGAATCTTTGATTTCATGCAGGACAAATCGAAGATTGCCCATGCTGAATCCTTTGTGAATGTTGTAGGTCAGAACGCGTATTGATGTGTCAGACATGGATTTTCTGAATTTTCCTGTTTTTTGCTGCCTAAAGTAAGATATATATTACATCTAAACTAATTATTGAGCCGTACTGTGACATTTGAGTTATTACAGCTACTATTTTTAATTATAATCGCAAATGGGGCGCCAATTCTGATTCGAGAGGTGCTAAATGATGGCTTTACTCTTGCCATTGATTTTGGCAACAAGCTATCTGACAATCATCGCATATTTGGTTCGTCTAAAACATGGCGGGGAATCTTTGCAGCATTATTTGCTACATCAGTTGCTGCATGGCTGTTAGGTTATTCTCTGGTAACCGGGTTGCTGGTTGCTGCTTATGCGATGCTAGGCGATTTGCTGTCCAGTTTCATTAAACGGCGCTTGGCGATGGCGCCAAGCAGCGCGGCACCTTTACTTGATCAGGTGCCAGAGTCTTTTTTTCCTGCATTCATGATGATGCAGGTGTTTAATCTTGAAATTTCATCTGTAATACTGTTGGTTTTGATCTTCATCATATTGGAGCTGGCAATTTCTCATGTGCTCTATGTCTGGGGTATACGTAAGCGGCCCTACTAATCGTTTTTAAGGTTTTCAGCGATGAATCATGCAAAAGATCAAATAGTCAATCTGCCCAACCTGGTCAGCTTTATCCGGATATTGATGGCTCCGGTGTTGTTTTACTTTGCGCTTGCTCAGCAGCCAGTCTGGTTTATTGGCGCATTAATGTTCACTGTATTTACCGATGTGCTCGATGGCTTTCTGGCGAGAACACTTAACCAGATAACCGAGATGGGTTCGCGTCTTGATAGTTGGGGTGATTTTGTTATCTATACAACGATGGCGATTTGTGCCTGGATTTTGTGGCCGGACATCATACAGCGCGAGTTGGTTTATTTTGTCATTATTGTGCTGAGTTTTACGCTACCGGTATTCATTGGATATATTAAATTTCATACGTTTACCAGTTATCACACATGGAGTGTGAAAATTGCAGTGGTTATAACCGTTGTTGGTTATATTTTACTTTTCTCTGAAACTCTTGACTGGCCTTTCAGAATTGCCGCGCTTTTTTGCTTGTATGCGGCTATTGAAGAAATTGCGATCACCTTGTTGACGCGTCATGAGCATGTGGATGTCAGGACCGTATGGCAAGCTATAGAGTTTAACAAGAAGAATAAACAATGAAACTTAAAAAGAGGCAACAATCAGGCATGTTATTAATTGGGCGTTTCAGCAATATGAAACGCGTCAGGCGAGAGATGTTAAAAGCAGATAAATAAAGACCGGTAGGGAATCGATACGGCGATCAGCCAGAACCAGTGTGAAAACGCATTACTGTGTAGGGGGGTGTGGAGAAACCGGTTGCCAGCCGTTCGGGCATTTTTTTACATATGGATAGTACCCATCCGGGTTCTCGCAGTAGTACCAGAAATTGGCCTGCGGTTGGGCAGGTTGGGGCTGTTCTTTTTGAATATAGACCGGTGGTTCTGTTGGTACGATAACGGTCGGTGGATAAGCATAATAAGGTGGATAGTAAAAAGGATAGCCATAACCATAAAAACCGGGGTCATAAAAGCCGCCGTAGTTGAAGCCGAGATACACATGACTATGGCCATGACTATGACCACCGCCATGGTAACCGCCCCCGCCTCCACTCGCGCCACGCGCTAAAACAGAGCTGTTTGCTATCATTGCCAGCAGAGCTACGATAAAAAAAATCACGTTTATTTTTCGCATATGTCGTGAAAGATTGTATTAATGTTTTATGTTGTCATCCAACAGTTTTCATTCAGGCGGAAAAAAACAACATTGAGTACGTTATCATTCCAAATGACTAAAATTTAACAATTTTAAATTGTTTGACAAGGTGCGGACGCATTAGTTGTATGTCAGTGTTAAGGCACCAGTTCCAGGTCGAGATTTAGGATCAATGGATTTATCTCTGAACAATAATGTGTCTGAGACCAGCGATAGGCTCGGCGACCGAATTTTGCACCGGTTGTTTGTATGCGTGCAGGCGGGAAAAAGTTCGAAGGGAAAAGATAGGGATGCTGTAATGCTAAAAATACGCGAATCATGTGCTGACCCTTTGATATCCTGCAATTAACAGGGAATGTCATGAAGTAATTATAAAATAAAATGGATTGTTCAAGGCGGTCGTTCATGCTGATGTGATAATTGATTGACGGCCTATGTGTTTGACAGTCTATTCATCTTTCAATAGTCTTTATAAAAACGCGTTTATTTTTTTCTTTTTTCCTTCTGTCATGACTGCACCCGCCGCTGGCATCAGCCTGCATAGTAAACTTCCCGATGTGGCTACTACGATTTTTTCGGTGATGTCCGCGCTCGCCAACGAATGCGGTGCGCTTAATATGTCTCAGGGATTTCCCGACTATGATGGACCCGATGTGCTGCGCGAGGCATTGGGCCGTCATGTCATGGCCGGCGGTAACCAATATGCGCCTATGGCCGGTGTACTTGTGCTGCGTGAGCAGATCGCCGCCAAGCTGCAGCGTTATTATGGAATTGAGGCTAACCCAGACACTGAGATTACCGTAGTGCCCGGTGCCACTGAAGCAATTTACTGTGCTATTACCGCTTGTATTCAACCCGGGGACGAGGCGATCGTTTTCGATCCCTGTTACGACAGTTATGAGCCGGCCATTACGCTGAGCGGTGGTATTACCCGCCACATTGCGATGGGCGAGGCGGATTTTGGTATCGACTGGGATGAGGTAAAGTCGACTATTAATGAACGCACCCGCTTGATCATTATTAACTCGCCGCACAACCCCAGCGGTGCTATTTTGCGCGATAGCGATCTGCGCCGTTTGGAAGTACTGGCTACACAACATAATCTGTATGTGGTCAGCGATGAAGTCTACGAGCACTTGGTCTTTGATGGCGAACAACACTGTTCGGTATTGCAGTATCCGGGGCTGCGCGAACGCAGTTTTGCTGCTTTCTCATTCGGTAAGACCTTTCATGTTACCGGTTGGAAAACCGGCTACTGCGTGGCGCCGCCGGTGTTGACTGTGGAATTGCGCAAGGTTCATCAGTTCGTGGCATTTGTGGCGGTAACCCCTGTGCAACTGGCGCTGGCGGATTTCATGATGGCGGAGCCGAATTTTCCAGCAAGTCTGGCGGAATTTTATCAGGCCAAACGGGATCTTTTTTGTAAGCGCCTCGTTAACTCGCGCTTTGGCGTCAGGCCCAGTCCCGGCACATTCTTTCAGTTGCTGGATTACTCGCAAATTAGTGATGAAATGGATACTGAGCTGGCGGTGCGTTACACCCGTGAACGGGGTATTGCCTCGATTCCTATATCGCTGTTCTATCAAGTGCCGCCGGCAGGCAGACACCTGCGTTTTTGTTTTGCCAAGCGTGAAGAGGTTTTGTTAAAAGGTACGGAAATATTATGCAAGATTTGAGCGTTGCGCTGATCCAGCGGGAACTGGCCTGGGAAAATCCTGCGGCAAATCGGAATCGATTTGCCGCGGATATCGCGGCATTGGATCCCGGTACAGACCTGGTGGTATTGCCGGAAATGTTTACGACTGGCTTTTCCATGGCGGCGGAAAAAGTTGCCGAAGACGAGGCCGAAACCACGCTGCCCTGGTTGGTTGCCCTGGCGCAGGAGCAGGCGATAGCTATTACCGGGTCCTTGGCAGTGCGAGAGCGGGGGCAGATTTATAACCGCCTGTTATTTGTTACGCCCGACGGAAATTATCGGGTCTACGATAAACGGCATTTGTTTCGCATGGCCGGGGAAGATTTGCGCTACGCGGCCGGCAGCAAAAGATTAATAGTCGAGTGGCGCGGCTGGCGGATTTGCCCCATGGTCTGTTACGATCTCCGTTTTCCGGTGTGGGCGCGCAATCACGGGCGTGTTCTGCCCGGTGAAGATAATCGTGGTGAATACGATTTGCTGTTGTTTGTTGCCAATTGGCCGGCCAAACGGCGCATGCACTGGCGCCAGTTGTTGATTGCCCGGGCTATCGAAAACCAGAGTTACTGTATTGGTCTGAATCGCGTGGGTTCGGATGACAACGGTCTGGCCTATTCGGGCGACAGTCTGGCGCTCGCGGCAGACGGCCAGTTATTATTGGATTGTCAGGATATGTCAGGTGTGTTTAGTGTAAGACTGGATTATCAGGCAATGGCACGTTATCGCGGTAAATTCCCGTGTCACAAAGATGCCGATAGCTTCCGGCTGGACCCGGATTCAGCCCAGTCTTGAGAGTAATTTGATGGCAAAAAATATGGCGCACCTTCGAATTAATGACTATTTTATTGATTATCAGAAGAAATTGATAATTGCGCTGAGTCGCCAGTCAAGAAGTTAGACAAACTGATTTTACGTGCCAGTAAATAATTGATGTCCCGGTTCTAATCAGGGTCATAAGGTTCCAAAGTGTCACAAATCAAGTAAAGCAGGGCTCGGGTAAAGCTGCTATCAAACGTTCCCTGTAACCTACCATAAAGCATATCTCGTATCGCAAATGCACCGAGTTTATTGCCTCGTTAATAAATAATTAATCATTGAATTAGCTGCGAGCAGACCGGTTATTCGTGATTATCCCGAATATCTTGTTGTAACGTCGCGATGGGTTGGCCAGATATCATTTGCGTTCAGTTGCTATTCAGTTTAATGGCCATACACTGTTTGCAACAAATGAAACCCTATCTTATTCATTTGAAGTAATTTTGGAGGTGGGTTATGAATGCTAAAGGAATAGTAGGCTGTTGCGCTGTCATGGCAATTCATGTCCTCGGCGGATGCGTTGCGTCACCGTATTATGGGCCGGGATATTATGGCGGAAAAAGCTATTATGGCAGCGTTGGTGCCAGTACCGGATATCGGTCTTCATTTTACGGGACGCAAAGATTTTTTGGTGGGCATCGACACATCGGTCATAGACATTTACATCGCGGGCATAGACACATCGATCGGAGGCATTTTCGTGGCGGACATAGACGGCACTTTGGACGTGGACATTTTCGCGGCGGGCACAGGCATGTTGGCGGCGGCAGACACTTCGGCAATGGACGACAGGGAAATAGTCATAGAGGCGGCGGCCATCGTCGCTGATGATTGATGCTGAAAGTGCTTTAATCACTGTTGCGCACTTAAATTGCCTGTCAGAATGAACTTCCGGCCACTGGGTTGAAGTCGCGCGTCAACCGTCATGAACATCTTGCAGCCGGCCAGAAATTAACTCGGTAATTCACTATAACTCATTAATATTTTTGTCATATTCCTATTTTGTAAATATATTGTGAAGTTTTTTGTGAACTATTTGCAAAGAAAAATGCCACAATTCTTCATTATAACTAATTTATTTTTATGGTATATTTATGGCTTGTGAATATTTTGTGAAGTTTTTTGTGAACTATTCACGAAGATTTAAGTCTTAACTTGAAAGAAAATTTTGTTTAACATTTTTAATGGAGTGAATTATGCAAAAATTACCAGGTACTTATTACGCTATCATGTTCATCTTATTTACATTTTTAGTTGTGGATGTGTTTGTATAATCAGAAATAAAAATTCTCAAAAGAATGTTCTAGGTAACTTTCTGAGTGTTGAGAACAATGCTACAAGTCTTAATTTAACAAATTTTGTTTAACAATTTTAATGGAGTGAATGATGGAAAAATTACCAGGTACTTATTACACTATCATGTTTATCTTATTTGCGTTTTTGGTTATGGATGTGTTTGTATAACCAAAAAAGATACGCAAAAAATACTGAGTAAATTTTAGAGATCTGAGATTATCGCCGGCTTTTAGCCGGTGATAAATCTTGTTATGTGCTGCCTGACAATGCGGGTCTTAGTTGGAACGATAAGAAAAACAATCGTTCAGCAGTTGTCAGAGTTTTTTTGTCCAGTTTCATTCAATTTCTGATGTAGTTTCCAGAATGGCCCCGTTACCTGCGGATATTATTCATCCTTAACCTTGCCGCGTAACGATTTTCTTCTGCTGTGAATTGCTTTACCTTGCAAACGTCTCACCTCAGATGCTTTGGTTGGTTTGGTTGGTCTTCGTGCTTTCTTTTGAACAGTGGCATGCTTGATTATTTCCGCAAGCCGATTAAGCGCGTCTTCCTTGTTTTTGATTTGGCTGTTATATCGTTGCGCTTTTATATTGACAACACCCTCGCTAGAGATTCGACTATCCTTTAATGTGAGCAGTTTTTCTTTGTATATTTCAGGTAATGATGACGTCTTGATATCAAACCGCAAGTGAATGGCAGTCGATACCTTATTTACATTTTGTCCGCCTGAACCTTGCGAGCGTATCGCCTGAATTTCGATCTCAGTTAACGGTATTGAAATTTGGTCCGATACACTCAACATGATTAATCACTGAATAAACATGTCTCTCATTGATGTAACATGTTGGATTGTATTGATTGATTTTGTACAAGTGCATGGTTTGCACAGGTGGCTAAAAAACATTTCGTTCCGACAATTTTAGTCGTCGGCGAAAAATGATCAAAAAGAAAGCAAGCATGCGAAATGTTCAAAAAGATTCTCCCAGCGGGTGTTATCAGTATGCGGGTGTCAATGGCGTTGGTTTTTTTCTAATAGAAGACCGTATTGATAAGGTAACTAATGTAGCCGATATAGCAAACCAGTAATGCGCCGCCTTCAAAGCGGTTGATCCGTCCGGGGCCCCGAAACCCGTATCCGATAACAAACAGGGAAACGGTTAGCACGCCCATGACCAGTATATCTCGGGATAAAACTTCAGGTTCTACCGGCATTGGGTGGATTGCGCCGGCAATTCCCACGACGGCAAGTGTGTTGAACAGGTTGGATCCCAACACATTACCCAGCGCGATATCGTGCTCGCCTTTGCGTGTCGCGATGATTGATGATGCCAGTTCTGGAAGCGACGTGCCGATTGCGATGATGGTCAGTCCGATGATCAGATCGCTGACGCCGAAGAATTGAGCGATCTCGACCGCGCCCCAGACCAGGATGCGGGAACTGGCGATCAGCAGAACCAGGCCGGAAACAAGCCAGAAAACCGCCCGATTAATCGGCATGGTTTTTGCCAGGAGTTCTTGTTCCATCTCGTTGCTCAGGGTATCGGTTTTCTTCTGTATGCCCTGCCAGATAATCCAGCCCATTAATGCACTGAACACGCCCAATAGCACAAAAGCATCGGTGCGGGTGATTTCTCCGTCCCATACTTGCCATCCAGCTAATACTGTAATGGCGGTGAGGATCGGCAACTCCTTGCGCAACACTTTTGAATGAACGGCGATGGGGCTGATCAGCGCTGTCAGGCCGAGAATAAGCGCGATGTTGGTGATGTTCGAGCCGTAGGCGTTCCCAAGCGCAATGCCGGGATTTCCTTGCCAAGCCGACAGTGCGGAGACCACCATTTCGGGCGCGGAAGTGCCGAAGCCGAGAATCACCATGCCGATCAATAGTGGTGATATGCCAAAATGGCGCGCTATGGAAGCTGAGCCTTCTACAAACCGGTCGGCACTCCAGACAAGAATTGCTAGGCCGAAAATAATTGCAAGAAATGCATTAATCATGAGGTTTCAGTGTTCGATAAAATTCTGCTTAACTGAGCGTGTTAGTGTTTCAATCTTCTGCTTTATGTAAAGAGGAAAGTTAACACAAAAAAGAAGCAATGGATCGTAAGAATTGCGGGCACCGCGTTCTTTCACAAAAAACACCGTGAATTCTTTTTTAGAAACTGCTTTTGTACATTGTTATATGGGTATTCCGCAAACGCAATGACGGCCCGGGCCGCTTCGGGTTTGAGGATATTTTGCTTAGAGCCGTAACCATGACGGACGCCGCGAAATAAACGGCGGGGTGACCACGCTGTTGTTGATTATTTTAAAGAACACAGCAAAGGTCTGCACGGTGCTGGTAGAATGATATGCGAGCGGTCATGTCCGGCAGGAAACTCATATGTCTGTAGAAAAACAACAAGAAGAGATAGTTAAGGTCAGCCTTTTCACGCGCATACTTGCATCGGTTGAACGAATCGGTAACAGGCTGCCTGACCCGGCAGTATTATTTATTGTTTTGCTGATTGCGGTCTGGGTATTGTCATGGGTGCTATCGTATGTCACGTTCAATGTCATTGACCCGCGTACCAGTGACTCGCTGGTCATCAACAATCTGTTGTCAGGATCGGCAGTAACCGAATTCTTGTCAGTTATGGTGACCAACTTCGCGCACTTTCATCCAGTTGGTGTGGTGCTCGTGGCGATGCTTGGCATTGGTGTTGCCGAACATACTGGTTTTATC
>BQJA01000031.1 GCA_021604405.1 Nitrosomonas sp. | reverse complement strand
ATTGCTGCGCTTGATACTTCCATTGCCAATCGCGATGCCCGTATTGCCAGGCTTGATAATTTGATAGTGCAACGCGAAACCCGCATAACTGAACTTGGCGCCCAGGTTGCTGCATTAAATAAGCGTATCGAAGATATTTTGTCATCAACAAGCTGGAAGATAACCCGGCCAGTACGTACAATAAAATCTTTTTTTCAACGTGGTCGGTTATCTGACGACCAATAATCTAGAACGAGAAATACGACAATGAAGACCAGTACTCGACATCTGTACGAATATACGGTTGACCCTAATTCTAATACCGCTCCAGCTTATGTCGCCCAATTAGTTGGTTTGTCCAAGCGTGTGCTGGAAATCGGTTGCGGACCAGGATCGATAGCCAAGATACTGGCACACCAGGGAAAATGCCGGGTAACGGGGATTGAATTGGATGCCACTGCAATAGAGAAAGCGGCCCCATATTGCGAGACTGTTATACAGGGTGACCTGAACAATGCAGAATGGCCGCATTTACTTGATAACATGCCATTATTTGATGTCGTTGTGGCAGCTGATGTTCTCGAGCACCTATACAACCCCTGGACAACGCTGAAACAGATGGTTCCACTTATTGCACCAAATGGCTACCTTGTTATTTCGTTGCCTCACGTCGGTCATGCGGCAATCGCGTCATGTCTCATTAATGGTGATTTCGAATACCGTGACTGGGGATTGCTGGATCGCACCCATATACGCTTCTTTTGCCTGAAAAATGTCGAAGAATTATTTTCACAGGCTGATCTAAAAATCGTTGAAGCACATTATGTTATTAGAACACCTGAGGAAACTGAGTTTGCTGAAGGTTGGAAAAAACTGTCTGCTGCTGTTCAAAGCGCGTTAAGAAGTAGTCACCATTCCGATATTTATCAAGTAGTTGTCAAAGCTGTGCCCAACAATCATCCTGGCACAGCAATATCGTTGGCGCAATCTCCGCAATCTTCTTTCGCCAATCGTACACTGTCGTGGAAAGCGCGTATTGCAAAGCATTTGAGTTACAAAACCAAGCAGCGAATTCGTGCTGGTCTCGGGCTTTTTGGAATCCGCATTTAATCATTCTGATTACTTATTTTCATTTGACTCAAGAAAACAACACACAAATAAACTATGGCCTCTCAATCTTCGCCTGAAAATCAAACTGTCCCCAGATTAATTGCGTTTTATCTGACGCAGTTTCATCCGACACCGGAAAATGATCTATGGTGGGGAAAAGGTTTTACCGAATGGACTAACGTCACCAAAGCGCAACCGCTATTCCAAGGTCACTACCAGCCGCATTTACCCAGTGATTTTGGTTTTTATGATTTGCGTGTTCGTGAAACACGCCGGGAACAAATTCAAGTAGCTAAACAATATGGTATCGATGGGTTTTGTTATCATTATTACTGGTTCTCCGGAAAACGGATATTAAATTTACCGTTGGATGACATGCTTGCCGACCAGGAAAGCAATATGCCCTTTTGTCTGTGCTGGGCGAATGAAAACTGGACCCGACGCTGGGATGCGGCCGATCATGAAGTGCTGATTGCGCAGCAATATCTACCTGAAGATGATTTGAATTTTATCAAATCACTCATACCTTTTTTTAAGGATGAACGTTATATGAGGGTCGATGGTAAGCCGTACTTAATTGTGTATCGGCCGCAACATCTTCCGGATGCGCGGAAAACAGTAAGCGTGTGGCGTGAATATTGCCGAGCCATTGGGCTGGGCGAGATCCATTTATGTGCAGCATTAACGCATGGCAATACAGATTATGGCCAATTTGGATTTGATAGTGGCGTTGAATTTCCACCGCACAATTTGAGAGATAGGAACATCAATGAATCAATCAATTTTTTTGGTGAGTTTAGTGGAAATGTAATGCAATATGCCACCATTGCCCGGTCTTATATTGACCGTACCTATGGAACAGCGCGTGTTTTTAAGTCAGTATTTCCTTCCTGGGACAATACGGCACGCACGCAGAACCGTGCACTCGTTGTACTGAATGGAACCCCCGAGAATTACGAGTACTGGTTGTCAACGACTATCGATAATATGACGCAGCAACCCAGTAATAATGATCAATTAATTTTTATTAACGCATGGAATGAATGGGCGGAGGGCTGCCATCTTGAGCCTGATCGCTGGTTTGGTCACGGTTTCCTTGAGGCCACCTTGAATGCGAAAAAAGGGGTGCGCAGATTTGCCACATTTCCAGATAAGGCTTTGCCGTACACGGATGAAATACACCATCGAACCTTCTGGAAAGATATCAAGGATGTGATTTATTATCATGCCTGGTTGAAGCTTGGAAGCTTAAAACTTGCTGCAAACCAGCGGCCATGGTTACGTTCATTATTGATGCCGGCAGTGAAGCTGATACGCGCCTACCGAACAAGAAACAGTATTGTTAAATAGGGAAATGATCGCGGTTTGTATTGGTAGTTTGCCTATTTTTCAGTGGGTGAGTCATTAATCTTTCTCGCAAAGTTTCGCCGCGTATATATTTAGTACCGAATGATAAATCCTCATCAACGTTAACGCTGCGCAGTATAAGCAACCCGAGACCGGACATTGGGTATGGATGGAGAAAACCCGGAAGTATTTTTGACCCATTAAACATCAAATAACCGTTAGGCTCAGACTATTGAAAAATCGCGGCGTCAAGTTGATTGCGATGTATTTTCCCCAGCTTCATGCGATTCCTGAAAATGATGCATGGTGGCACGAGGGTTTTACTGACTGGGACAAGGTCAAGTCAGCGAGCGCACAGTACGATGGGCATTATCAGCCACGCGTGCCTTTAAACCACGATTATTACGACCAATCGAAAATCGAAACGTTACGCAGGCAAACTAAACTGGCAAAGAAGTACGGGATATATGGATTTTGTCATTACCATTACTGGTTTGATGGTAAGCAGTTACTTGATTTGCCGACGAATCTTCTCATGGAAAATAAAGACATCGATTTTCCGTTTTGCTTGTCATGGGCGAACGAGACTTGGTCGAGAAGATGGGACGGACTGAACCATCAAATCCTGATTCAACAGACCCATCCACCGACTCGGGAAAGCTGGAAAAAACATTTTGATTACTTAATAAAAGCCTGGTCCGATCCGAGGGCGATAAAGGTGGACGGCAAACCGGTTTTTGTGATCTATCGGCCGCAGTGCATCCCTAAAATAGATGAGATGCTTGCATATTGGCGAGAACTTGCGCAGCAAAGCGGCTTGCCAGGGTTGTACTTTATATTCCAGAAACAATACGAATTGCGCAATCGCGATTGCCTGAATTCATTCGATGCGTTATTCCAGTTTCAGCCTTTCGAAGCGATCAATTCGCCAACCTATGAAATAAATTTGATCCGCCGTACGTTGATGTTTAACCTGGTGCGCAAGTTACCCGAGTATTATCAGGATATGCTGCGCGGATTAAAAGCTAAGTTTATCAGGAAGCTGACTTTTCATGACTATAATAAGACCTGGCAGCAAATTGTCAGGATTCGTGAGGACCAGAAACTGGTGACGTACCCAGGTGCATTTGTGGATTGGGACAACACGGCACGTTATAAAGACAGAGCGACGATATTCCGTGAGGCGTCACCGGAGATTTTCGTTGCATGGTTTGAGCGGCTGGTGAACACGATGCCACGCAGAGGTCTGGTGGAGAATTTTATATTTCTCAATGCCTGGAATGAATGGAGTGAAGGTGCTTATCTCGAGCCGGATGAGCGGTATGGGCATCAATATCTGGAAGCAATCAATAAAGTATTGGAAAATTGTGGTTTTTATGAGGACGAGCGCGCTTCATGAAGACGGATACGATTTCCCGTCCTGGTGAATAAATCCATGTCATCAGGAAGTGCCGGTTATGGAAAAGTCACGGTATTGCTTTCTACCCATAATGGAAGCATATTTCTGCGTGAGCAGCTCGATTCGTTGTATCAGCAAACTTATCCGAATGTCCGGATATTGGTTCGTGATGATGGTTCTATTGATTCTACCCGGAATCTGTTGGAAGAAGAGCATGTGAAAGGCCGCATAGCGTTACTCCAAGGACATAGTAACCTTGGCGCGGCATCTAGTTTTTTTGAATTGCTGAAGAATGCAGCGGCAAACAAGGCGGAATATGTCGCGTTTTGTGACCAGGATGATGTCTGGGATCCTGAAAAGGTTGCTCGCGCAGCGCTAAGATTAGCAGCTGTTCCATCTGACCATCCTGCAATGTACTGTTCCAGGGTGGAGGTTGTCGATGAACGGCTGGCACATATTGGCTATACAATGCCGCCAAGAAAAATTGGTTTTGGTAATGCACTGGTTGAATGTGTCACAACAGGCTGCACAATAGTTCTCAACCGGGCGGCGGTGCGCCTGCTCGGCAAGAACCTGCCAATCAGCGGTGTGATGCATGACTGGTGGTGTTATTTGGTCGTGTCTTGTTTTGGCGAAATTATTTATGATTCGACCGCGACGCTGAAATATCGTCAGCATGGTAATAATGCCATCGGCTTGGCCGGAAACATATATATACAATTTTTCAGAAGATGCCATAGATTTTTTGGCGGCTGTGGCGGTCATCTGCGCATGAGCACGCAGGCTTCCCGATTTTTAAGTATTTTTAAAGATCGTGTTCCTGTTTCCAATCGGCAGATTCTGGTTGATTTTATCGCGGCGAAGTCATCCTGGTATCGTCGTCTGCAGTTAGCATTGTCCAGCGATATATGGCGGCAGAAATGGTCGGATAATTTGTTACTGCGATTGCTGATACTGATTAATCGTTATTAAACGGATGTTGCTAGTCAGTACATCGTGTTGCGAAATGCTCCGCAAAAGGAAGGCTTGCCGGAACGCATTATGCTAATCCTAAACTGAGATGGAAAAAATTTGTCTTGTCGCTACCATTCCCGCGGTTGTCCATGCTTTTTTGCGTGGTCACGCGCAAGCGGCAGCAGAAAAATATGAAGTGACGGTTATATGTAATTCTGCGGATAAGCATCTGCTCAATGACCTTAGTGGACGCCTTATTTTGTTGCCTATCAAGCGAAAACCCTCCCCATTGGGAGATGCGCTGGTGCTGCTGCAATTATTCAGATTGTTTCGTTGTGAACGTTTCGATATTGTCCATAGCCATATGCCCAAAACGGGTCTGCTCGGGATGTTAGCCGCATGGTTGGCTGGTATACCAATTCGTATCAACACATTCCACGGTGAAGTATGGGTAACGCGAAGCGGTTGGCGGCGGGCAGCGCTTAAACTGATCGATCGTTTAATCGTATTGCTTGCCACAAACATTCTGGTGGTCAGTCTTTCGCAAAAAAGATTTTTAGAAAGTGAAGGTGTCCTGCCACCGAATACAGCAAAATTGATTGGTGCAGGCTCGGTATGTGGTGTAGATACAACACGATTTCATCCAGATAAGATTATTGGGAATAAGATGCGGAATAATTTAGGCATTGCCAATGATGCGCATGTTATTTTGTTTGTTGGACGACTTAATCACGATAAAGGAATGCTGGATTTGGCAGCGGCCTTTGGCAAAATTGCAAAATATCATTCAAATGTCGTGCTGCTATTAGTTGGTTCTGAAGAAGACGTGCCGTTTGTTAAAATGCAGGAAATTTGTTGTGCAGCTGCCGATCGGTTATATCATGTGAATTTTTCTGCTAATCCGGAGCATTACATGATGCTGGCAGACATCTATTGTTTGCCGAGTTATCGTGAGGGATTCGGCATGACCATCATTGAGGCAGCTGCATGCGCGGTACCAACCGTGGCTTCAAGAATTCATGGAATTGCAGATGCAGTGGCTGACGGTAAAACCGGTTTTTTGTTCCCGGCCGGCGATGTTGAGGCGCTGACGAAATGTCTGTTAAAGCTAATTGTGGAAAAAGACCTGCGACAACAAATGGGAGAAAAAGCCCGCCATCGAGCAAACAGGCTATTCTCCAGTAAAAAAATTATTGGAGAAACGATGATGTTTTATGACAGATTGATAGTTCAACGCTTGCACAAGCATGGCAAGATGAGTGATTGACCGATATAGAAATCATTTAGATGTAACGGGATAGCTTGATGTTGCAGTGCATACTAATACAGTCTGGTTACAAAATTTTGTTGTACAACCCCCTAATTGCGGCTTATGGCAACGGGTAATCAAAGCAACCGGGTACTTGTTACCGGCGCCAATGGTTTCATTGGCAGACACTTGTGCGGGGAGATGCTGCGCCAGGGCTGGCGAGTCAGGGCAGCGGTGCGATCGTCTATTTCATCACTGGATGGTATGGAAGTTGCCGTAATCGATGGTATTGATGGGGATACCGATTGGACAAACGCGCTGCGTGGCGTCGATGTGGTTATTCATCTTGCCGCACGTGTGCATGTGATGAAAGACGATGTTGCGGATCCACTGGCGTCGTTCCTCAAGGTCAATCTGCATGGTACTGAAAATCTGGCACAGCAGGCGGCCCACGCTGGGACGAAACGGTTTGTTTATGTCAGTTCGATCAAGGTAAATGGCGAGGAAACACGCAATCAGCACAGCTATACTGCGCAGGATTTTCCCGCGCCGCAGAGTCCATATGGCATCTCTAAATGGCAAGCCGAACAAGCATTATGGCGTATCGCAAAAGAATCGGGTCTACAAGTGGTGACCATTCGCCCCCCGCTGGTATACGGCCCAGGCGTAAAAGGAAATTTCTACAGCTTGCTGGCCGCGCTTGAAAAGGGAGTACCGTTGCCACTGGCAGGCGCGCGCAATATTCGCAGTCTCGTGTATGTTGGAAATCTGGTGAGTGTACTTATCGCCTGTACAACCCATCCCGCGGCGTCGGGACAGACTTATTTGGTTTGTGATGGTGAAAATATGTCGACTGCGTCGCTGGTTAAAAAGCTGTCTGCAGCGTTGGGCCGTAGCAACCGCTTATTCTATTTTCCGGAAACACTGCTGCGTTTTGCGGCAGCAGCAGTCGGGCGTGCGGATCAGATAGATAAGCTATTCGGGGTATTGCGTGTGAATGACGCAAAACTGCGTAATGATTTAGGCTGGACACCGCCTTACACATTAGAACAAGGCTTAAGTGCAACAGCAGCTTGGTACCACCAAAATGTCAAACAATATATACTTGCCGCGAAGGATTTGCCAACCGAAACTCATGATCGACAGAAATAAACAACAATATGAAGCAGCAGGAAAAAAGCTTGAACTGCCGGAGAACGGACTTGCTTCAGAACAGACCGGAAATAACGTTAATATAGCAGTCAATTTGCGCAAAATTCCATTGCTGGCACAACTGACTGCCAGTGAAATGGCTACGGTCAAAAAAGAATTGCAGGTGAGACGTTATGCACGACGGGAAGTGATCATAAAAAAGAAGGCGAATGGCGATCACCTGCTGTTTCTGCTTTCAGGAAGACTGCAGGCGATTGATATGACCGATGAAGGAAGGGTCATTGGCCTGCAGCTGCTATCGGCTGGCGAATTTTTCGGCGAAACCACCCTCATTAATCAGTCTTTACACACCGCATCAGTCATCGCTTTAAGTGAAGTTTTGGTTGCTTTCTTGCCATGCTTGACAGCACTGCATTTATTTACGCATTCACCCCCGGTCGCCAGCCAGATACAAAAGCATCTGGCGCAAAAGGTGCAGCTTGATAATAAATTCCGCGCTATGCTCAGTATCAATAATACTGCAAAACGATTGTCACGATTTTTGGTGCTTATGAAGCAGAAAAGTGTAGGAAAGCAGGAACTCGTAGAAAACTTGCCGACACATCAGGAAATTGCCAGCATGATCAATACCAGCCGCGAAACGGTAACCAGAGCGCTATTGACGCTGACACATCAAGGAATTATCCGTAAAGATGCACATCGCTTAATTATTGTTAGGCCAGAAGCTTTGCAGAAAATGACAAAAAATTTGTAACAATCTGAAAATTAACAATCAAGAATTAAAAAATGTGACACACATCACATTTTAGTGTATTCTCACCGTAAGTTTGCTGGTGTTTGATGTCATTGTGACGTTAACTCGCTTATTTATAGATAGATTTTTTATTATAAAGGCAAGAAAGTAATCTTAATTGTCACTTAGAGCAAGCTGATTTTCAGAGATCATTTGCTTATCATTTTTAGCAACTTTTAAACGTTTAGATGACACCAAAAATCAAGATTCCTCAAAATGAGGTTGCACAGGCATTGGCCAGCTTTAAAAAGGCCTTTCGCACAATCGGTGTTTTCAGTGCCGTCATTAACCTGCTTATGCTCATGCCGGCGATATACATGCTGCAGTTGTATGACAGTGTATTGACCAGCCGCAACGAAATGACGCTGTTAATGCTGACGCTGATAATGCTGGGTGCTTATATTTTTATGGGCGCACTCGAATACGTGCGCAGCTTCGTGTTGATCCGCGTAGGCGCGCAACTCGACATGAAGCTGAATAAGCGCGTCTACACTGCCGCTTTCGAGCAAAGCTTGAAACAAGGTGGCGGTAATGCCGGGCAGGCTTTAAAGGATTTAACAAGCATACGTCAATTCTTGACGGGCAATGCATTGTTTGCATTCTTTGATACACCCTGGTTTCCCATCTATATCTTTGTTATTTTTATGTTCCACACTTGGCTGGGTGTATTTGCATTATGTGGCACAACGTTATTGATTGTACTTGCTTATATCAATGAAAAAATATCACGCAAGCCCTTGGAAGAAGCCAACACAATGGCCATTGCATCGACCACTTTAGCATCGAATAACTTACGTAACGCCGAAGTTATCGAAGCCATGGGAATGTTACCTAATCTGCAGACACGTTGGAATAAATTGCATAGTCGTTTTCTCGGCTTGCAAGCCGAGGCTAGTGAGAAATCAGGTATTCTCACGGCTATTTCGAAATCATCTTCTGTTGCGTTGCAATCACTGATGCTTGGATTGGGTGCATTATTGGTTTTGGATAACAGCATATCGCCCGGAATGATGATTGCCGGTTCTATTTTATTGGGCCGGGCAATTGCCCCGATTCAGTTACTAATTAGTGTTTGGAAACAGTTTGGCAGTACGCGCAGTGCTTATGAACGTCTTACAGAATTGCTGGAAAAAAATCCAGCTCGTGAGCCGGGCATGGCACTTCCAAAACCAAAGGGCATCATATCGGTTGAAAACGTGACAGCAGCACCACCGGGTGCTTCTGTCCCTGCTGTTAAGGGACTGAGTTTTTCGCTTGCAGCCGGCGAAGTCCTGGGCGTTATTGGACCCAGTGGTTCCGGAAAGTCCACACTGGCACGCTTATTGGTTGGTGTGTGGTCATCAGCGGTAGGAAAAGTCCGGCTTGATGGCGCCGATGTTTATCTTTGGAACAAGAACGAGCTAGGGTCGCATATTGGTTATCTGCCGCAAGATATTGAATTGTTCAGTGGCACCGTTTCAGAAAATATCGCCCGCTTTGGCAACATTGATGCAGAAAAGGTAATTCAGGCCGCTAAACGTGCCGGCGTGCACGAAATGATCTTGAATATGCCACAAGGATATGACTCGCCACTCGGAGATGGTGGCGCGGGGCTCGCGGGTGGCCAAAAGCAACGTCTTGGCTTGGCGCGTGCCCTTTATGACGACCCATCGCTCATCGTTCTGGATGAACCAAATTCAAATCTGGATGATGCAGGTGAAAAAGCATTATTGGCTGCCATTATTGATTTGCGCAACCGGGGCAAAACCATTGTTCTGATTACCCACCGCACCAGTATTATTAGCGCAACCAACAAGTTATTATTTTTACAGGCGGGCGTTGCAAAAATGTTTGGCCCGAGCCAGAAGGTTTTGTCAGCACTTGCCAAGCAACAACAGCAATCTGGGCAGCAAGCGGCACCGACACAACAAGTTAGCAACACAGAAAAGCAAACGCAAGCAATACCAACCGTGAGCGTGGTCGATCCGAATATTTCATAGATGGATAAACTGTGAATCCATCCGGTTTCGCTATGAAGGAATCTAGGTAATCAGACAGGAATTAACCATGAAGGCTTTAGCTGAGGCAAAGGAAGCAATTCCAGATAATTTTTCACTTGACGAAACAAACCAGGTCAAGACGGATGAGACGATCCACGCTCGGCTTGGCTGGTGGATTGTGCTAGCGGGTGTTGGCGGTTTTTTCTTATGGGCGTTTTTTGCGCCACTGGATAAGGGCGTGCCACTTTCCGGAACAGTTACGGTAGCCAGCAATCGTAAAGCTGTCCAGCATCAAACGGGTGGTATTGTTGACGAAATTCTGGTTACGGAAGGTGATCGTGTCAAAGCCGGCCAAGTATTGGTTCGAATGAATGACATTCAAGTTAAATCGCAAGCAGAGATTACCAGAAGTCGACTGTTTTCAGCGCGCGCTATTGAAGCGCGTCTGATTGCTGAACGGGATGAAAAAACTGCAATTGATTTTCCGTCCGAATTATTGTCGATTACAAATGATCCGCGTGTCGCGAATACAATCAGTACCCAAAGACAGCTCTTCATGTCACGAAATTTATCAATGCGACATGAATTGGCAGCGCTAGATGAAAATATTGCCGGCCTTACATTCCAGTTGCGTGGCCTGGAGGAATCAATTGTAAGCAAAAAACAACAATTACAATTTTTAAATGAACAGCTTATTAATTTACGTGATTTGGCAAAGGATGGTTTTGTTCCACGTAGCCGTGTTTTAGAGCTGGAACGGGATTACGTTCAATTGCGAGGTGAGATTTCCGCTGATAATGGCAATATTGGCCGTATCCAGCGTCAGATTGCTGAATTGAACCAGCAGCGAGTTCACCGCCAACAAGAATTCCAAAAAGAAGTTCGGCAACAATTATCTGATATTCAGCGAGAAGCGGAAGATTTGCATAGCCAATTAGTCGCCCATGATTTTGAGCTGGCGAATGTGTTGGTCAAAGCCCCGGTCGATGGAACAGTCGTGGGTGTGAATATTTTTACGCATGGTGGGGTCGTTGGACCCGGATTCAGTATGATGGATATCGTGCCGAGTGAGGATCTGTTAGTTGTTACGGGACAAGTGCCGGTTCACCTGATTGACAAGGTTCATCCCGGGCTGCATGTCGATTTAATTTTTTCTGCATTTAATCAAAATAAAACACCTAACATACCTGGCATTGTTACACAGGTATCCGCCGACCGACTGACGGACGAACAAACTGGGGAGCCCTACTACAATGTGAAAACAAAAGTTACGCCTGCAGGAATGGAACTGCTTACGCATCATCAGATACGGGCCGGGATGCCGGTAGAAATTTTTATAAAAACCGGGGAGCGGTCTATGATGAATTACCTGTTCAAACCGATTCTCGATCGACTTCATGCATCAATGAGTGAAGAGTAATGACAATGCGATTTCCTCGACGTAGCATTTATATTTCAGTATTAACTGTCTGGTTATTACCAGTAAGCGGTGGCCATGCGCTCGGACTGCTGGACGCTTATGCGGCGGCTCTGGAAAATGATCCTGTTTATCGGGCGGCCATTCATGAAAATGAAGCGGGCCAGGAAGAAAAAGCGATTGGTCTTTCCAGTTTGCTGCCAAATTTATCTTTTACGCACACGCAGAGCAAGAATACCGGAAGACAAAAATTTGAACTCGGACCAGAAACTCCTTTAGATTTTGACAGTCAAGTCAGTACATTGTCTTTGCGTCAGCCAATTCTTGACCTGGAAGCGGTCGCCGGATACCGGCAAGGCGCAGCGCAGGCTAATTCCAGCCAGGCCAGGTTTACCGGTCACAGTCAGCAATTGATTGTTCGGCTTGTGGAAGCGTACTTTGAGGCACTTCTTGCGGAAGACCGTTTAATGCTTGCACAGACACAACAAAAAACGCTTGAAGAGCGGAAAAAGGTCAATGAGAAAATGCTGCAAAAGGGCGAGGGAACGGTCACCGATGTACTTGAAACACAGTCCCAGCATGCCTTAGCGCAAGCGGAGGCTATAGAAGCGCAGGACGAATATGAAGTGGCGCGGCTTAGGCTGGCTGCCATTGTAGGAAATCGGGACATCGAACAGCTTGACCGATTGCCAGTCGATTTTCAAGTCAATAATATACAAATGGTTGACTATGAAAGCTGGGAGGAATTGGCGCTTAATCGCAATGCTGAACTGGTTACCCAGCGATACACTGTTGCGTCCAGTAAGGAAGAGATAAATAGAAGCCGTTCTGGTCATATGCCACGCCTTGACCTGGTCGCGAGCTTAAGTCGAAATAATTCTGCGTCATTTATAACCGCTAATCGTAACGCGGATATTGCCAGTATTGGCATAGAAGTCAATGTTCCCATCTATGCCGGCGGCCGGGTTAATGCTGTGACCCGCCAATCAGTCGCAAACCATGCGCGAGCCGAAGAGGACTTGAATACGATGATCGATAATGTCCTGGTTGAATTGCGCAGACAATACCAGCTGACCTTAAGCAGTGTCAGACGAATAGAATCGCTCGAGCTTGCAGTAGAATCAGCTAAGCTCTTGGTTCAAGCAACCGAACAGAGTATTAAAGGCGGGATAAGGATAAATTTGGATTTGCTGGATGCACAGCAGCAATTATTTTCAGCTCAATGGGAACTCTCGGAAGCCCGGTATAATTACTTACTTGCCCATATGCGCCTAAAACTAGCGGCAGGAGATCTCGTTCTCGATGATTTGCAAAGAATCGCTGCTTATTTTAATTCAACAAATTGAATTAACGGCATAAAATCTTACAATGTGAGTGCTGCTAGTGAACATCCTTTGGTACTGCACCTTTTAAAGCTGCTTGATAAGCCAGTTTGGCTGTATTGGCAATAGCCAGTTGTGCCTTGAGTCTGGCAATCTCGCTTTCTACAAACCGCAAGTTCGTAATCTGTGTTTTTGCCTCGTCGCTCAACGATGACAATAAATATTCGGTGCCGTCTATTGTTATCTTCTGTTCGGTTTCACTCATTTTAACCCTTGAAATAATTAGTCAACTTGTAAAATCTTTTGCTGTTTCTTTTTACTAGGCTGCCGCCAAACGCAACAAGAACAATTCATAGCCTATTAAGAAAGTATAACCAGATAAGACCAAATACTCTACATGTCTGACGCGAATTTTTTCTGTAAGTAGAACATTATGGTGCATGGTTAACAGTATCAATGCCAGTGAGGTAAGCGCCAGCTTAATGCCAATAAACTTACCAACACTGTCCTCAATCAGAACAGCCATAAATGGGTTGATTTCCTCGCCGCCTCTGGCCAGAATATTTAAAGTAAAAAAAGCATCCACCGCACTAAGCATCATGATGGCGATTGCACAAAGCATCAGATGCCCTGCATAGCGGTCAACGTATACCGGGGCTTTAATATTTAATCTACGGGCCTTCATGCGCCGCCCTTTTTTTATGCCTAACTGATACAAGCAAAAAAAAGGCATCTTTGAACGACGCTCTTGTTGGCGGTTGTCCATTACAGCTGCATAACTGGTCATGGTGTGAATTCTCCCTGCTAGGATATCAATGTAAGTTACTCAACCACTGCTTGCTGTCGTTAGCGTTGGGTTAGTGTAACCACTGCAATCTTTTTCAGTTATCACAAAATCAATCCGCATCCTTTATCCCGACATTCAGATCGCCGATCAATTTTATTTTTTCTTTGATAGATTAACAGTTTAATTATTTACAATGTAAATTGCAACATTCAAAAAAAGTATCTGTCGTGCTCATGCTGTGTTACATAAAAGAAAATAAAAATTAAGTTGACATTAGACCCTATAACAGGTTGTAATAAGCGGTTTATTTACTGAAGCATGAGGTTGGGAGAGAATAATGAAACGAACTTATCAGCCGTCTGTTATACGCAGAAAGCGCACGCATGGATTTCTTGTACGCATGAAAACACGGAGTGGTGCAGCCATAATCCGGGCTCGACGGGCAAAAGGCCGGACTAGACTCGGTGTTAATTAGATGTAAAAAAGGGATATTGGCGTGTTTAGAGCAGTCAATATACCCTTTATTCAGAAGCTCATGATAAGTGCATTTGGTATTGCTTGTATTAATTAACGTCGTAGAATCGTTTTATTTATTCCTTGCCAAAAAGTCACCGGCTGCATAAAGCAGATGAATTTTCTGCAGTAATCCGTTTTCGATGCGTTGCAACTGGTGATTTTCTCCAGATATATGCCAAACCTAATAATATTAACTATCCACGATTGGGTTTGATCGTCGCAAAAAAGATTGCGAGACGCGCGGTAGATCGCAATAGAGTGAAGCGCCTTTTACGGGAATTTTTTCGCGTTAATCATCAAAACCATGTGATTGTGAATATGGATTGGGTAATACGGCTAAGACGCTCTATTGCGCGAGATGAAACACGTTGTTTAACAACAGAAGCAAAAACATTAATGCTTCAACTACAGCAATGTCACGAATAATTATTTATTTTATTAAGTTTTATCAATACTGCATTAGCCCATTTCTGGTCCCTTCGTGCCGGTTCAGTCCAACGTGTTCACAATATGCTTGTGAGGCGCTAAAAAAGCACGGCCTGATCCGAGGAATGAAGTTGAGTATCTGGCGCATCTTGCGTTGTAATCCCTGGAATCGAGGTGGATATGAACCTGTGCCGTAGTCGTTGCATTACTACTTTCCGGATTCGACCAGCTACACGCTGCAGCACTTCTTTCTAACCTATTGTTTTAAAATGCAATATCGGCTAGTAAATTATTGTCAAAGAAAACAACCTGACCAAATATAACAATGGAAACAAGAAAACTTATACTAATCATTATCTTTTCAACATCATTATTGTTTCTATGGGATGCATGGCAAAAAGAATTAACCCCTCCCGTTCCGCCTCAAACGACATCTGGAGCCGCTGCAGGACCTGACAGTCAACGTCATGACCCGCTGCCAGTGCCTGGCGACGAGCTCATGGCTTCACAAGATATCGATAGCAGCGAGGTCGCACCCGACATTGAAGGGGTCGCACCCTCTATTACGCCGCGTCTGCTTGACGTCGGAGAGAAAATCTATGTCACTACAGACCTGATAGTCGCTGAAATAGATACAGCTGGTGGTGATATACGCCGCCTTGGTTTGCTGGAGCATCCATCCAGGGAAGATAAAGATAAACCCTATGATTTATTGCAGAATACAGCATCACATATCAGCGTAGCGCAAGCTGGGTTAATTGGCGATAATTTGCCGAGCCACAAAACGCGGTACTCAGTTGAGTCTAATAAATATAATTATGAGCTTAATGCCGGGGAAGACCGTGTTGTTGTAAGGTTGTTAGCGGAAGAAGTGGATGACGTTCAAGTCGCTAAAGTGTACACCTTTCATCGTGGCAGTTATGTCGTCGATGTTACGTTTGAAATCGTTAACTACAGCGATTCATTTATTCAGCCTTTTTCATACTTCCAAGTATTGCGCGATGACAACCCGCCACCAAAAGGTTCAGCAATGATGCTGCCTTCTTATCTTGGTGCCGCAATTTATACCGAAGATGAAAAGTTTCAAAAAATTAAATTTTCCGATATAGATAAAAACAAGGCCGAGTATCCACCCAATGCTGACAATGGATGGATTGCCATGGTTGAACACTATTTTGTGACCGCCTGGTTGCCTGAGCAGCAAACGCCGCGCGAGTATTTCGCTAAACGTATCGCGCATAATCTCTATACTGCCGGGGTGATCGTGCCGGCTGGTTCGATCGGTCCCGGTGAAGCGGCAAGTGTCGAGATGCCGTTTTATGCAGGACCACAAGAGCAAGACATTTTAGCGGAGTTATCACCGGGCCTGGAATTGGTAGTGGATTATGGCTGGTTGACGGTAATAGCAAAGCCTTTATTTTGGTTGCTTTCCTTTTATCATTCCTGGGTTGGCAACTGGGGTGTCGCGATCATTCTGCTGACCTTAACAGTCAAGCTGTTATTTTTTCCATTATCTGCCGCGGGCTATCGCTCCATGGCAAAGCTGCGCGTGGTAACGCCAAAATTACAGCGTATCCGCGAGCAGTACAGCAGTGATCGCCAGCGGATGCATCAAGCGATGATGGAATTCTATAAGAAAGAAAAGATAAATCCTATGGGTGGCTGCTTGCCGATTCTTGTTCAGATCCCCGTGTTTATCGCGCTCTTCTGGACTTTGTTAGCTGCTGTAGAGTTACGCTACGCACCCTTTGCGTTATGGATTACCGACATGTCAGTCCCGGACCCGTATTATATTTTGCCACTGTTAATGGGCGTTTCCATGTGGGTGCAATCCAAGCTTAGTCCTAAACCAGCAGATCCCATTCAAGCAAAAGTATTGCAGATCATGCCGATCGCGTTCAGCATTTTCTTCTTCTTCTTCCCATCTGGACTGGTTATTTACTCGCTGTGTAATAATATATTGTCTATTGCGCAACAGTGGCAGATAACCAGAATGTTAGAAAAAAAAGCTGCTGGTGCAGAAAAAGAAAAAATTACAAGTAAAGATAAGCCTGCCAAAGAAGACGATCAATTGCTGCTGGACGCAAGTGAGGTTAAAGAAGAGCGCGAGTCTGAAACGCAGTCGACTGTTGCAGCAATAGAAAATAAGGCGGATGCATCTCCAGACAGTACAAAAGAAACCGCTAAGTCTGCAGGCGCTCCAAAAGGAAAAAGTAAAGCCCGAGGAGGAAGGAGAAGAAAAAGAAAATAAGATGTAGCAATTAATATTTGCCAACAATCTTAACAAACTTGTCAAGCCGAATTGCTGTCAATATATTGAACGAGCGGCTATCAATTCCAGCAGAACGCCATGAGGGACATGATTACGGTGAAAGATATATTTCATTGTATTCGTATTCTTCATGGTAAAAAGTTTATTCTAAGCCTGAAAATATTGCGGATTTCTTGTCGATTATCAGTCATAATTATCTCGATGAATTTCTGTCATTATTGACTATCTCTTTATTCTTCACAGCCGGAAGCATATTTCATTGTAAATTTTTTGGATTAATAGCGGGCATTCGTGGGAATGATTTAGCGAAGTATGAATTACCAAGAAACAATCGTTGCTATTGCCACGCCGCCAGGAAAAGGCGGTATTGGCGTGGTGCGCATTTCCGGTAAAAATTTAAAACCACTTGCTCAAGTAATTCTCGGTTTTGTTCCAGAACAACGCTATGCACATCACAGCAATTTTTACGGCAATGATGGGCAAGTTATCGATCGGGGAATTGCAATATATTTTGTTACACCACATTCGTATACTGGCGAAGATGTGCTGGAGTTGCAAGGACATGGCAGTCCTGCAATTATGAATTTATTGTTATCGCGTTGCATGACGGTTGGTGCTAGGCTTGCGCAGCCAGGTGAATTTACGCTTCGTGCTTTTCTCAACGGAAAATTAGATCTTATTCAAGCAGAAAGTGTGGCGGATATTATTAATGCTACTTCCGAACAAGCAGCGCATTGCGCTGTTCAGTCATTGCAGGGAATTTTCTCGAAAAAGATTTATGGTTTGGTGGCGGCGATAACAGAATTGCGTGTTCTTATCGAAGCAACGCTGGACTTCCCGGAAGAAGAAACGGAAAACCTGCATGCGCTTAAGATATCCAAACGGCTTGTTACTATCTGCGCAACATTGCAGCAGATTTTTGATTCTTCAAGACAAGGAAGTTTGCTGCAGGAAGGGATTCGAATCGTGCTGGTTGGTGAACCAAATGTTGGAAAGTCTAGCCTGATGAATCAGCTTGCTGAAGATGATGTTTCTATTGTAACAGAAATTCCGGGCACCACGCGGGACGCTGTTCAACAAACCATTCATATTAACGGCGTGCCATTGCATCTGATCGATACAGCCGGATTAAGGGAAACTGGCGATATTGTTGAGCAAAGTGGCATTGTGCGGACATTTAGTGCCATAGAAAAAGCAGACATGCTGCTGCTGGTCGTTGATAGCAGCAATATGAACACGGATGATATCGCACTGCCTGAAGGTTTACCTTCTGCCCTCCCCAGAATAACAATCTATAATAAAATTGATTTGTTGAAAAAAGAACCTGCTATAACTGAGGATTCAGGTGGGCCTGTTATATGTTTGTCTGCTAAAACTGGTGAAGGATTGCCATTGCTTCGCCAGAAACTTTTGAGTATGGCCGGCTGGCAAGGCGGTGTTGCAGGTGAGGGGATATTTATGGCACGTCAACGTCACTTGGAAGCGCTGTATCAAGCGAAAGTCAGCCTGCGAAATGCTGTATTATTGGCGGAAGAATTGTCACAATTAGATTTGCTGGCGGAAGAATTACGCCTGGCACAACAGGCATTGTCCACAATTACTGGCGAATACACAGCCGATGACTTGCTGGGAGAAATCTTCAGCAGCTTTTGCATAGGAAAATAGTTGCGTTGTGATACGGATAATAATGTTTCACGTGAAACCTCTCTATGAGAGGAAATTGTTCGTGGAGTTTCGATGCGTATCAGTGCAAGCAGAAGTAGGTCGAAGTACATCAGCTTGAAAAAACAATATTCTTTGTGAAAAGGCTCGGCTGGGCGCATAATGTCGCTGTCGGCAAATGGGATGTTACAGGAGTGGGCTCAGTCACAACTGAAAGAGATTGGAATACGCGATATTCGTAATTCTTTTTGATAGGATAAGTTGTTGATACGCAGTTTTAAAAATAATCAAAAATCTGGATCGGTGCGAAAAACAAGATAAATGGAAGAAGACAATACATTTGCAATAATTGTAGTGGGCGGCGGACATGCGGGCACAGAAGCGGCGCTTGCATCTGCGCGTATGGGCCAAAAAACATTATTATTAACACATAATCTCGAGACTTTGGGGCAAATGTCTTGTAATCCATCTATCGGTGGAATAGGAAAAAGTCATTTGGTTAAAGAGATTGATGCTCTTGGCGGTGCAATGGCCCAGGCTATTGATGAGTCAGGAATTCAATTTCGCATCCTGAATGCGAGTAAGGGGCCGGCAGTACGCGCGACCAGAGCTCAAGCCGACAGAGTGCTTTACCGTCAGGCGGTAAGAAGACGCCTGGAAAATCAAACTAACCTCTGGATCATGCAGCAGGGCGTGGATGATCTTATTG
Organism: Nitrosomonas sp.; assembly: GCA_021604405.1. Taxonomy (GTDB): domain Bacteria; phylum Pseudomonadota; class Gammaproteobacteria; order Burkholderiales; family Nitrosomonadaceae; genus Nitrosomonas. Next base: position 15,712 of record BQJA01000031.1, on the reverse strand, counting down.
TAGAAAATAACCGTGTTATAGGCGTTTTAACGCATCTGGGAATAAAATTCCATGCGCAAGCTGTGATATTGACCGTTGGTACTTTTTTAGCTGGACTTGCTCATATTGGTACCGCAAATTTCAAAGGTGGAAGAGCAGGCGATCTGCCTGCAAACAAACTGGCTTATCGTCTGCGTGACATGGATCTTCCGGTCGGACGTTTAAAAACAGGTACGCCGCCAAGAATTGATAGTCGCAGCATCGATTACTCAGTGTTAACCGAACAACCTGGCGATACGCCAACTCCAGCTTTCTCGTTTCTAGGAAACAGTGCGCAACATCCGCGTCAAATACCCTGCTGGATAACACAAACCAATGAGAAGACGCATGATATTATTCGGCGAGGATTAAATCAATCACCTATTTATTCCGGGACTATTGAAGGCGTTGGGCCGCGTTATTGTCCTTCCATTGAAGATAAGATTGTACGGTTTGCGGATAGGCAATCTCATTCCATCTTTCTTGAGCCTGAGGGCCTGGATAGCCAGGAAGTTTATCCTAACGGAATTTCGACAAGCCTGCCTTATGAGACACAGGTGAGATTAGTGCGTTCGATACGCGGACTTGAAAAGGCGCATATCACGCGCCCAGGTTATGCAATTGAATACGATTATTTTGATCCGCGTGCGCTGAAAAATTCGTTAGAAACAAAATCCATTGCGGGATTGTTTTTTGCCGGCCAAATCAATGGAACGACCGGATATGAAGAAGCTGCCGCACAAGGATTGCTGGCGGGTATCAATGCAAGTCTCTTGGTGCAACAGCGGACGGCGTGGTGTCCGCGGCGGGACGAAGCATATTTAGGTGTTCTGGTCGATGATCTGATCATGCGTGGTGTAACGGAGCCGTATCGAATGTTTACCAGTCGCGCTGAATACCGGTTGCAGCTAAGAGAAGATAATGCAGACTTACGGTTGACAGAAACCGGGTACAAGCTAGATCTGATTGACGAGGCGCGCTGGCAAGCTTTTTCTAGCAAACAAGCTGCCATTTGTAGCGAGCAGGAAAGATTGAAGTCCATTAGTGTCAGTCCGGAAAAATTACCGAATGCTGTTGCGGTCAGCGTGCTTGGCAAGGGGATTGACAAAGATTACACACTCTATGAGCTTCTTCGGCGCCCCGAAATAACCTACGCGCAGTTAATGTGTTTGCCGGGTTCTGGAGAAATATTGACAGATTCGAAGGTGGTGGAACAAATCGAAATTCAAGCTAAATATCAAGGCTATATTCAGCGCCAAAAAGAAGAGATTGCACGTCATCTGCAGTTTGAGGAAATGAATCTTCCGCAGGACCTCGATTACCGGGATGTCGTGGGTCTTTCGCGTGAGGTGCAGCAAATATTAAACCAACACAAACCACTGACAGTGGGACAGGCTGGAAGGATGTCCGGCATAACACCTGCGGCTATTTCATTGCTGCTGGTTCATTTGAAGCGTGGTTTCACTCATAAAGAAAATAAACAAAGCGCATGAGCCTGGTAGTAAAGCTAGCGGCGCACATGCGTATGTTGGGTTACGATATGTCTGCAACGGATACACAATCAATAGCCAATAAACTAATACAGTATTTAGAATTGATTAAAAAATGGAATCGGGTGCACAACTTAACGTCGATACGTTCACCGGAGGATATGCTTATCTACCATATCATGGATAGCTTGGCAGTATTGCCGTTATTAGGGGGCCAAAGGTTGGCCGATGTTGGCAGTGGCGCTGGTTTGCCCGGAGTCCCAATTGCTGTCGCACGGCCCAGTTGGCAGGTTGCTTTAATTGAGAGCAACCAAAAAAAAGCAGCATTCCTTCAGCAAGTCAAAATTGAACTCGAATTAAATAATGTAAACGTTTATTCAGGGCGTGCAGAGGATTATTTGCCTGCTAAAAAGTTTAATACTGTCATTTCTCGCGCTTTATGCAGCTTACAGGAATTTGTGATATTGGCTGGACACTTGTGCGACGAAAGTAGAAAAGATAGCAGATTAGTCGCGATGAAAGGAGCGAAGCCGGAAGATGAGCGAAGTCAATTGTCTGCCAATTATTTTGTTGAGAAAATTTTCCCGATTACTGTTCCAGGGCTTGATGCGAAGCGGCAATTGGTGGTTATTAACAATAAAGTAAATTAATTATTTATGATAGTCCGATAATCTGCCCGTTTGTTTTTGCACAATAATTATACGTGGCAGCTTACATTTATGTTTTAACCTGATGATTCTAGAGAGAATCAGAACAATTTAGCGATAAGCAAATAAACGCAATTGGTGTTTGCTCTCGCGTTACCCTTAAGATCATGTTATAGGAAGATATTCTGGTGAAAATTCTGGCGATAACCAATCAAAAAGGCGGGGTAGGAAAAACAACGACCAGTATTAATCTGGCTGCAAGTCTCGCCGCTGCTGGACGGCGGGTTTTGCTGGTTGATCTTGATCCACAAGGTAACGCGACGATGGGAAGTGGTGTTGACAAAAACGCGCTAACGCATACGATTTATCATGTTCTGTTGGGCGAACTGTCTATTCGAGAAGTGCGTGTAGACGTTACCAATGGCAAATATGATCTACTGCCCGCTAATCGTAATCTTGCCGGTGCCGAAGTGGAAATGGTTGACCTGCCAGAGAGAGAAACAAGGCTTAAATCTGCGTTACAGAATGTTATGAATGAATATGATTACATTCTGATAGACTGCCCGCCCGCACTTAATTTGCTCACGCTTAATGGGTTGTGTACGGCTCATGCTGTTATGATACCCATGCAATGCGAATATTTCGCATTGGAAGGACTCAGCGATCTTGTCAACACTATTAAGAAGGTGCGGGCAAATTTCAATCCCCCGCTTAGAATTGAAGGTCTTTTGCGCACCATGTTTGACCCGCGTAATATCCTCTCACAACAAGTTTCAGACCAATTGGAACAGCATTTTGGGGATAAGGTTTACCGCACCGCGATTCCGCGAAATGTCCGATTAGCAGAAGCGCCAGGTTTTGGCAAACCCGCACTGTATTATGATAAGGAATCTAAAGGTGCCCAGGCATACCTCGCGTTAGCGAATGAAATACTAAATTCGACAGCATAGCCGCATGGCGAACGTGGTGTAAATATAAACTCGAGCAATCGAACTGTATCATAACCATTATTGAGATTTAATTACCTTGGTAAAAAAATGGCGAAATTGAAAGGGTTGGGAAAAGGGCTGGATGCATTGTTATCAAGTAGCCGTGACAGCAGCAATGGACTTGAAGAGTCATTGCAAAATCTGTCCATTACATTACTTCAGCCGGGTAAATATCAACCGCGTACCAGCATGGATCAGGCGTCTTTAACGGAGTTGGCGGAGTCTATTAAGGCTCAAGGGGTTATGCAGCCAATTCTGGTGCGCCCAATACCGGACGGCCGCTTTGAAATTATTGCCGGAGAGCGGCGCTGGCGTGCAGCTCAAATCGCGGGCCTGCCAGAGGTCCCTGTATTGATACGTGAAGTACCTGATGAATCGGCATTAGCCATGTCACTTATTGAGAATATTCAGCGAGAAGATCTGAATCCATTGGAAGAAGCGCTGGGTATTCAACGTCTGATTAAAGAGTTTGGTATGACGCATCAATCGGCCGGTCAGGCATTAGGTAATTCCCGCAGTTCAATTACGAATCTGTTACGTCTGTTAAATTTGTCTGCGCCAGTACAAAATTTAATGATGCAAGGTAAAATTGATATGGGCCATGGCCGTGCTTTGCTTTCCCTATCTCCAGCGCAACAAATCGAAATTGCAAATCTGATCGTACATAAACAGCTCTCTGTGCGGGAGACTGAACGGTTAGTAAACCGCGCTGAATATCCTGCAAAAAAGACAGCAAGTAAGCAGGATCTTGATCTGTTACGACTGCAAGAAGAAATGTCAGAGAAAATAGGTGCACAAGTCGTATTTAAGCCAGGAAAAAATGGCGAAGGAAATATTGTCATATACTATAAAAGTCTGGACCAGCTCGATGGAATTTTATCCAAATTTTGATTTACGAGGGTTGTTTAAGACACGGGTAAATTTTTTATCGTAAAAATACCAAAGGAAAGTATGAATACAAAATTACTCGATATATTAGTTTGTCCACTATGCAAAGGCCCACTAATATACAGAAAACCTGCGAATGAATTAATTTGCAAAGCGGATCGATTGGCTTTTACCATAACTGATGGCGTTCCGGTAATGCTTGAAGAGCAAGCACGCCGGCTGCCCGACGAAGAGGAAATCTAATTTTAACACGCTTAATAGGAACTGTGCCAGGCGTACTTAAGCATACGGTGCGGAATACTTTTTGCGTCTGGTGCAGTGTCTGTCTATGGCAACCAGTCGAAAATATGAATAAATTATTAATGGTAAAAAAATGCATTCAAATGTAATGGTTAAACCAAATATAGCTGCGGTTATTGGTGCGCTAGTTGCTGATGCTGCTGCGCTTGGATTGCACTGGCTGTATGATCCAACTCGTATTGCAACAATTGAAGTAAACAATAGCTTGACGTTTGTGCCACCCGATCCGAATAATTACACGGATACAAAAGGTTTTTTTGCTCACGCAAACAAAAAGTCTGGGGAGTCCTCCGGTTATGGAGAGTTATGTCTATTAATGCTTAAACATATCGCTAAGCATGGCGAATTTAATCGGATCGATTATCAAAGCGAATATAGTACATACTTTGGTCCAGGTGGCGCCTACATTGGTTATATTGACTCCCCTACCCGCAAAACGTTGCAAACGTTACTTCCATTAAAGCCAGCGGATTATCCGTCTAGATCAGGGGCGGATGATGATCAATTTGCCGCTTTAGCTACGATACCGGTATTGGTTGCAGCGCATCAAGGAGATGTTCGGGAAGCATTGATTGAACAGGTTGATTCAGTTGTGCGCATTACGAATAATAACGAGGTTGCCGTTGCTGCTGCACAATGTGCTGCCGTGGTTTTATTTGAAGTATTAAAAGGAGCATCGATAGACCGGGCACTGACTGAATCTTTGCCGTATGCGGGATCAACACTAAAACCATTACTTGATGAAGCGCTAAAATTTAATACTCTCGACAGTGTTGGAGCTGCGGAACGTTTTGGCTCGTCGTGCCACGTCACCGAAGGTTTGCCGGTAATTTTTCATATTGCGCAGCATGCGCCTGATTATCGCAGCGCGGTTGAAGCAAATATTCGCGCAAGTGGTGACAGTTGTGGGCGCGCGATTATGCTCGGTGCAATTATGGCATCGTACCATACAAAAAATCGCCGCTCTGATTCTGCAATCCCGTTGGCATGGATGGCTCGATACAACAAGTTAGTCAGTGCCGCTGATGCCTGCGTCCAGCTTGAAGCTGAATGACGACGCTGCTGAGTCATGCAACATATCCTGCGAACTTCACAGCGTGATCGTCCGACAGTATCCTATCTTTTCTTAAATAAAGCTTTGTGATACAATATGTTAGTATTTATTTGCAGCGAGATGTCGTGACATCTTAAGCTATTGACCGCCGCTTAGCTAGCTCAAACTTAAAAGTCCACTTGCTACAGGTGTTATAATCACTGTTTGCAAAGTGTACGCATATTTAATCTCGGATTCTTATTAGCCATCGCAGACTAAAAATAAGACCAGAAAACAATATATGCGTATTTTTATTGGCATCAAACACTAATGTAGTTTTAATGCATTGAAATATAGGGTTATTTGTATTCAATGCGCGGGTGTTTGTGTCAAGTTTGCATATGACTGCGCTTTTATAAACCCAAATTAACGGGCTGTAGGAAAACAGGTTTGATAAATTCATGCCTGTACGGCCGTTATCTTATTAATTTCTGGAGGAAAAATGAGTCACACACTATACGAAACAAACATTCAACGGGTGCAACGTTGTGAATTGGCTGTACCTGGTTCCAGCCCGGAAATGTTTGAGAAAGCGCTGAATAGTGGTGTTGACTTTGTTTTTCTTGACTTGGAAGATGCGGTCGCACCCGATGACAAAATACAAGCACGCAAGAACGTCATACAAGCCATTAATGACCTGGATTGGAAAGCGCATGGAATTACCGTGTCGGTACGCATAAATGGCCTGGATACGCAATATATGGTTCGCGATGTGGTGGATCTGATTGAACAGGCCGGTCACCGGTTGGATATCATTTTGATACCTAAAGTTGGCGTATATTCGGATGTTTATATGGTGGAAGCAATGGTAAGCCAACTGGAAATGCAACAAGGATTGAAAAACAGGATTGGCTTAGAGGCATTAATAGAAACGGCGCTTGGCATGGCGAATGTAGAGGATATCGCCCGTAATGGCGCCACCGGCCGTCTTGAAGCGTTACATTTTGGCGTGGCGGATTATGCGGCGAGTAATCGTGCCAGAACCACCAATATTGGCGGGCTCAATCCTGATTATCCTGGCGATCAGTGGCACGCCGCAATCAGTCGCATGACCGTTGCTTGCCGGGCTTATGGATTGCGATCTATCGACGGCCCATTTGGTGATATCAAGGATCCTGAGGGGTATAAGCTTGCCGCGAAAAGAGCGGCAGCACTGGGTTGTGAGGGTAAATGGGCGATTCATCCTTCTCAAATTACACTGGCAAATGAAATTTTTACGCCACCCACTGCAGAAGTTGAAAAAGCCAAACGCATCTTGAGTGCTCTGAAAGAAGCCGCCGCACAAGGAAAAGGTGCTGCCGCACTTGATGGCAGATTGATTGATGCCGCATCGGAAAGGATGGCCAATAATGTGGTGAAAATTGCCGAAGCGATTGCGGCAAAAAATTAGCACTAATATCCAAAGGCCGCGTTTAGCGGCCTTTGTTTTAATAGGCGCACGATTTAGTGAAAAAGGTCAGAGGTCTCAGATTGAGATTCTGACGAGGATACAATAACAAAAAATAAACGGAAACCATGCTGGCTATTACTGGCAGCGGTCATTTTTAGCTAAAACCAGGAATTTGCAAAGATATATAGCCTGCACTGTGTTTTTTGCTTGCTGTATGTATTAGAAGTTATTGAAATTTGAGAGGAAAATACGTTGAATATTCATGAATATCAGGCAAAAGAAATATTAACGGAATTTGGCATTAAAATCGCTGAAGGGGGCTTGGCTTACAGTGTCGAAGAAGCTGTACAACGTGCCAGGGAAATTGAGGGTGATACTTGGGTAGTTAAAGCGCAAATTCATTCTGGCGCGCGTGGCAAAGCAGGCGGGATTAAAGTTTGTAAAACACACACTGAGGTTGAAACAGCTGCGGAAGCGCTGTTAGGAAAAAAATTAGTGACGAATCAAACCGGGCCGGGTGGCAAGATGTGCGCCAGGCTTTATGTTGAAGCTGGATCAAAAATCACCAAGGAATTGTATCTGTCATTTTTGATCGACCGCAGCACTGAACGGGTCATCATGATTGGATCAGCACAGGGAGGAATGGAAATTGAAAAGCTGGCTGAAACCGACCCGGATGCCATAAAAAAAATCTATATTGAGCCGGCAGTCGGATTGCAGGACTTTCAGGCCCGTAAAATGGCGTTTGCATTGGATCTTGACACGTCAATAATGAATCATGCTGTTAAAACAATCAAAGGATGCTACCGCGCACTTCGTGATCTTGACGCAAATACCGTGGAAATTAATCCACTGGTTGTTACCGAAAACAATGAATTGATCGCACTGGACGCCAAAATGGATTTCGATGAAAATGCATTGTTTCGTCGCCACAGAATAGCCGAATTACGCGACCAATCTCAAATTGATTCCCGTGAAGTTGCGGCGGCCGAGTCCAGCTTAAGCTATGTTGGCCTCGATGGGGATATCGGTTGCATGATCAACGGCGCAGGATTGGCCATGGCAACGATGGACATGATTAAATTAGCTGGAGGAGAACCGGCTAATTTTCTCGATGTGGGCGGCGGCGCATCGGCTGAACGGACTGAAAAGGCATTTCGCCTGGTATTGGCTGATAAACGAGTCAAAGCAATGCTTGTGAATATTTTTGCAGGCATTAACCGTTGCGATTGGATTGCTGAAGGTGTTGTGCACGCAGTTAAAAATATCGACATGAAAGTTCCATTAGTGGTGCGTCTGTCCGGTACTAATGTGAAGGAAGGACGCCGTATTATTGCAGAGAGTGGCTTACCGATTATCACTGCGGACACCTTGGCCGATGCTGCTGAGAAAGTTGTACAAGCCCGTAATGAAGCGACCGCGTAGAAAAGCAAGGAGAGAGAAAATTGGCAACATTAATTGATGAAAATACACGTATTATTGTACAAGGTTTTACGGGAAGAATTGGCACTTTTCATGCGCAGGAGATGATTGATTATGGTTCCAAGGTTGTTGGCGGTGTAACACCAGGGAAAGGCGGCCAAAAACATCTGAATTTACCCGTTTTCAACACCGTTAAGGAAGCGGTCCAAGAAGCCGGCGCAGAAGCAAGTATCGTTTTCGTTCCGCCAGCATTTGCCGCGGATTCAATTATGGAAGCGGCCGATGCAGGAATAAAGTACTGTGTCGCGGTTACCGATGGCATACCAACTCAGGACATGATGACCGTAAAAAACTTTTTACGCCGTTTCCCCAAAAAAGAGCGAATGATGCTAACGGGCCCCAATTGTTCTGGCACCATCAGCCCTGGCCGGGCGATGTTGGGAATAATGCCGGGTCACATCTATATTCGTGGCAATGTTGGTGTTGTCGGACGCTCAGGTACCCTGGGTTATGAGGCTGCAGATCAAATGCGGTTATTGGGTATTGGTATTTCTACATCTGTAGGCATTGGTGGTGACCCGATAATTGGCAGCTCGCATCGCGATGTGCTCGAAAGACTGGAACAGGACCCAGAAACCAAAGTTGCGCTTATGATCGGTGAAATTGGTGGTCCGCAGGAGGTAGAAGCGGGAATATTCGCCAAAGAAAACATGACCAAACCACTGGTTGCTTATATTGCGGGTTTAACAGCACCTGAAGGCAGACGCATGGGGCATGCTGGCGCAATTATTTCTTCTGCGGGCGAAAGTGCCGCTGAAAAAGTGGCTACGCTAAAAGAATTGGGTGTTACAATCTGTTCAACACCCGCCATGATGGGTAAAACAGTCGCGGAAGTATTAGCGAAAATTTAGCTACAGTTGCAAACAGTCGCATCAAAATAAAACAAACTACGCCATTGCAGGGAGAGCGTTATGCAATAGATTGATGACGCCCTGCAAAGCAATGGAAACGGACTGGTGACGGATTGATTCACGGTCACCCGATAAAAACTGAGTTTCACGCCGCGCCAGGCCTTCCTTCATTACCCATGCAAAACAGACCGTCCCGACTGGTTTTATTTTCGTGCCGCCATCCGGACCTGCAATACCGGTAATGGATACGCCAATCTGTGCATGACTGTTGGTAACTGCGCCCATTGCCATTTCATAGGCGGTCTGCTCCGACACCGCGCCGAATTGTTCTATCGTACTGTGAAGTACACCCAGCATTTCCTGCTTGGAACTATTACTATATGTAATGAAACCACGTTCGTACCACATGGAACTGCCGGGTATCGTTGTGACAACCTGCCCTAGCCAGCCGCCGGTACATGACTCAGCACTGGCCAGCATTAACCCGCGTTGCGTAAGGAATATCCCCGTTTGCTTTGCCAGATTTGTGAAGTTGACATTGTCAACAGGCATTTGCTATCCCTTTTGAATCAATACCATTGATAAACCGGATATGCGGCTACGTGAGTACGATTGCTTTCCATCCAGCCAGGCAAAGCAATGTGAAAAAAGCTGCAAGCAGGTCATCAAACATAACGCCAAACCCACCGCGAAGTTTGTTGTCGTAATATCTAATTGGCTGTGGTTTAGCAATATCAAACAGACGAAACAGAAGAAATGCAGCCAGCTGCCAAGTCCACTCGTCAGGTATAAAATACAGCACAAGTAGAAAAGCGACAATCTCATCCCACACCATCCCGCCATGATCGTGGGAACCCAGTGCTTTTCCAGTGATTCCACAGGCCCAGATACCAAGGATAAACAAAATATCTATGAGAATTAGAAAAAGGATTGGATCCAGGTAATAATCCAATAACCAGTAGAGAGGAAATGCGACCAGCGTTCCAATCGTACCAGGCGCAACAGCACTTAACCCTGCGCCGCCGCCGAAAGCGATAAAATGAGAAAGATGACGCGACACAAACTTAAAGTCAGGATGTGGTAGCGGTTGCTTGCTGCTGTTTGGATTCTCGATATCAGGTGCGGAAATGGTCATATCCTCTCGTCTCTAACGTTATCACTGAACCGTCGGAATTCATAACAGTAAGGCCTTTACCCTGCCTGATTGTTCCGATACGGGTTAATGGTATGGCGAGCTGCAGGGAAAGGTTCTCAATTTCTTCTTGTTTTCTGGTAGCCGCTGTAAAACATAATTCATAATCATCCCCGCCAGTAAGCAGACAACTGACCGCAATGGGTTGTGGTAAATATCTGCGCAAAATATGCGAACAGGAAATTTCATCGATATCAATCGTCGCTGATACATTGGAACAATCCAGAATATGTGTCAAGTCTGCCATTAATCCATCGGAAATATCAATGGCACTATGTGCCAGATTGATTAACCGCCGGCCCAATTCAACACGGGCGACTGGTGCGTGCAATGCGGTTAAACACCGAATTAGCTCATCTGAAGCTAAAGTAATATGTTGTTGCTCATGGGCAAGCGCTAATGCGGCATCACCAAGTTGGCCGGATATCCAAATATCATCGCCTGGTCTCGCGCCACTGCGCAACAAGGCTTTTCCTTTTTCCACTTCCCCGATAATTTGCACACTGATACTGAGCGGACCACATGTCGTGTCGCCACCAATCAGTTCAATCTGATAAGAATCAGCCAGTGCAAAGAAACCCGTAGCAAATTCATCAAGCCATGTGTCGTTTTTCTCAATCAGACGCTTGGGCAGCGTTAGCGCAAGCGTTACCCAGCGGGGGATTGCGCCCATAGCGGCGATGTCGGAAAGATTTACAGCGAGTGCTTTATGGCCAAGCTGACGGGGTGCGGTGTCTGAATAAAAATGACGACCAGATACCATTGTATCCACTGAAATTACCAGTTCTTTATCTGCCGTCGTGGAAATCAATGCAGCGTCATCGCCGACGCCTAACGCCGCTCTGGTAACAGGCCGCGTAAAATACTGCCGGATAATATCGAATTCTGAACGCAAAATGAAAATTAAGTCAAACGAATTTAGCGCGTCGGTTTGAATTGCTGCCCGATTTCCGTAGCGCGTAACTGGACTGCCAATTTATCCAGTACGCCGTTGACATATTTATATCCTTCCGAGCCACCATAGCTTTTGGCGAGTTCAATCGCTTCATTAATAACCGCTCGATATGGTATATCAGGAAAATGAACTAATTCACAAGTACTCATCAGTAAAATGGCATATTCGACCGGACTGAGCTCTTTCAGGGGGCGGTCAAGACAAGGCTGAATTTTTTCTTCAAGGGCTTCAATACTATTTAAAACATGGCGCAGTAAATTTGAGAAGTACTTGCCATCCGCCTTCTGAAATTCATCGGTGTCACGTAATTGCGCTTCGATAAAAGCAACTGTGCCACCAGTCACCCGCCACTGGTAGATTCCTTGCAGAACCAGTTCGCGTGCACAGTAACGACGGCTTTTTCGCCCTGGCCGTGATTTCGAGTGAGCGACGGAGGGTGTTGCGGGTATATCTGGCGTCATTGCTCCATCTCATCCAGCTTCGTTATAAGATTACCCATTTCTATCGCTACACGTGCCACATCGGCGCCTTTTTTACCCATGCGCGCAATAGCCTGATCAATAGTTTCTGTGGTGAGTATTCCGTTAGCAATTGGAATTCCCAGGTCAAGGGACACATTGGTTAAACCACTGGTAGATTCGTTCGAAACAACGTCAAAGTGATAGGTCTCTCCCCGTATCACTGAACCCAAAGCAATCATCGCATCAAATTGATCTAATAAAGCCATTTTTTGCAATGCCACAGGAATTTCCAGTGCGCCCGGCACTGTCACCAGCAATAGATTGCTTTCTTGTACGCCATATTTATTTAGCTCTGCGATACAAGCGCCTAGCAATCCTTCTCCTATTTCAATATTGAAGCGGCTCATTACAATACCAAAATGCAACTCGGCGCCATCAAGATCCGGATCAATTTCATTAATATTATCAGAGTATGCCATATCTATTCCTTTTACCATCAGTCTTTAAGTGAGAATGTCATGCCGTTTCGGTGCGTATCTTTTTAGCGCGAATTTTCAGATAAGAATAAATTCGGATCGTCATCTTGTGTCATGTAGCCCGATACTTCCAGTCCAAAACCCGTGACACTTGGCATTTTTCGTGGCGCTGCTAATAACCGCATTTTCCCCACATTAAGATCCTTGAGTATTTGCGCGCCGATACCATGATCCCGCAAGTCCGCCTTGACATTATAAGAAAGTTCAGACTGCGTCAGTTTTAAACGTGTCATTAATTCTTCAGCGTCTTTATGCCGGTGCAGCAATACAATAACCCCTCGGCCCGCTTTGGTAATGACACGCATTGCATCATTTATGCTCCAGGAATGCGTATGATCGTTAATATCCAGCAAGTCGATCACTGACAAAGGTTCATGAACGCGCACGAGTGTTTCCATTTCAGGGCATATTTCTCCTTTTACCAGCGCAAGATGTGTCGTATTTGCGGTTTTATCACGATATGCGGCAAGAAGAAATTCGCCGTGCACAGTTTGCAGAGAACGCTCAGTCACGCGTGTCACCAGGCTTTCTGTCAGGCTGCGATAATGGATGAGGTCTGCAATCGTTCCAATTTTAAGTTGATGTTTCGCGGCGAATTCTACTAAATCTGGAAGCCGGGCCATGCTTCCATCATCTTTCAGTATTTCACAAATAACTGAAGCGGCCGTGAGACCAGCCATTTTCGCCAGATCACAACCAGCTTCAGTGTGACCAGCGCGAACCAATACCCCACCCTTTTGCGCCATCAACGGAAATATATGGCCTGGTTGAACAAGGTCTTTGGGTTTCGCTTCCGGTTTTACGGCTGCCTGTATCGTGGCGGCGCGATCAGCAGCCGAAATACCGGTGGTTACACCTTCTGCCGCTTCAATAGAAATCGTAAAATTCGTTCCTAGCGGAGAGCAATTGGCAGATACCATTAATGGAAGATTTAGCTGATGACATCGCGCCTCGGTCAGCGTCAGGCATATTAGGCCGCGTCCATGCTTGGCCATAAAATTGATGGATTCAGGCGTGATGAAATCTGCTGCAAGTACCAGATCACCTTCATTCTCGCGATCTTCTTCGTCGACAAGAATGGCCATTTTACCGTTCTTTAGATCAGCAATAATCTCTTGGATGGGGCTAATCGTCATATCAGATAGATCCTGCTTTACTTTGAAATGGTTATTAAACGAGCCACATACCGTGCCAGCATATCTGTTTCAAGATTGACTTTGGCGCCGGGTATCGATTCAGTCAAGTTCGTGGCAGAAAGCGTGTGCGGAATTAAGTTAACCGAAAATTTATCATCAAAGAGTTGATTAACAGTCAGACTCACGCCGTTAACAGTAATGGAACCTTTCTTGGCAATATACTTAAACAATGCTTCATCCGCCTGAATGGTCAGCGTCGTGCTCTCTCCTGTCGGTTGAAGGTTAACAACCGCGCCAATACCATCAACGTGTCCGCTAACCAGATGTCCGCCCAGGCGATCGGACAAGCGCATTGCCTTTTCTAGATTGACCTGAATGCCCGGCAGATCCAAGCCGTAAGTGCAACCTAAAGTTTCCCGTGAAACATGCACTGAGAAAAAATCAGCATGCATACTCGTCACGGTAAGGCAGACGCCATTGACTGCAATGCTGTCACCCATTACAACATCACTCAAATCCAAATTTCCAGCAGCAATTTCCAGGCTTAAACCATTGTCCGCCAAGTTGTCCGGCTTCTTGATCCGTTTAATTTTGCCAACAGCTTCTATGATTCCAGTAAACATTAAACAATCCTTACCATAAATTGCTAGTTAGCCTGAAAACCAATCAGCTATGAGACGAAATCTTTTAAAATAAAACGCTTAACGTGACTGGCGCGCCCAACACGATTCGAACGTGTGACCCCCGCCTTCGGAGGGCGGTACTCTATCCAGCTGAGCTATGGGCGCATACCTAACAGAAGCCATATTGAATTTTAACAAACGAATGGCCTGGAGACATTTCATTTAACGCAGCAAATCCGGCGACAGGATAACCGCTTTTGAATCTCGCGTCCAACAATATCCTGAGATTAACCCGTTCCCTGATTTACCAATGGACGCACTGGAAAAATTCTAACCACCTTAACTACCTGATCTTTAGCCTGAACAATTTCCATTGGATAACCTGCAATGTTTAATCCAATGCCCGCTTCGGGAATATCTTCAAAATGCTCGACAATCAAACCATTCAGCGTTTTCGGGCCATCCAAAGGGAGTTGCAAACCAAGCTTGCGGTTAAGATCCCGTAGCAAACTGCTGCCTTCTACCAGAATACTGCCGTCTTGTTGTTTCATGAAAAGACCCGTTTGCGATGGGGCTTGTGTCGTAAATTCACCAACAATTTCTTCGATAATATCTTCAATAGTTACCAAGCCCAGCCACTCGCCGTACTCGTCAACAACCAAACCTACACGTTTCTGGTTCTCCTGAAATAGCTGCAATTGGGAGAACAATGGCGTACCAGACGGAATAAAATAGGGGCTGCTCATCACTTTTTCAAGCGCACCGGCAGTTATTTGCCCTTTTTTCATTTGATTGAGGACATTACGGACGTGAACAATACCTACAATATTATCCTGACGTCCACGATGAACTGGCAGGCGGGTATGATGACATGTCAACAGTTGGTTATGTATTAATTCATCGCTGGCATCCAGATCAATCGCTTCTATTTGACTGCATGGCACAATAACGTCATCAACCGTGGCGGACTCTAGGTCAAATAGATTCAGCAACATGCTCTGATGTTTTTTCTGGATAAAATGCCCGCCTTCCAGCACCAGCGTTTTGAGTTCTTCCGAACTGATCGGATGTGCACTATCCGCTTTGTTTGGCTTTAACCGTAAGAGAAACAATACTGCGCTAACAAACAAATTGACGAACCAGACAATCGGGTAAAAAATCTTTAGTAACGGCGTCAATATATAACTCGCCGCCAGCGCAATGCGGTCTGGATAAGCGGCAGCGACGACTTTCGGCGTTATTTCGCTGAAAATCAAGATTGCTAACGTGACACATAATGTACCTATCAACAGCGCGAATTCGCTATGGCTAAAAAATGTGGAAATAATCACTGCTACCAGCGTTGCTGACACTGTATTCAGTAAATTGTTTCCGAGCAAAATGACGCCAAGTAACCTGTCTGTATGATCCAATAATTTCGTTGTCAGCCTCGCTCCACGATGTCCTTGCTTGACAAGATGTTTTAGACGATAACGGTTAATCGCCATCATACTGGTTTCAGAAAGAGAAAAAAATCCAGATAGAATCAACGAAATAATCAATGCGATTAGCATGATATCTAATGGTATATCTTCCAAGAAACGTCCTTTTTGTGTATTAAATGATCAATAGAAAACGCAGGTAATGCCTGTTTGATGTGTGGCGCATATAAGTCAAGCCGC
>BQJA01000030.1 GCA_021604405.1 Nitrosomonas sp. | reverse complement strand
ACAAGGCCAAACCGGACAAGGCCAAACCGGATCGTCAATATTCCAATAGAAAAAAGCAAATTGCCGTACCTGAAATGGGCAATTTGCCTGTATTATCGGAACTTAAAAGTAACGCACATTGTGAACAATTATTCTTTCATGTCTCCATGTCCATGGGCTTTATCACCCATTTCTTTTTTACCGTGATAACCATGCTTGTGCTTTTCCATCATTTTTTGCATTTCATCTTCGTCAATAAAACCGTCATTATTTAAATCTTTTTTCTTAAATTTTTCTTCATGGTATTTAATAAACTCTTTTTTACTAATTTTTCCATCTTCATCACTATCTATTTTTGACATCATATTGCCGCACTTGCCATGGTCCTTACCGCTATCACCATTATGACCTTGTTTGCTTTTTGCGTCCGTTTCTGATGCACCATAAGCCAACTTAATTGCACTGTTATTTGATGAATGTTCCACGGTTGTAGAAACATTCGCAGCGCTGGCCGCAGATACAGCGCCTGATTCAGCTGCAAATAATAAAACGGCTATCGTTGCAATTACGCTTGTTTTATTTGACATCGTCAATTCTCCTGATACTGTTGATAGGATAAATCTCTATGACGCTTTTTCCATGAAATGGTTCTTCCTGCAGAATGCAATATTCATCGGCATCATTTGTGTTAATTCAAAATTTATTAATTAAGCAGACTCACAACCACACCATCATCCCCATTTCCAATGGATGTGACAGTAACTGATGATGTGGATAGACACGAACGTAATAAATTTGCCGACCGCATAATTCCGGTTTCAAATTTAACTCGAATAAATACTCGCCTGATTCTTCAACGCCAATATTGCTAAATTTGAAATGATTGAATTTATTCAGTTTAACTTTTTTAAACTGC
Source organism: Nitrosomonas sp. (assembly GCA_021604405.1). Lineage (GTDB taxonomy): Bacteria > Pseudomonadota > Gammaproteobacteria > Burkholderiales > Nitrosomonadaceae > Nitrosomonas. The sequence goes on along the minus strand of BQJA01000030.1, from coordinate 34,371 downwards.
CGGCATAATAATAGTTCAACGACGACATCATCCGGTTTTAAGCCATTCAGCTGTACTGCAACTTTAATATGCAACGTCGTACCGAAATCAGCATTTTTACCGGGTATCTCAAGCTGGCGAAGCTTAACACCAGGCCACAATTCTCTCACAGTAGCCTTCCAATCGGCAACGATATTCGCGTTTTCAAAGTTATTTTTTGCGTAAAGCGAATAATTATTACTGGCCTTTTGATAGAATTTGTTGGTATATTCTTCCACCATCCGAGTAGCACTATAACGCGGCAATAAAGTCACCATCGAATGCTTGGCCATTTTTACCCACTCTGAAGAAAAACCAAGATTACTGCGATTGTAAAAAAGTGGAATGACCTGATCCTGCAAAATCTCATAAAATGCCCGACTTTCCTCCAGATCACGCAATTCCGGGTCCATATTTTCAGCGCCGGGTTTAATTGCCCACCCATTCCTACCGTCGTAACCTTCACCCCACCAGCCATCGAGAATACTGAGATTGAGTGCGCCATTGATACCCGCTTTCATTCCTGATGTGCCACTTGCCTCCAGCGGAAACACTGGATTGTTAAGCCACACGTCGACGCCAGCAACCAAACGCCTGGCCAAACGTAAATCATAACCCTCAATAAGCAATATACGCCCTTCAAATTCCGGCAAATGTGAAATTTCACTGATATGCTTGATTAAATCCTGGCCAGGTTTATCCGCCGGATGCGCCTTGCCCGCAAAAACCAAAAGAACCGGATGATCCTGATCCAGAATAACTTTTCTTAACCAATCAAGATCTTTAAATAACAACGTTGCCCGTTTATAGGTAGCGAAACGCCGCGCAAAACCTAATATTAAAATATTCGGATTAATCGGGTCGGTATATTTTAGCAGCCGGTCAAGGTGAGCCCCGGAACCATGATTACGAAAATTTTGCTCAGTAAGACGTGCGCGCAAACCATAAAGCATATGGGATTTCAAGGTTTGTCGCGTGCTCCAGAATAAATGATCTGGAATTTCATGAATACGCGACCAATATTCCGTTTCACCTAACTTGCTCCGCCATTCGTGGCCCAGATAACGATCAAACAAATCAGACCATTCTGTAGCTAGAAAAGTCGGCACATGCACACCGTTAGTCACGTATGTAATTGGATTTTCTTCAGGCTTAAGTTGAGGCCATATATCCTGGCAGATATTTGCTGAAACATCGCCATGAATTTTGCTCACGCCATTATGCATACGCGAACCGCGCATCGCCAGTGCCGTCATATTAAAATCTGCATCTTCGGAAGCATCTCCCAGCGCCATAAATTTTTCATGATTAGTCTTGAGATCATGAATAAAAGCTTCAAAATAATCATTTATCATCGCCTTGCTAAAATGGTCATGCCCTGCTGGTACAGCAGTATGTGTCGTGAATACCGTATTGACCGCAACAGCTTCCAGTGCGCTGGAAAAACGCTGTCCTTGTTGTACCAATTGGCGGATTCTCTCCAGTATCATAAACGCGGCATGACCTTCATTAATATGCCAAATGGTAGGCTTGACGCCGATAGCCAGTAGGGCGCGCACACCACCAATGCCCAATACAATTTCTTGTTCAATGCGCATGGTTTTATCACCGCCATAGAGGTGATGTGTGATTAAACGATCCTGTGAAGAATTTTCTGGTAAATCCGTGTCCAGCAGATAAAGTCTGACATGCCCAATTTTAACCTGCCAAATCTTACATATTACCTTGCGCTGCGGCAAAGCAACACCAATTCTTATTTCGGAACCATCGTCTTGCAATACTGGTGTCACCGGCAAATCTTCGAAATCGGAATCTGAGTAGGTAACTTGTTGAACACCTTGGTTATCAATAGTTTGAAAAAAATAGCCCTGACGATAGAGCAGACCGACAGCAACAAACGGCAACCGTAAATCACTCGCTGCCTTACAGTGATCACCGGCTAAAATTCCCAACCCGCCGGAATAAATCGGCAAACTTTCGTGAAAACCAAATTCAAAACAGAAATAAGCAATTTGGTCAGTTGCTTGCAATGCATAAGCATTTTCCCGTTGCGGCAATTCATAACAATAAGAATCATAGTTGGCAAGAATATTGTTATATTTAGATAGAAATGACTGGTCTTCCGTTGCCTTTAAAAGGATAGACTCATCCACACGTTTAAGAAACGCTTTGGGATTATGTTCAACACCTTGCCATAATTTTGGATCTAATCGTGAAAATAATGTCCGTGTATCGCGGTCCCAGCTATACCAAAGATCATTAGCCAGTTCCTCCAAGCGTTCCAGTCGGGATGGCAACTTGGGATTAACCGTAATTACAAATTTTGTTCCAGAAGGCATTCAGTACGCTCCATTATGTCGGAAAGAAACTTTTTTATGAAATTTATTTTCATAAGTAGCTACTTATATTGCAATAAAATGTTCACGATAATATTTTAATTCGTTTATCGAATCATATATATCAGCCAGTGCCTGATGTTTTCCCTGCTTCGTCAATCCTGTCTTTATTTCAGGTTTCCAACGCTTAACCAATTCCTTGATAGTACTAACGTCCAGATTTCGATAATGAAAATACGCTTCCAATTGCGGCATTGTGCGTGCCATAAAACGCCTGTCCTGACAAATAGAGTTCCCACACATTGGAGAAACACCACTTGGCACATATTGTTGCAGAAAAGTGAGCATCTGTGCTTCAACATCCTTTTCTGTCAAATTTGACGCTTTAACTTTTTCGATCAATCCGGACTTCGCATGGGTTGACTTATTCCAGTCATCCATATTATCCAGCACCAATACAGACTGCGATACAACGAGAACCGGTGCTTCTGCGACAGTATTTAATTGGGAATCTGTTACAACCAACGCAACTTCGATAATGCAGTCGGTGTCAGGATTGAGTCCGGTCATTTCCATATCGATCCAGATGAGGTTATTTTTATCTTGTGCCATAATTTAGCCAGTCTGATGAATTTGATGAATTATTTATAAGTAATTTTGTCGTATTATAGATGTTTATTGTATGTTATTAGTTCGTTTAATATTAATATGGTCGTTTTATGCAAACTTTTACCGTCGTATTTATTGTCGTTCTTCTCTTAACGACTTTTGCGCAAGTCTGGTTAGCAGTCCGGCATAGTCGCTATGTTCGCGCTCATCGTAACGCTGTTCCGGAAAATTTTGCAGGTCAAATAGACCTGGCTGCCCATCAAAAAGCAGCAGATTATACATGCACTAAAACACGTTTAACCTACCCTGGCATTCTTCTGCATGCCTCTTTGCTGCTTATATTAACGCTTGGCGGCGGGTTGAACGCCATATCCAGCTTCTGGTCAACATGGCTGAACGATCCGATTTTGCACGGTATTGCTTTAATCATCAGCACAATATTTCTTATAAGTTTTTTGGAAATTCCATTGAGTTACTATCGTACTTTTGTGGTTGAGCAAAAATTTGGCTTTAATAAAATGACGCCGGGCATGTTCTTTTCTGATCTTGTAAAACAAGCAATTTTAAGTCTACTACTTGGCATACCTTTGTTATTCTGTTTCCTTTGGTTAATGGAAAAAATGGGGACTAACTGGTGGCTATATGCCTGGTTAGCATGGGTAACATTCAACCTGATCGTGCTGGCTATCTACCCCAATTGGATCGCGCCGATATTTAATAAGTTTACACCGCTGCAAGATACGTCACTTAAAGCACGGATTGAACAACTATTAAAAAAATGCGGGTTTCAATCTGATGGTTTGTTTGTTATGGATGGCTCACGGCGTAGCAGCCATGGCAACGCTTACTTTACCGGATTCGGTAAAACCAAGCGTATCGTATTTTTTGATACATTACTTGCCCGGCTCAATACTGCTGAAATTGAAGCAGTCCTTGCACACGAACTTGGTCATTTTAAACACCACCATGTTGCAAAAAGAATTGTGTGGTCATTTACCGTAAGCCTGCTATTCCTATGGGTATTGGGTTACCTCATGCAACAGGGCTGGTTTTATCAAGGATTGGGGGTAACAGTTACGACCATTCCTTCAACAGCTATGGCATTACTGTTGTTTTTTCTGGTGTTGCCGGTATTCACTTTCCTGTTACAACCATTTTCGAGCTTGTATTCGCGTAAACATGAATTTGAAGCAGATGAATATGCAGCGCATAATGCATCCGCTAATGATCTGACTCGCGCATTAGTTAAACTTTACCGGGACAACGCCGCAACACTGACACCTGATCCACTGCATTCAGCATTTTATGATTCTCATCCACCGGCTGCGATCAGAATCGCGAAATTACAAAATTGGGTACATTTATGAAAACAGAAAACTATGATTTAGCATCCAAAAAGTGTAAATCCTGTGAAGGTGAAGTAGCGCCGCTTACAGATGATGAAGCGACAAAATTGTTATCGCAGCTTACCGGCTGGGAGTTAGTGGATCATTCAATTGAGAAATCATACAAGTTTAAGAATTATTATCAAACAATGGCTTTTGTTAATGCCATCGCATGGATTTCCCACCGGGAAGATCATCATCCAGATATTACCGTTGGTTATAATAACTGCAGTGTTATATACACAACACATGCGATCAACGGTTTGTCTGAAAATGATTTTATCTGTGCCGCAAAAATAGATAAGTTGTTCGAAATTTGAATAACGCCCATCATTCTCCAAGAAATACAAACGTACGCACCGATGGGTTGGTTATTGCAGCATTTGGTCGGCATTATCTAGCCGAAACAAAAAACAATATAATATTGGATTGTGTCGTGCGCGGAAAAAGAAGCGGTGTGGCCTGTGGTGACCACGTTGAAATCCTGCCGACCACACCAGGACAAGGCGTTATTGAAAAAATAAAACCGCGTACGACATTATTGTACCGTAGCGATGCATTTCGGAAAAAAATTATTGCCGCTAATATTACCCAAATAATAGTCGTCGTAGCCGCTATTCCCAGCTTTAGCGAAGAATTGATCAACCGCTGCCTCGTCGCAGCGGAAAGTCAATACATTAAAGCGCTCATCGTGTTAAACAAGGCTGATATGATCGTGCCTACCCGGGACGCTGCAGTAACCCTTTCTTTATACCAGGAATTAGGTTATCCGTTAATACAATTGAGTGCAAATCAGGATATCAATACACTCATTCCATATCTTAAAGGTAATGTCAGTGTCCTGGCCGGACAGTCCGGAATGGGCAAATCCACGCTCATCAACACATTGATTCCAAAAGCAGATCGAACAATCAGTGAAATCTCTACCGCCCTTGATTCAGGATGCCATACAACAACCCACGCCCATCTTTATCATTTTGATACGAATAGTCAAATTATTGATACGCCCGGCATTCAGGAATTTGGCATCCATCATATTGAAAATGAAAATCTAGCGTGGCAATTCGTTGAATTCCGCCCTTATATCGGACAATGCAGATTTAATAACTGCCGACATGGTCACGAACCCGATTGTGCAATTATAAACGCGACAAAAGCAGGGAAAATCAGTGATCGACGATTGGCCTTTTATCGGCGGTTAAAACATCAAACCTATAAAAACTGAAATTACACGTCGAGATTTTTCGCTTTCAATGCATTATTTTTGATAAATTCCCGTCGTGGTTCCACCACATCACCCATCAATGTGGTAAAAATTTCATCTGTGATTATCGTATCTTCAATTTGAGCACGAAGCAACCGGCGATTATTCGGATCCATCGTGGTTTCCCATAATTGATCCGGATTCATTTCTCCCAGACCTTTATAACGCTGAATCGAGATCCCTTTTTTAGCTTCTTCGAATAACCAATCCAAAACCTGCTTAAAATTATTAACAGATTGACTTCTTTCGCTCCTTTTTATCTGTGCTTTGGCACCGAGTAATCCAGAAAATAATTGAGCCGATTTTTTAATCTGATCGTAATCACCACTTAACAAAAATTCCTGATCGATATAACTGGTCTGCATGTTACCATGTACTATGCGAGTTATTTTTAAACGGTAATTTTCAACAATTTCATCATATTCCGCGGTGATTTTTACTTCCGGTATTCGCGCCATCAGCCGATCTGAACTCTGTTTTGCATTGACTTCAATACTCAAGTCTATGTCCAAGTCTGGGTAACGCAGTAAGGCATGCAATACCTTGCTGTCAATCAAATGACTCATGCGTTCGATCACCGCTTCAGCCAGTAAATATTCATTAGCAACTTTTGCTAATGTTTCACCAGTGATAGGGGGTTGTTCCTCGTCAGGGTAAAGTTCAGCTTTTGTTAGTGCCAACCCCAGCATATATTGTTTAAGTTCGTAATCATCTTTAACATAATGCTCCTTTTTACCATGTTTGATTTTATAAAGAGGAGGTTGGGCGATATATACATGACCACGCTCAATCAAATCTGGCATTTGCCGGTAAAAAAAAGTTAAAAGCAACGTACGAATATGAGAACCATCCACATCTGCATCCGTCATGATGATAATTCGGTGATAACGGAGTTTGTCCGGATTATATTCGTCTTTACCAATACCGGTCCCTAATGCAGTTATTAAGGAAATAATTTCTTGTGACGAAATTATTTTGTCAAAACGTGATTTCTCTACATTTAATATTTTTCCTTTCAACGGCATAATTGCCTGAAATTTTCTGTCACGCCCTTGTTTAGCAGAACCGCCGGCTGAGTCACCCTCTACAAGATAAAGTTCACATAATTCAGGATTTTTTTCCTGGCAATCAGCAAGTTTTCCAGGAAGTCCCATACTGTCTAAAACGCCTTTTCTACGGGTTAGTTCCCGTGCCTTACGCGCTGCTTCTCTTGCTTTCGCAGCATCCAAAATTTTATTACAAATGTTTTTGGCATCAACAGGATTTTCTAACAGAAATTCTGACAGTTTTTGTGATACAACTTCCTCTACCGCTGGCCTAACTTCTGATGAAACCAACTTTTCCTTTGTTTGCGACGAGAATTTAGGTTCATACAATTTTACCGATAAGACACAAGAAAGCCCTTCCCGCATATCATCGCCTGTTGTTTCAACCTTGGCTTTTTTTGCGAGTTCGTTTTTTTCGATGTAGTTGTTTATAGTGCGCGTCATCGCTGCACGCAAGCCCGTAAGATGCGTACCCCCGTCTTTTTGTGGAATATTATTGGTAAAACACAAAACCTGTTCACTGTAACTGTCATTCCATTGCATTGATACTTCCACCGCTATTTTATCTCTGATACCCGATGCGTAAAATAATTTGGGATGCAGTACGGTTTTGCTGCGATTAATATATTCTACAAAATTTCTGATACCACCGCCAAAGGCAAACGTTTCTTCCTTCTCATTCCGTTGATCTATTAAATGAATTTTGACACCATTATTGAGAAAAGACAGTTCACGCAGTCTTTTTGCAAATATATCAAAATGAAACTCAATATCCCCGAATATCTCCTTGCTCGGCAGAAAATGTATATCAGTGCCATGCCGTTCAGTATTGGCAACACAAGCCAATGGTGCAACCGGTTCACCGTTACGGAATTCCATAAAATAGGTTTTTCCACCTCGACGAATATTTAGACGCAACCACTCGGACAGGGCATTCACCACTGACACGCCAACGCCATGTAAGCCACCCGAGACTTTATAGGAATTGTCATCAAATTTACCGCCCGCATGTAACTCAGTCATAACAATTTCAGCCGCAGAACGTTTCATTTCGTCCTCTTGCTTTATATCGGTTGGAATTCCTCGGCCATTATCCATGACATTGACAGAGTTATCCGGATGAATGATAACTGTAATTTCATCACAATAACCGCCTAACGCTTCATCAATTGAGTTATCAACCACTTCAAACACCAGATGATGCAAACCGGTACCATCACTGGTATCACCAATATACATGCCTGGCCGCTTACGGACTGCTTCCAACCCTTTCAGGACTTTTATACTGTCTGAACCATAATAGCCAACACTTTTAGATTCTTGTTGTGTTTCGTAATTTTTATCGCTCATTAGCCGGGTTACTTTATAAAAAAGAAAATTATTAAAATAATACTATGTTCTCATGGGCATAACGACATATCTGAAATCTTCGTTACCCGGTATCGTTATCAAAACACTTTTATTGGAATCTTTAAACGCACATTGGATTGTTTCACAATTGACATTATTTAACAGATCGAGCAAGTAGGAAATATTAAAGTTGGTATCGATTGTTTCTTCATAATCATATTGAATCGCTATCTCTTCCAGTGCTTCTTCCTGTTCAATATTTTTGCAGATTATCTGCAGTGATCCATTTGCAAGAATCAAACGTACATCACGAAAATTTTCTTTTTGGTTAGCAAGGATAGAGGCCCGTTGCAATGCTTGTAAAAATTCCAATCGATTTAATTCAACACGGATTGCGTGGTCTGTTGGAATGGCACGGCTATAGTCCGGACAACTCCCATCAATTAACTTCGAGACCAAAATAATGTCTGAAAAAATAAAACGGATCTTGTTCTTAAAGAATTCTATCGTTACTGGCTCATCATTATCATTAAGCAGTTTATTAAGTTCTAATATAGTCTTGCGTGGGATAAGTATTTCTGTCTTGTTGCTGGCTTGTTCTAAGTTGATTGTATTATAACCCAGTCGATGTGTATCCGTTGCAATAGCAACTAATTGCGAACCATTAATTCGTAATAAAAGACCTTTTAGAAAATATCTTAAGTCATGTTGAGCGATTGCAAGATGGACAATTCGGAACAAATTCCTTAATTGTTTTTGTTGTAAGGTTATTTTTGATTGTATTTCAGTGGTTTCATGAAATTTAGGAAAGTCTTCAGCAGGAAGTATCTGTAAATTGAAATTACTTTTCCCCGCTTTAATTTGTAGACGATTATCTTGAATTACAAGGGAAACTTCAATATCCGAAGGAAGCGCACGTAATATATCCTGAAATTTTTTCCCTGGAACGGTAATTGAATTTTTTTCATCACTGCTAAGCTGATTCATTACTGTTGATGTTTTAATTTCAATACCAAAATCGGTACTTAAAAAATATATTCTTTCCTGATCTTTTTGTATTAGCACATAAGACAAAATTGGTTGTGCGTTGCGTTGTTCGATAATTCCAGAAACGAGTTGTAATGGTTTAAGTAACTTATCCCTGGTGGATTTTATAAATAACATTTATTTAATTTTTTAGTAATAATTAATAGAATATTGCTAACTTTAAGTATATTGGATTAATTTTGTTTTATATCAATTAAGTACAAAATATTTTAGGCGTGTATTACATTACTAATTGACGTGGATACTTTGTGGATTAATTAATTCAATTAATAAAATAACAAGTTATCCCCAGATTATTTGTGAATTATTAACCACGGATAAGTAGTATGAAGTCATGATTCATGCTGGGATCAGCAACGGTTTTTAGATGTTATCAATTGAAATCTGACGGTTCTGGAGCGCTAATAAATCTTTGAATGCTTCCTTGGCAAGATCAAGTGTTATAGAGCGGCCTGTAGAACGAGCGTAAGTCAGGATTCGTTTCAATGCGCCTTCCAACTTCCGCACATTAGAACGAATATGTTTCGCGATAAAAAAGGGGATATTTTCATCAAGTAAAATTTTATCCGTGGCTGCTTTTTTAATTAAAATTGCAACGCGTATTTCTAACTCTAGGGGTTCGACGGCAACCGTTGTTAGACTCCATCCAAAACGAGAAACCAAGCGTTCTTCCAACCCTGAGATCCCTTTCGAGTAACAAGAATCATAAGTAATAATAACTTGTTTATGTGCTTCAATCAGGACATCGAAAGCATAGAAAAGCTCTTCTTTTTTCGGTTTTTTCCACCAGAAAACTGAACGTCATCAACAAGTAAGAGATCAAGTGAAAGGTAATTGCGTTGTTCGATAATTCCAGAAACGAGTTGTAATGGCTTAAGTAACTTATTCCTGATGATTTTTATTAATAATATTAATTTATATTTAATAACAAATAATATAATATTGCTAACCTAGGTATATTTAAAAAAATTTGTTTTATATCAATTAAATACAGAGTATTCTAGGCATGTATTATTTTAATAATACTCGTGGATACTTTGTGGATAAAATAGTTCATTCAATAGAACAACAAATTATCCCCAGATTATTCATGAATTATTAACCACGCAAAATATGTAGTAATGTATTGAAATCACGATTTACGATGGGATCAGAATTGCGTAATTCGTGAATTTTTCGGTAACCGTGCAGTACAGTCGTATGGTCTCTGCCGCCAAAAGCTTCTCCTATGTCGGGTAAGCTTAATGGGGTTAGTTCTTTTGCAATAGCCATCGCCATTTGCCGTGGCCGAGCAACGATTCGAGAGCGTTTTTTTGAATACATCTCAGCCACCTTGATTTTGTAATAGTCAGCAACGGTTTTTTGGATATTTTCAATTGAAATCTGACGGTTCTGGACTGCTAATAAATCTTTTAACGCTTCCTTGGCCAAGTCAAGTGTTATGGGATGGCCTGTAAAACGCGCATAAGCCAGGATTCGTTTCAATGCGCCTTCCAGTTCACGTACATTAGAACGTATATGTTTCGCAATAAAAAAGGCGACATTTTCATCAAGTGAAATTTTATCCGTGGCTGCTTTTTTAATTAAAATTGCAACGCGCATTTCTAACTCTGGGGGTTCGACGGCAACCGTTAAACCCCATCCAAAACGAGAAACCAGTCGCTCTTCCAACCCTGAAATTTCCTTCGGGTAAGAATCACAGGTAATAATTACTTGTTTATGCGCTTCAATCAGGGCATTAAAAGCATAGAAAAATTCTTCCTGTGTGCGATTTTTACCGCCAAAAAATTGAACGTCATCGACGAGTAGAAGATCAAGTGAATGGTAATAACGTTTAAATTTGTCAAATGCTTTGTGTTGGTACGCGCTGACAACATCAGACACATATTTTTCCGCATGTGCGTATCGTATTTTTGCCTGCTTGTTTTGTTCCAGCACAAAATTTCCAATTGCCTGGATTAAATGAGTTTTACCTAATCCTACCCCGCCATAAATAAACAGGGGGTTATAGGCATTTCCTGGAGACTCCGCAACTTGAATGGCGCCGGCCCGCGCCAGTTGATTCGCTTTACCGGTAACGAAGTTTTCGAATGTAAAATTAGGGTTTAACTGGCTGGGGTTTTTTTTTCTTGGTTTTTGTTCTATTACTGTATTATCCGGAATTATTTTATTTGCTGCGTCAGTTGTTTTTTTTGTTTCGGCAAGTTTTAATTGAAAAAGGACTTTCTGGGAAAAATGTTGCTGGGCCATTTCATTAATTTTTGTTAAAAAATTATTTTTGACCCACTGCAGCACGAACCGATTGGGCGCGAGCAGGACTGGTTCAGCACTGCTATTATGCGAAGTATCTAATTCTAGAGGTTTAATCCAGGTGTTGAATTGCTGAGCATTTAATTCTTTCTTAAAGTATTCAAGACAGGAAAGCCAGAACGTGTCGATTTCTTGCATAAATTTTAGATGCCGGTTTGATAAAAAAATAATTTGAGAATCGCACTTCGACGGTTTTTAGACCATTTTGCTATTTCTTCCGATCAGATTTATTAATCATACAACTTAAGCAGACATACTTAATGTATCGTTAAGTATGTATTTCAATATTATCAATTAGCCGGATATCATCTAACCAAGCGGCACCCAGCACAATTAAATTGTTATTGTTTTCATTGAAAACCGCAGGTTCCAGTGTGCTGCGTTGTCGAATGGTAATATAATCAACCTTCCAGTTATGTTGTATCATATTCTTTATGGCATTATCTTGTAACATTTTAAAATTATCATTACCGTCTTCAACGGATTTTTTTATTTGATATAGCGTCTGATATAGCCGGATCGATTCGGATCGCTGATTTTCGTTTAGATAACAATTTCGCGAGCTCTGAGCAAGCCCGTCATGCATTCGGACCGTATCACATGCAATGATTTTAACTGGTAAATTTAACTGTTTTATCATTTTATCCACAATATACAATTGTTGATAATCTTTTTTTCCAAATATTGCTTTTTGCGGTTGAATAATATTAAATAATTTTAAAACGACCGTGGTTACGCCACGAAAGAAACCTGGGCGGTATTTTCCTTCTAAAATATGCGCGACGGGTGGTAGCATTAATAAAAATTCTTGGGTTTCCGGATAAAGTATTTTTTCATTCGGAATAAATACCACATCTGCATTGATATCTTTTAAAAGCGCGCAATCTTTTTCCAGTGTGCGGGGATATTTGTTGTAATCCTCTGTCGGAGAGAATTGCAGTTGATTTACAAAGATACTGACAACCGTGCAATCGGCATACTGTTTGGCTGTCCGTACCAGTGATAAATGACCTTCATGCAGGTTGCCCATGGTCGGAACAAAAGCAATTGACGTTTCTTTTCTCAGGCGCTTACGTAACGACGATATATCAGTCACTCGTTCCATTTTAAAAATAGCAACTCACTTAGTAATGGTGTTCTGTACCTGGAAAAATTCCAGATTTAACGGCTTTAACATAATGCTTTATCGCATCTTCAATGCTAGACGCGTCAGCCATAAAATTTTTATTAAATCTGGCGTTTGTTGGATAAATCCCAAGCATATCATGCAGTACAAGTACCTGTGCTGAGCAATCAGCACCCGCGCCAATACCGATGGTTGGAATGTTAAGTGTCTGGGTAATATTTTTTGCCAGCGCAGCAGGGATCAATTCCATTAATACCATATTGGCGCCTGCTTTCTCCAATATTATTGCATCTTCAAGTAATATAGTTGCTTCCGCATCGCTTTTTCCTTGCAGTTTATAGCCACTAAGCTGGTGAAAAGATTGTGGTGTCAAACCGATGTGCGCACAGACTGGAATGCCACGTTGCGTTAAAAACTGGATAGTTTCAGCCATCGTGCGGCCCCCTTCAATTTTAACCATATGCGCGCCTGCTGCAATTAATTTGGTTGCATTGTTAAAGGCCAATGATGGCGACTCCTGAAATGTGCCGAACGGCATATCCGTCATAATCAATGCGTTGGTGACGCCTTGAGCCACACAACGGGTATGATATTTCATGTCATTGAGTGTCACGGATAATGTTGTTTGTTTTCCCTGTATAACATTTCCCAGTGAATCACCCACGAGCAGTACTTCAATACCGGCTTTTTCCAGTAATTTTGCAAAACTGGCGTCATAGCAGGTAAGAATGGTAAATTTTTCGCCATTCTGATACATTTTAAGTAATGTATTTTGTGTAATTCTCATAAATTGATATTGAAAAACTTGTGAATAGGTGAATCTTTTGACTGCTACTCTGTAGACAGTTTCATGGTGTTATACGTTCGACTCGTTGGTTTTGACAAGTGGCCAATAATTCGGCAATTGTGTTATATCCCGGGATGCGGCAGTTGGGCGCTATTTCCATCAATGGCTGTAAAACAAATGCGCGCTGACTTATGCGCGGGTGTGGCAGTGTCAAGTCATGTTGGTGATATTCCAGATCATCATATAACAAAATATCAAGATCAAGTGTACGAGGTGCATTGGGAAAATTACGCGTTCTTCCGTGACGCCGCTCAATTTCAAGTAATGCTGACAGGAGCTCGTGGGGGTTAAGCCTGGTTTCTATTTTTGCGACTGCATTGATAAAATCAGGCTGATCGAGCCGTCCAACCGGTGCGCTTCGATAGAGTGAAGAGTATACCAATAATTTTGATGAAGGAATTTTATCCAATTCATCAAATGCTTTTCTTATTTGGGATGTAGGATTTTCTAAATTACTGCCCAGTGCAATAAATGCCTGACTTGCCGTATCGTTTATCGATGACATCGAGCTATTTTTCAGCGCCTGTCATAGTGCGTGCGCTTGTCAAATCAGTGCTGGTAGCTTTACGGCGATTACGCCGTTTTCTTCGCTTTATTTGTTCTCCATTTTTTACTAGCATTGCTTTACGTTTCTCGGCATCGGCATTGACAAAAGCTTTCCACCACTCACCGATATTTTTATCAAGTTCACCGCTTTCACACCGCAACAACATAAAGTCATAAGCTGCGCGAAATCTTGGGTTAGTAAGTAAACGGAAGGGTTTTGTTCCGGAACGCGTTTCAAAGCGAGGTTGCATTGTCCATATTTCTTTTATTACCACATCAAAACGCCGGGGAATTGCAAGTTTTTTGTGTTGTATTGTAAGTATTTCATCAATTGCCATATGTAGCGCTGGCATCAGTTTCTTTTCGGTGGTCAAGTGCCTTTTCCAGGCTGTTAATATTTCGTGCCACAACAATGATGCGAATAAGAAGCCAGGGGATACCGGTTTGTTTTGTTGTATCCGTTGATCGGTATTTTTTAATGCAAGGGTTATGAAACGCTCGCCTAATGGCTGTTCCAGAATCATATCCAGCATTGGTAATAAGCCATGGTGTAAACCGCGAGCGCGCAGGTCTATCACACAGGCCAAGGCATGACCGGAAAATAATAACTTCAGCATTTCATCAAACAGCCGTGCCGGTGGGACATTTTGCAGCAGTGGTGCTAAGTCACCAATCGGTGCAGCAGTCGCTGGATCAAGTTGCATATTAAGTTTGGCTGCTAGCCGAACAGCCCGAAGCATACGTACCGGGTCTTCACGGTAACGCCTTTCTGGTGAACCGATGATACGTAATTTTTTTTCTTTAATATCATTAAAGCCATTCAGAAAATCAAATATTTTTTCACTGGTGGGATCATAAAATAAGGCATTAATCGTGAAATCACGCCGAATCGCATCTTCTTCCTGGCTGCCAAATACATTATCGTGTAGCAGTCGGCCATGCGGGTCAGTATGTTTAATGGTATTTTCTGCGCCACTTGTATCTGAAGGCAAGGGACCGCGAAACGTGGAAACTTCTACTATAACCGAGCCACACGTAACATGAACCAGTTGAAAGCGTCGCCCGATAATTCGTGAGCGGCGAAAAATGGTACGCACTTCTTCGGGTGTTGCATTCGTAGCTATGTCAAAGTCTTTAGGCTTTAAATCCAGCAGTAAATCACGCACTGCGCCACCTACAATGAAAGCGGAATAGCCTGCCTGTTGTAATTCAGTGGCGATTTTTAAGGCACAGGAATTGATTTGGTCACGGGCTATGTTGTGTTTCTTGTGCGGTATGAGTTGTAGTTTAGTGACTGTTTCCGCAGTTAGTACCTTTTGTTCAAGAAAATAACGAAAAAATTTACGAATCATTATGAAACACAAAAAAATTAACTACGCGTATATATACTTGTTATCCATTAGCAAAAATTTTCATAACAACTGTAACTAAATTATAATTTTTAGATAGGTTATTTTTTTGATAATGCGATATATTTTTGATGATGTTCATTTACTTGTTTTTGTAAAACACTCAGGTGATTGTTATTAACAATCACATCATCAGCTTTTTGCAGGCGTTGCTGGCGAGAAATTTGCGTTGCCATGATGGCACGAACTTCTTGTTCACTTAATTTGCTGCGCTTCATGGTACGTTTAATCTGATTTTTTTCATCGCAATCGATGACTAAGCTTCGTTGAATGATTCTATCATAGTCGTTCGTTTCAAACAGTAGCGGGATTACCATTATTGCATACGGCGGATTAGTAAGCTTTGCACGGCGCGTTGCTTCAGAAAAAATAAATGGATGAAGAATTTTTTCAAGCTTACGCCGAGAAGAGCTGTCTGAAAAGATTAATTGACGCATTTGATTTCTATCAAGCGCACCATCGGAAGTAATGCAGGTATCACCAAATACTTTCCGTATTGCGCTGATCGCGATACCGTTTGGTTGGGTAAGATCCCGGGCAATTAGATCGGTGTCAATGATATCGACGCCGAGGCTGGCAAATATTTTCGAAGCGCTGGTTTTGCCACACCCGATACCGCCGGTTAACCCGATGATAAATGGCATGGACTAAAACTGTGCAAAATACATATGATTAAGTTGGTTTCCCCAAAATAATGCAATGAATGCACCGATAGCCAAAAATGGTCCGAATGGAATGGGTGCATTTCTTTTTTCTTTTGAGACAGCGATTATCCCAACACCAATAATAGCACCAGAAAATGAAGAAAAAAGGATAACCAAGGGTAGCATACTCCAGCCAAACCATGCACCAATTGCGGCCAGTAACTTGAAATCGCCATATCCTATTCCTTCCTTGCCCGTGGCAAATTTAAAAATCCAAAAAATTAGCCACAGAAATAGATACCCGGCGACTGCACCAACAACGGCAGAACGGATATCGGTAAAACCACCGGTCAAATTAACCAGCAAGCCTAGCCACAACAGGGGTAAAGTAATATCGTCAGGGAGAAGTTGCGTATCCAGATCTATTATGGCCAGGGTAATCATGGCCCAGGTAAAAATTAATGCAGCAAAGGTCATCAGGCTAAAACCAAAATACCAAGCAATAAAGCCACTGATTATACTGGTAATTATTTCTACTATCGGATAGCGAATTGAAATTTTTGCATCGCATTGCGAACAGCGTCCCTTAAGAAACAGGTAGCTGATGACGGGAATATTTTCTAAGATGGTAATTTTATGGCCGCAGCTAGGGCACATGGAACGGGGTGAAGCGATATTAAGCGCGGGTAGTATTTCAACTTTTTCACCGCGCAATTCTGCACATTGTTGAAGCCAGGCCTGTTCCATCATTTTTGGCAGGCGAACAATCACGACATTTAAAAAACTGCCGACCACTAAACCAATAATTACACAAAGTGCAATAAAAACGGCAGGATCATCCTGTATAAGTGTAAAAAATGGCATTGACTTTTATGATGGGTTGAACGGGCATTTGTTGCTTAAGTTAACCAACAACCTGCCCCATTTTAAAGATTGGTAAATACATCGCAACGACCATCCCGCCGATCAGGGTTCCCAGCACAACCATAATAATGGGTTCCATTAAACTGGAAAGACCCTCGACGGCATCATCGACCTCTGCTTCGAAGAAATCAGCGACTTTACTGAGCATAGCGTCCAACGAACCAGATTCTTCACCAATGGCAACCATTTGAATTACCATATTGGGAAACACCTGAGTGTTTGCCATAGATGCCATCAGGCTATTACCGGTACTGACTTCTAATTGAATATTTTTTGTGGCTTCGTAATAAACATAGTTACCTGCAGCGCCGCCGACAGAATCTAATGATTCTACCAGTGGTACACCCGCGGCAAACATAGTGGAAAGCGTACGTGACCAGCGTGCAATAGTTGCTTTGCGAATGACATCGCCAAAAATCGGCAATTTCAACAGCAGTCTATCCATGACACGCTGCATAGGAGTGGAACGTTTCCATATATAGAAAAAGCCATACAAACCGCCAACTAATACACCGAATATTGCCCACCAGTATTCGACAAAAAAGTCAGAAATGGACATTACAACCAGCGTTGGCGTTGGTAAATCTGCGCCAAATCCCTCAAACAAGTCCTTAAATGCAGGAATCACAAAAATCATTATGACAGCGGTAATAGCAAATGCAACCACGATAATTGAAATAGGATAAAACAACGCAGACTTAATCTTGCCTTTTATCGCTTGAATTTTTTCTTTGTATGTTGCTAAACGGTCAAGTAAGCT
Source organism: Nitrosomonas sp. (assembly GCA_021604405.1). GTDB lineage: Bacteria > Pseudomonadota > Gammaproteobacteria > Burkholderiales > Nitrosomonadaceae > Nitrosomonas. The sequence continues at coordinate 16,750 of BQJA01000030.1, read as the reverse complement.
GTCAAGTATACCTGCAGCTTCTCCCGCAGCAACCAGGTTGCAGAACAATGCGTCAAAATAAAGGGGATATTTGCGGAATGCATCAGCCAGATTATTACCTGTTTCCACATCACTTTTGATGTCCATTAATAATTTTGCTACCGCCTGATTGCTGTTGCCTTTGCCGACGATATCAAAAGCTTGTAATAATGGAACGCCTGATTTCATCATGGTGGCAAGTTGACGGGTAAATAACGTAATATCTTTATCAGTTATTCTGCCACCGGATTGCATCTTCTTTATTTTGGTAACTCTAATGCCTTGGCGTCGCAGCGTTGATTTAATCACAACGGTACCTGCTGCGCGCATCTCACCTTTGACTGCCTTGCCAGATTTATCTTTACCTTCCCATGAGTAATTAATTTCTTTGATGTTTTTATCTGATTTTGTCGCTAACGATGCCATGCTGACTCCTTGATTCTTTTAGAAATTCACTTTCTCTTGCTGTAACGGCATCATTTCTTGAATTGCTTAGCGATAATTGAGATTTATTCCACAAGTAAGGTGGATTTAATTTCTTAATTGCTTATTCCCTCAAAGACAGTTGGATAATGTAACGTTATATGTAACTCACGTTTCATTCTATTATTCGTTAGCCGTCTTGATTCATCCATATACGACAGCATAGCGGGTGATATGAGTCCGTCTGCCTGGTTGCGCTTTATACGTGGCGGGCGCGACAAACCGAATCGGTCCGCAACCAAGTCAAAGTATTCTCCCATTTTTAAGTGGGAATCGTCACAAGCATGATAAATTCTGCCGTGTTTTGCATACCGGAGCGCTGAGCAAATAATGCGAGCCAGGTCATTGGCATGGATATGATTGGTATAACTATCATCTTCTGGCGATAGAACAGGCGCTGCATCACGCAAGCGTTTCAAAGGAAGCCGGTTGGCGGCATAAATCCCAGGAACACGTAAAATTGAAATATTTACCTGATTACGTTTTCCCCAATGACGTATTTGCCGTTCAGCATTAATCCGGCGCAATGCACGTTCACTGCCGGGATTAACCAGTCGTGTTTCATCGATCAGAGCGCCGTCACAGTTGCCATATACGCCACTGGTACTGATATATACTAGTCGTTGTGGTAAAATTAAAGTTTTTGCTCTAGGATACCGTATACTAAATTGTCGGGTCAGTGCTGCCAGTAGATTGGCAGTACGAGTATCACGGACGCCGTGGTTGGCCGGAGGGGCGAGGTGCAGTACCATTTGCGCACTTCCTGCTAGTTTATTCAGTGTCTTAGGGTGATCAAGATCTCCCGAGAGCGGGATAATTCCATGCTGTCGCAATTTGCTTGAATTTTCAGGATTACGGCATAAGCCCAATATTCGGTAACGTGTATTCAGCAAAGGGGCGACGCGGCGCGCCACATCGCCGCAACCAATGATTAATAGTGTTTTTTTCATAGGAAGTAATTTCTTTAACTGTCCGTTTATTTTCGTTTAAGATAATGTCGCATCAAGTCATTATAAAACCGAGTGATCATGTTTTTGATGTGAGACCGGGAGAAACAATTTTACAGGCCGCGTTGCGTGAAGGCTTTTCACTTCCTTATGGCTGTCGAAATGGATCTTGTGGCGCATGCAAAGGAAAAATAATACAAGGTGCCGCCGATTTTGGCCAATATGATGAAGAGGCATTGACAGAGAAAGAAAAACAGGTCGGGATGGCATTATTCTGCTGTGCCGCGCCATTATCAGACCTTGTTATTGAATGTCATGAGATCAGCGCTATCGCGGACATACAGATAAAAACACTGCCTTGTCGTGTTCACAAGCTTGAGCGTGCGGCTCCCGATGTGATGATTATCTCACTTAAACTGCCGACCAGTCAGCGGCTTCAGTTTCTTGCAGGCCAGTATATCGACATTCTGCTAAAAGACGGAGAGCGGCGCAGTTTTTCCCTGGCTAATGCACCTTATGACGATGAGTTTTTGCAATTGCATGCGCGTAATTACCCCGGGGGTGTTTTTGCCAAGCATGTTTTTACTGAGATGAAGGAGAAAGATATCTTGCGTTTTGAAGGCCCTTTTGGTTCTTTCTTTCTGCGTGATACGCCATCTCCGGAAACGCCGGTTATATTTGTCGCGAGTGGTACCGGATTTGCTCCTGTAAAAAGCATACTCGAACAAGCTTTCCACGTAAAAAATGATCTGGTTCTCAAGAAGAAAAAAGTGACTTTTTATTGGGGTGTCCGGACTAAGGCTGATTTATATATGGCGGACTTAGTCAATCAATGGCAGCAGCAATATGAGAATTTTACGTATATTCCGGTATTGTCTGATGCTTTGCCAACCGATGAATGGAATGGTAGAAGCGGCTTGGTACACCAAGCTGTACTACAGGATTTTGAAAGCCTGACCAACCACCATGTGTACGCTTGTGGTTCACCGTTGATGGTAAAAGCAGCATTTGCCGATTTTACCGATCTCCGTGGCTTACCAAAAGAACAGTTTTTTTCAGATATTTTTACTCCTTCAACCGGTGAAGTGAAGCCTTAACCCAGTTGTTTTAACGTCAAGCCGAGCCCCTTGTTGTATTGGTCCATTGCCAGCTCATGTTTTCCAAGTTTTTCATGTAATTGAGCCAAGGCTAGATGCGCAGCATGGCTTTGCTCTACAGACAGACTGGCTTCCAGATAGTTTTGCGCTTTACCCCACAATTCGCAGTGCGTGCACAGCTTGCCCAGTGTTAATAATAGTTGGGCGTTGTTTGGTTGGGCTTTGAGCCAGACTTCAGCCTTTTCAATCTGTCTGCTGACATGGTAGTCCAGACATTCGGAATAGAGAATAATTAACTCAGGATTCCAGTCAGTTGTAATACTATGTTCGATTATCTCATGAGCCATGTCGCAATTCCCGAGCGCCATATAAGCCCGGGCAGCAGCAATAGCAAGTTTGCTGTCTGTTTTTTCTTCAGTTGATAAATGGTGCCAATACTTGTTTAATGAGGACAGATTAGTTGCATGTTTTTTTATATTTTCAATATGGGCATGTAATCTGATTTCCCTGATTAATGCTTTATTAACAGGCCGGCGTTTCTGTAGTAATTCTGTTAACTCCAACACTGCATACCAATTCCCAGCTTGCTGTTGCGCTTTCAGTTCTAATTGAAGAACGGCCGTTTGCTGCAGTCCGCCGGTCGAATATAATGACTGTAACGTTTCAAGCGCTTGATGAGGATGGCCCTGGTCCAATAATAATTCAGCCTGCGTTACCAGCCGTAATGCTCTTTCATCAGGCGCATCTTTTGCTGCCATGTTTAGATAATTATCCCGCTGTGAAAATTCTTCCAGTTTGTGAGCAGATCGTGCTGCAATGACCGCATTAATTGCTTTAACGGTTGAAGAGTCAGCGTTTTTGAAGGCAATGGGTGCAGTTTTTTTTGCGGTAGCATAATCACCCTCAAAAAAGGATTTGAGACCCGTTGTCATCATGACATTGGCTTTTTTATGGCGGTGTCGTTGGCTGAAATTAAAAATTCGTAATAATAGTCGTGCGGCAATATAGAATATAAAAAATGCCGCGATTAGCGCCATAATAAATATATTAAGTGCCAATTCGATCTGGTAAGGTTGCTTGACTAATAAAACGTAGCCATCGTTATATTTGGCGGCAAACACTACGGCTACTGCCGCAGCGGAAAGTGCCAATAACCATAGAATCAGTCTCATTTATTCTCCTCGTCGCGCTTAATTCGATAATTATGTATTTCTTCCAGGCTTGCGGAGACGTTCGGTAATTCTAATCCGCTTTTGTCATCCTGCAATTGCGCCAATGCATGAAGCATGTCAGTTACAGGCTCAGAATTTCTATCAAAGTATTGGTTAATCCAACTAACTGCTACTTGCAGATCTGCGTTGAAACTGTCAAAGTCATGTGAAAGCAGCGAAAATCGCATTAATAAAAACTTCAACTTAAGGTTTTCACGTAAAAAATAAATTTGTGATGGGGATAGTAATTGGACAACAGGCCGACTCACTTCTTGCACATGGATAAATGACTGGGTGTCTTGCCACAGTTCATCGATGAATTTAAACCATCGGCTATCTCTGCTCACGGGTATATGATTTGGCGTAACATCGATATCGACTTCTGTGAGGTTGTCGTCCATTAGCAGTGGCATTGTGTCAATTTTTTCAGCAAGATCATTGACATAAGAAATAATCGCCGCTGTCTCTTTTGACGATACTGCCTGCAGATTTTCAATGTCTTGCTCAAGTTTGTTTTGTAGCGAAGACAAATCTTCATCTTCTATTTCTTGAACAAGAAATTGTGCTTCCTGCATCGCACTCAATGCAGCTTTGACGTTGCCACCGAGGTTCAAATGCAGATCGGCAAAAATAATTTGTTGTTCTATATCTTCCAGTGCCTCGCCGATTGGATCATTTGCTGATTCTTCAGAAATGGCGTCGAACGCCTCCTGATGTTTTTTTGATTCGGCCAGCCTGATCTCATATTGACTTAATCGTTCTTCTGCGGCTTGCCGTGTTGCCGCCACGTCAGCCATTAACATACGTTTTTTTTCGCCAAGCGCATCAATTTCATCAATATGGCTTTTGACTGTCTGTTGTATTTTTACAAATTGGCGGTTGATTGTTGGCCATTGCCATGCAGCAAGCGCGGCAATTATTATTATTATGATAAATAGTGGCAATAGTCGGCGCCGTGGTTTTTCAGTGTAATGGGTTTCTCTATTCATGTTAGAACTTATCCCTGGCTATTAATTGCCTGAAAATAATCCTGTAGCCCCAGAAGCAGGCCCTTATCGCCAGGGGCTGTGGTTACCACTAGAGTGAGCCCGAGCTCTTTTGCGGTTTGGGCAATCCGTTGATGTGAAGTAAATAACGGCGTTACTTTTAGTAATTGTTGGCCAAGTTCCCCTATCATGTCAAATAAATTATGCAATCCTTCGCTGCTGGTAATGGTAATTGCATTAAGATGATTGTTTTCCCAAGTATTTAAAAGTGGGGTTGGGTCAACAACCGGCTTCCCGCGGTGATAACAGGCAGCATATTCCACGATAGCGCCACGTTTGGTTAATGTGTCGCCAAGTAGCCGCCGCCCGTCATTACCACGAAAAATTATCACACGCTTTTTTTTCATATTCTGGAGTTCAGCGCTTTCAAGCAATGCTTCACTATCAAAACGATTGCTTGGAACGATAACGTGGCGAATGCCGAAGCATTGCAATGCTTCAGCGCTTCCCTTGCCAACGGTGGCGATTTTTAGGCTGGGTGGAAGTTTCTGCCTGGCGTTGATCAGAGGCATTGCATTGTTAACAGCATTTGGACTGACAAAAATCGCGAAATCAAATGTATCCAAGCGGCCAATTAATTCCGTTAATGGCTGCAAATCCTTAACACTGGTTATTTCCAGGACTGGAAATAAGATTGCATTACCACCCAGTGCTTTAATTCCATCTGCAAGATGGTGCGCTTGATGCGCCGGTCGTGTGACGAGAATACCGATTCCCGTTAATGGTTTGGTGGCAGACAAGTTATCCTCAAGTTTCCAGCAATGTTGCCAGTATTTCATCAGCGCCTTGTTTTTTCAAATTTTGCGCTAACTGCTCACCCATTTCTTGACCCGTTTCCGGTTTCCCGGTCGCCGCTTCACTGATCATACGTTTGCCATCAGGGGTGGCAACAAATCCTTGCAGATGTAATCTGCCATTGATAATTTCAGCAAAACCACCGAGCGGCACCTGGCAGCTCCCACCTAGTAAGCGGCTCATGGCACGTTCTGCTTCGACACACTGCGCTGTTTCAAGGTGATGTAACGGTCGCAAAAACTGCGCCAGATCAGGCCGATCGGCGCGACATTCAATGCCCAATGCGCCTTGGCCTACTGCCGGTAAACTTGATTGCGTATTCAAAAGCATGGTGATCCGCTCAGATAATTCCAGCCGCTTCAAACCGGCAGCGGCCAGGATAATGGCGGCATATTGCCCTTCGTCGAGCTTGCGCAGTCGCGTCTGTACATTGCCGCGCAGCGGCTGAATCTTTAAATGTGGAAATTGTGCGCGTAATTGACTTTCGCGTCGCAGGCTGGATGTGCCAATGATACTGCCAGCCGGGAGCGCATCAACACTGGGATATTGATTTGACACAAATGCATCGCGGGGATCTTCGCGTTCGGTAATGGCCGCCAGCATAAAACCGTCAGGGATATTCATGGGTAAATCTTTCATGGAATGAACGGCGATATCCGCACGGCCATCGGCCAATGCCTGTTCCAGTTCTTTAATGAAAAGACCCTTGCCGCCTATTTTTGACAGTGTTTTATCTAGTATTTGATCACCGCGCGTCGTCATGCCAAGTATGTTGATCTCGGTTTGCGGGTATAATTCGCGTAATCGCCGCTTGATAAAATTAGCTTGCCACATGGCAAGCAGGCTTTCACGTGAAGCTATGATAATTTTTTGGGGGGTAACAAATGAACTGGACATTGATATTGAAATGAAAAGATTACAAAATTTCTCGATAGTGGCTATTTTAGCATGGCTGGTGCCATCCTTTACTTGGGTGTATGCATGTTTTCCAACTTTTTATATTTCAGGCGACGTTGCATGATGAAGAAAGTTACTACTGAAAATAGCCAGACTGATAATGATCTGATCCCCGATAAGGATTTACCGCTGCGTAAAGATATCCGTTTTTTGGGACGCATGCTGGGTGACACGATACTCGAGCAAGAAGGTGAAGCGACTTTTGAACTGGTTGAAAATATCCGCCAAACAGCGGTTCGTTTCCATCGCGAGCAGGATCCCAAAGCACGCCGTGAACTTGATAACATACTGACTCGGCTAAGTAATACAGCTATTGTGCCGGTAATGCGCGCATTCAGTTACTTTTCATTGCTTTGTAATATTGCCGAAGATATTCATCATAATCGTCGTCGTCGCGTCCATTTATGTGCCGGCTCTCCGCCACAGCCTGGTGGCGTAACTTTGGCACTTGAGCGGGTTTTTAGCCACGGGATAGATCGCGCGGTATTGACCAAGTTTTTTACCAAAGCAATGGTATCGCCAGTATTGACAGCGCATCCGACCGAAGTGCAGCGCAGAAGTATTCTTGACTGCCAATTAAATATTGAACGATTGCTGAAAGAACGCGCCCGCACGCAATTAACGCCGAATGAACAACGCCGCAATGAGGAGGAGATGCGTGCATCCATTGAAGTATTATGGCAAACGCGCATGCTGCGGTCTGTTCGGTTATCCGTCCATGATGAGATCGAAAACGGTTTAATTTATTATAACTATACGTTTTTTAGCGAGATACCTTATATCTACGCAAAAATAGAAAACCTGCTGGAACGTTACATGGCTGAAGATGCGCCGCCTGTTTCGTCATTTTTACGTATGGGGAGCTGGATTGGCAGTGATCGTGACGGGAACCCTTTTGTTACGCATCAAGTGATGTTGCACGCAGCTGAACGTCAGTCAGCCACAGCGTTAGCTTTTTATATTAACGAAGTGGATAAGATCGGACGCACCATGAGCATGGCGGAGCGACTGGTAAATGTGAGTAATGAATTGGAAGAGTTGGCGGCCGCATCAACTGATATTCCCGTTAGCCGTATTGATGAGCCCTATCGTCGTGCGTTACGCTGTATTTTTGCACGCTTGATCGCGACCAATAAGCGGCTTGGCCATACTTTCTCACAGCGTGACCCGATGGAGAAAACCGCTGAGCCCTATGCAGATAGTGCGGAATTCATACACGATCTCGATGTCGTCATCGACTCTTTAAAACAGCATAAATCAAATTGGGTAGCGCGTGGCGCTTTACGTGATTTACGGCGTGCAGCAGATGTTTTCGGTTTCCACTTGGCTTCGTTAGACATGCGTCAACACAGCAAAGTCCATGAGCAAGTAGTCACTGAATTATTCGAGCTGGGCACGCACCGTAACGATTATCTTAAGCTGACAACTGCTGAACGGATTGACTGGTTACTGTCGGAAATCAGCAGCCCACGGCCATTGCACTCGCCTTATCTTGATTATTCTGAGCACTCACAGAGTGAGATACGTATTCTGCAAATGGCGGTTGAAATTCAGCGCCGTTTTGGACGGGCAGCGTTGCCAAACTACATTATTTCCATGACCACGAGTGTTATTAATATCCTGGAGCTTGCACTGCTGTTAAAAGAAGTTGGTTTACTGCAGGCGGGTGAAATCCCTCATCTGGGTCTAAATATCATTCCATTGTTTGAGACAATTGAAGACTTGCGCAGTTGCAGTACGATTATGGATGAATTATTTTCCTTGCCGTACTATCGTAAGTTACTGCACTCGCGCGGGAATGTACAAGAAGTGATGCTGGGTTATTCCGATAGTAATAAGGATGGCGGTTTTCTCACCTCTAACTGGGAAATCTATAAAGCGGAAATTGAGCTGACCAAGGTGTTCAAAAAACATAATATTGAATTGCGCTTGTTCCATGGGCGTGGCGGAACGGTCGGCCGAGGGGGTGGGCCCAGTTATCAAGGCATATTGGCGCAACCGCCCCGAAGCGTGAATGGTCAAATACGCGTCACCGAACAAGGTGAAGTTATCAGCAGTAAATATGCGGAACCGGAAATAGGGCGGCGCAACCTTGAAACACTGGTGGCTGCAACAATTGAAGCGACATTATTGGGTCATGATCCGATCGGAGAAAATGCGCCGCATTACTATCAAACCATGGAAATGCTGGCATCGGAGTCGTTTGCAGCCTATCAAGATCTGGTCTTTAAGACGCCTGGTTTTTTGCAATACTTCCAGGAATCGACACCAATCCGGGAAATAGACGGACTGCATATTGGCAGCCGGCCGTCTTCACGGAAAAAATCAGATAAGATTGAGGACTTGCGTGCTATTCCCTGGGTTTTTAGCTGGAGTCTTAATCGAGCCATGATTCCGGGCTGGTATGGATTCGGCCATGCAGTGGAAGCATTTATTCAACGCGAGGACCAAGGCTTGGCGCTGCTGCAGGAAATGTATCGTACCTGGCCGTTTATGCAAACGCTGCTATCCAATATGGATATGGTGCTGGCAAAATCTGATATGGCGATCGCTTCGCGCTATGCGGAGCTGGTCACCGATATTAAATTGCGCGAGCAGATTTTTGGGCGGATTCAGGAAGAATGGGACCTCTGTGTGAAATGGCTGTTCGCCATAACGGGTCATTCCAGATTATTACAGGAGAATCCGACACTGGCACGCAGTATTCTTAATCGTACGCCGTATATTGATCCTTTTAATCACCTTCAAGTGGAGTTATTGCGCCGCTATCGTTCCGGAGATGATGGGGATGAAGTAAAACGCGCCATTCATTTGACCATTAACGGGGTGACTGCCGGACTGCGTAATAGTGGATAAATTTAATCGCTGTCGTGTTCTTGTGTGTTGGGTTCAGGTATTGCTTTAAAATTATAGCCAGTTATTAAATTTTTTAGTTGTTTTGAAATGATGCTTGAAAATCAATACCGTTTTTGGGGTGGGATGTGATATCCCACCACCGTAGCACAAGCTAGCCGCAATATTTATTGTGGAAGAACATATTCGTATTCCATTGGTAAGCTGCTGATGCAACTGCCATCGGGTTCGATTGTCGGCGCATTAATAAATTGCGTCAAAACCATTGCGCCACAAGGTTGAGTTGGTAATTTATAGTACTGGACATGGTGGCTTAGCGGGAACGTAAAAGCAAATTCATGACCATAAAAATCCATTAAATTGTGATTCCAAGACGGTACAGTTGCGTTATCCAATTGTCCGTTCATAAATAAAACGGGAATCTCAGTGGACACATTTGCGCGAGCTGCTTCGGGCAACGCGGGTACCTTCAACAATGGGCAGGCAAAATCATAATTCGCTGCGTCATCTAATCCTGACGAAACAGCGTATGCCGGGAATAACCCGTCATTGAATACATTGTCCAGTCCAGTAACCGGATCTTCAGAGCAGGTTATTGCATAATGCGCCATCGCCGCTGACGGTCCATCGCCTAGATCTCTAAAAGAGTCCAGCGGGAAAAGCGCTTTCATAATGGTAGTGATAAAAGCCGTATCCTGAGAATTAGCCAGGCTGTTAATGATGAGTGGGACTTGCTCAGCTCGCAGACTGCCTGCCGTCGTTGCCCAGCTTTGCAGTTTCTCGATAAGGCGCAAATCATCAACGGCAATTTGAATATCGCCATAATCCAGAATAAACGGTTGTGTCGCATATCGTGTTACCAGCGTTTCAAAATCTGCAGATAAATCTGGAAAGCTGTCAGCGCATCCTGAAATAGTCGTACATTCGGCAAAAACTAAATCCCAAAATTCTGTACGTATAACAATATTTTTCTCGACCCAGGAAGATTGTTCTTCAAGTCCTAATGAACCATCGAGGATGACGCCTTCCAGGGTCTCGGGATACTCGCGTATCATATGTTGCGCGAGTATGGTGCCATACGATGAGCCATGAAAGAAAATCGTGTCATAGCCCAAAGCTACTCGCAGCGCATTGACGTCGGCGGCAATCTGTAAGCTGTTGAAGGCATCGAAATCAATACCATGAGTGGTAAAGCGGTCATAACAGGCTTGAATGGCTGCATTGAGCGCTGTTCTTCGCTCAGTGGAATGCAGTTGATCTGTGATAATGGCTTGTCTTGCACTGGCATTTTCTTCTGTACATGTCAACCAGGGTTCGGCAAACATTGAACCGCGTTGATTGAAAAGCACCACATCACGTGCTTGTAATATAGGCTTATGCAATTCCATATGAATTTGGCTTGTAACGAACTGCAATTCCGAACCGCCGGGTCCACCATGCGTTTTGAACAAAGGTGCAGCGGAACTACCGCCTGGCGACTTGAAACGTATAAATGGAATTGATCCGGCGCGGCCATTATCGGTTTCATGAAATTCGGGAACGACAAGGCGGCCGCAATCGAAATCAATTCCTTCGAGTGGGGCAACTTCGATATAGCAATCATCAAGTATCTGTACAGTGGGCTCAATAGCTGACGTAATGCCTGAAAACATGGTCAGTATTAAGCATAATATCGTGGCTCGCATACTAATTCTCCAAAGCGTGGACGAAATTTGATAACCACTAGTGATAGAAAAAAAGCTTGAGCGAATAACCCGATATACTATTGCGGATTGACCAAGAATTCAGCTTTTATCCCCATGTTATCATTTTCTTATGTCTATTTAATTATCCGCTAAATTTGGGGCGGAATCCTGTTCAACCCAATTTAATTTATCAATCAGCAGTGTTTTTATGGAATATATCCACGTGCATTTTATGGTTAAACTGACTTTTTGGAAAGAAAAAGCCGTGTTCTTGGTCGTTTAGTAGCTGGATTATGTGATATACAGGCGTATTTTCGCGATTAATTTATTAATGGGTATGGCATGATTTTTCAGGTTGCGCTGGGTCCCAGACTAATGTTGCCTGGTCACCCTTAATCCATAGGGAACGCCCAAAATCACCGGTGTATTTTGCGCCACTTGCTGCCGGAGACGATACAAAAATTTCACGGCGATCACCGTATTCGACTGCTACGCTGGGTATTGTCTGCGTGACAAAGAATGCGGCAAAAAATTCCTCTCCCTTGTTTTCACACTCAAATCGTACCGTTTTCGATGGCGGTACTAATACCCACTGAGTTTGCAGATAGGCGATTCTGCGCGCGTACTGCGATTGCACACAAGATTTCTTTTCTTCTAATTCCTTCCAGCATTCATTGCGTCCTTTAATCCAGCCGCGCTGTAGGGCTTTTAGGTTTTTTACGGCTTTATCAGGCTGGGTGTCTAATGACGATGCTTTTGCCAGCACCTGCTGATAAGTATCGGCCAATTGGTGGTCCAGATTAATGAGTTCTGGATTGTTGCAAATAAGCGCTTCAATTTCACCTTTTGCTTTTTTACAATCGAATGTGGGCGAGGATGGCTTGCCATTCTCGCCAAGATAAATATTCTGAATCCAGCCCATTTGGTCTTTGTATGAAATTTTGCACCAGACCTTTTCTTTTGCGATTGCTTGTTCTTCCGCACGCATTTTGCGCCATTCCTCATATGTAACAAAACCCGTACATCCCAGATTTTTCAGGCCCGTCGTATTAGCTGGAATAATGCCTATAACTTTTGCATTAAGATCGCTTTCTTCATATAAATTGATGGCTTTATCTGCTTTTAATTGAAAATAGTCAGGGCCGCTGGCTTCGGCAGGAGCTTTCTGACCATAAAAAATCAGCAGAAAAGCAACGGCTAACAACAACGGATAAGATTTTGACATGGTTTGACTCCTGGTTTACCAAATTTCCAGATGAGTGCCAATCTACATGGGAGATCGGCGCAGATACTTCAAACAATAAGAACGTTATCCTGTAGTTTTTCTTGTGTAACTAACATTTCAGATTCATTGTCCGCCAGTCATGCTGATGCCGGTTTCAACCGGTTTGTTGTCCTGTAGCCATATACTCGATTAATTTAAGCTATCTTGCTTTACGTGATAACTTACCAATTATTACGAAAAACAACGGCACGAAAAGAATGGCCAGAAAAGTGGCGGCCAGCATACCGCCGAATACGCCCGTTCCGATAGAATGACGGCTGGCGGCCCCCGCGCCGGATGCCAAAACAAGCGGCAGTACACCCAGAATAAAGGCCATTGATGTCATAATGATCGGCCGAAAACGAAGTCGGGTCGCTTCGAGTGCCGCATCCGTCAATGATGCACCGGCAGCGTAGCGTTGGTTGGCGAATTCGACAATCAGGATGGCATTTTTTGCCGCCAGACCGATTAACGTTATCAACCCGATTTGAAAGTAAATATCATTGGTCAGCTCCTGGGTCCATATCGCTAACAAGGCACCGAATACTCCAAAAGGGATCGCAAAAATGACTGCAAACGGTACAGACCAGCTTTCGTACAGGGCGGCCAGCACCAAAAATACCATCAGTAGTGCAAAGGCAAAAACCAGCGCCGATTGTCCGCTGGCTTTTTTCTCCTGGAAAGAAATTCCGCTCCAATCGATTGCATAATCGCGGGGAATAAGCACCTCGTTCGCTATCTGTTCAAGTGCTTGCAAAGCCTGTCCTGAACTATAACCCGGTGCGGCGCCACCCAGCACAAGGGCAGTATTAAACCCATTAAAATGCGTAACTGGATCCGGGCTGCTGCTGAATTCGGTGGAAACTACGGAATTCAGAGGAATCATCGTCTGCTCAGTGCCATTCTGAGCGCGTACATAAAGCTTACTGATGTCTTCGGGATTGGATCGATATTCCGGCAAAGCTTCAGTTTGTACCCGATAGACGCGGCCGAATTTCACAAAATCATTGATATACAGATTTCCGAAATACGCTTGCATGGTATCAAAAATCTCAGAAATAGGTACACCCAATGCCTTCGCCCGTTCCCGGTCTACCTGAGCAAAGAGCCGGGGCGCACTGACACGAAAATTTGTACTGGCAGCGGCAATTGCCGGATGTTCCGTTGCTTTGGCCGCAAATTCCTGAGCAGCATCAGCAAACTCAGCAAAATCACCGCCGCTGGGATCCTGCACTTGCAGTGAGAAGCCGCCTGTGGAGCCGAGACCCGGGATAGAAGGCGCGTTAAAAGCCAGGATCAACGCCTCAGGGATTTTGGCAAATTCCTCGAATGCCGCGCCAATAAGTCCCGGGACTTGTTCACTTTCATTTTTTCGTTCATTCCAATGGTGAAGCGGCACAAACATCGTGGCTTGATTGGTTCCCCGGGTATTAAATACAAAATTTTGTCCGGCCAATGCATCCGTTGAATGGACCGCAGGGTTTGAGAGAAAATAATCCTCGATTTTTTCTAAAACTTTTATTGTCCTGGCTTTGGAGGCGCCTTCGGGCAGTTGTACGACCGTAATAAAATAACCTTGATCTTCTTCTGGAAGAAAACCGCCAGGTATGGTTTTGAACAGCCAAAAAATGACAACTAACAGTAAGCCAAAAATGGCCAAAGCAATCACAGATCGTTTAAGGACGATGCCGACAGAGCCAACAAACCGAACTTGCACCCAATCAAACATGCGGTTAAAGATTTTCCAGAATCCGCGGGGCTTGCTATGACCGGGTTTGAGAACCAGCGCGCAAAGCGCAGGACTCAATGTCAACGCCACAAATCCGGAAATTGCGACAGACAGTGCGATCGTAATCGCAAATTGCTTATACAATTCTCCAGTTATCCCCCCTAGAAAAGTGACTGGTACAAATACAGCGGCCAGTACCAAGACACTTGCAATCACTGCGCCGGTTACTTCCGTCATAGCTTTGATGGCGGCGTTTTTGGGCGATAATCCCTCTTTGGTGATATGCCGTTCAACATTCTCCACGACAATAATCGCATCATCTACAACGATGCCGATGGCCAGCACCATACCAAAAAGGGTTAACGTATTAATTGAAAAACCAAGCGCTTCCATGCCCGCCAAAGTGCCGATTAGCGAAATAGGCACAGCGGCGGCTGGAATGAGGGTTGCCCGCCAGCTCTGTAAAAAAAGAAAAACCACCAAAATAACCAGCAAACTGGCTTCGGCAAGCGTTTTTACCACCTCATTGATAGAAACCTCAATAAATTTGGTGGTGTCATAGGGAATATCATACGATGCGCCGGCCGGAAAACCGTCAGCCAGTCGCTCCATTTCCTGGCGTATCAGCTTAACGGTATCGAGTGCATTGGCCCCGGGAGAGAGGAAGGTCAACATAAAGGTATTGGGTTTCCCATTCCACCGCCCCTCAAGGTCATAGGATTGGGCGCCCAGTTCCACCCGGGCGACGTCGCGCATCCGAATCATGGAGCCATCGGGATTAGCCCGGACAATCATATCCTCGAATTCCTTGACTTCGCTCATTCGGCCATGCGTTATCACAGGAATCGTTAGCTCTGTGTCTTTGGGCGTCGGTTCCCGGCCAATTCTCCCCGCTGGAAAGTCACGGTTTTGTTCACGTACAACAGCAGCAATTTCAGTCGGTGTAATATTCAGTTGCGCCATGCGCACGGGATCGAGAATGAGCCGCATGGCATAATTTTGCGCGCCAAAGATAATCGCGTCGCCAACGCCCGGGAGCCGTTTGATATTGTCGAGCACTTGAATCAGTGCATAATTCGAAAGAAAAACCGGATCATGTCTGGGATCGGTTGAACTTAATGCAATCACCGCCAGCAAATCCGGGGACATTTTTTTAACGGTAATACCTTGCCGAACCACTTCATCCGGCAATTGGGGTTCGGCAAGACGTTGCCGGTTTTGCGTTTGAACCTGCGCGATGTCAACATCGGTCCCGATTTCGAATGTGAGCCGCATGGTCATATGCCCATCATTCGTGCTGGTTGATTCGTAGTAAAGCAGATTGTCGATGCCCGGTAATTGCACCTCGATCGGTCGTGCCACCGCTTCGGCGACAACTTCCGCGCTGGCGCCGGGATAGTCCGCTTCAATTTGCACCATCGGCGGCGTAATTTGTGGAAATTGCGCGATTGGAAGGCTTTGCAGCGAGACCAGGCCGACAACTACGATCAGAATGGACAGAACCGAGGCAAAAATGGGCCGGTTAATAAAAAAGTGCGGGGTCATGGTGTTTCCCGCGAGGAATTATTATCCGAAGCGGTCGTTTTTTCATCCTGGTTCGCAATAACGCTTACTTGAACTCCTGGCTGAATTCGATGAAAACCTTCCACCATCACCCGTTCTCCCGGGTGAAGGCCGCTTTCTATTAGCCAGTCATTGTCATACCAAGTGCTGGCCTTAACCGGACGAAATTCTGCTATGTCTTCTTCATTGATGACATAAACAAAAGAACCCGCGGGACTTTGATGCACGGCGCGTTGGGGAATCAGAATCGCATTGGGTCGAACAATACCTTTGACACGGATTTTGACGAATTGACCGGGATAAAAATAAGACTGACCCGGCGAATAATCTCCTTCTGGATTAGGAAATTTGAAACGCCCTTGTAACGTACCTGTCTCGGGACTCAGGGTGACGGCCGCAAAATCCAGCACGCCTTCTTCTGGATAGACGCTGCCATCTGAAAAAGTCATCACGCCATGCAGTTGAAAAATATCCGGACGCTGCACCTTCTCTTCGGCAAGTTCGCGGCGGCGGCGGAGCAGGTAGCTTTCAGGTACATTGACAGTGACATACATAGGGTCCAACTGGTCTATCGTGGTCAAAAGAGTCGTCTGTGCAGAAATCAAATGGCCCTCATAATAATTGCTGCGGCCAATTCGCCCTTTTACGGGTGCATAAATCAATGTATTGTCCAGATCGAATTTGGCCTTGACCAAATCATTCTGTGCGGCTTCCAAAGCTGCTTCCGCGCTTAACACCTCCGCGACTGCGTCATCGACATCTTTTTGGCTCACGGCTTGTTTTTCCAGTAGCGGTCGCACGCGCGCCAGGTGTTGTTTGACCTGAACCAGCCGCGCCTTTTGCTGGGCCACTTTTGCTTTCATTGCCTGATAAACTGCATTGAACGGTACAGGATCAATCAGGTATAACTTGTCACCTTTTTTTACGTTTCGGCCTTCTAGGTAATAGACTTCTGTGATTATTCCGGATATCTGCGAACGAATTTCTACCGGACGAAAAGCCTCTGTTTGCCCGATAAATTCAGGTTCATCCGGAACGGTACGGGCAGTCACCGTAATAACTGCTACCTGCGGCGGCGCCGATACATCGCTTGGCGCTTCAG
>BQJA01000029.1 GCA_021604405.1 Nitrosomonas sp. | reverse complement strand
GATTTGGACGGGCAAAGCGGGACGGATAAATTATTTGGCGGTTCAGGTAATGATATTTTGCGCGCTGGCGGAGGGCATGATCAACTGTTTGGCGGGTTTGGCAGTGATACCTTTGGTTTTTATGATTTTGGGTTTTTCCGGCTACTCGATTTTAAGCCAGGCGAAGACCGGTTATTTTTTGATACCAAAGCAATAGGCATCGACAGTTATGAAAAGCTTGTTCCGTTTGTAACGGCCGTAAACCAAAGCGAAACAAGCCTATCGGTCGAATTTGGCCCGAACCTCTCGATTGATTTTGTCGGTGTTCAGCTCAATGAAATAACACCTGACCTAATCGTTTTCGAGATATAACCAGGCCCTATTCTCAATACCACCTAACTAATAATATTTAGTAAGAACCGGTAGATACCTATTTCTTACAAGCAATCTGCTGTGTTATCGACAGGTTAGATGAACGCATAATTATTAACCTATTATTTGGAAGATTATTACGATGAAGAATCAAATTAAATTCATGATTGTCAGCGCTGGCATGTTTTTGGCATCCTTTGCATGGGCAGTGCCACCCGCGACACCAACCTTATATGTTTCACCAGATGGAGCGCAAGTTCATTTTTATTGGGATGAGGTGCCTGGCGCTGAAACCTATACGATTCTTGCATCTGATCTCGCTACGGGTGCTCTTTTTGGTGAATTTGATATGGGCGATACAAACCGTATCAGTGTGGCACTGCCAGCAGGAAGCGGTTACTATGTTTCTATCCGCGCGGAAAATGCGGATGGTTCCAGCGCCTATTCAGTTCCTCGCCGGGTCGTTATTTCAGATGATGCCAGTACACCGACCACCGAACAGGTGATTCAAAATTATGCGGGTAATGTGATCTACAATACCTATCGTGATTTGGCGGATCGTGCAGAAAAACTTAATGCCGCGGTAACGGATTTACAGTTTGCAACAAATGACATTACTCTTTCGACAGCTCAGCAGCAGTGGATGAATACACGCCGCCCCTGGGAACAGTCAGAAGCATTCTTGTTCGGCCCGGTTGACACCGAGGGATTGGACCCGGCGCTGGATAGCTGGCCTGTGAATGCGACTGATTTACAAAATTTACTGGATAGTGATACAGAATTAACCGTCGAAACAGTGAGTGCGCTGAGCGATGATTTGAAAGGCTTCCATGTTATCGAATTTTTATTATTCGGAACAGACAGCAGCAAGACAAGCGCGGAATTCACAGAAAGAGAATTACAGTACCTAGGAGCCGTGACAAATGTATTGGTTAACGACACGCAAAGATTGGCGCAAGGCTGGAATCCAAATGGGGGCAATTTTCTTGCAGAATTTGCCCAGGCAGGCAGCGGCAGCACGACCTACCCAACTCAAACAGTTGCACTCCAAGAAATGGTTACAGGTATGATTGGTATCGCTGGTGAATTAGCCAGTGTGAAGCTTGAAGACCCGATAAGACTAAGCGATGCCACACTGGTTGAATCACAATTCAGTTTTAATTCACGTGCCGATTTTATGGATAATGTACGGGCAATCCGCAATGCCTATACTGGAAATTATTTATTGTCTGAGGGTCCTGGATTAAATGCTTTAATCAAGTCAACCAATCCAGCTTTGGATGAGACAATCACCAGCCAGATTGAAGCAGCGATTGCGGCCATCGATGCGATTCCCCAACCGTTTGCAGAAGCAATTACGGCCAGTCCGGCCGAAGTACAGACAGCTATCGATGCAGTCAATACACTGCTGGTAACATTGTCGAATCAATTGTTACCGTTAGCGCAATAATTAATTGAGAACCCAAACTTCCCATTAAATAATTTTTAATGGGAAGTTCTAAGAATTGCATCTCCCGGTTTTATCGAGCCCCTCAAAACCGACCGTTATAGCAGCCGTCGGAATTTCTCGTCCCAACTGCGTGAAAAAAGGAAAAAGTAATTATGTATCAAAAATTTAATGTTAAATATACGTTTGTAAATATTATGTGGATTTATATCCGGGCGAAGAATTAACTTTTTTCAAATGATGATCACGGTCAAATATAGTTTTATCAGTCTGTTACGATTTTACAGGCTTGACGCATTGATATGCAGCATAGTTAAGAATAATAATATATTAATCAATTACTTTTATTTGCCATGAAACAACTGCTTATTTTCTTTGTCTTTTTCTTGTTTCTATCTGATTTGCAAGCTGCCCCACCCGCTGCGCCTGTTGTTTCTTATACAGTTGATGGCCTGTCTGCCAGCGCAAGCTGGCAGCCCGTTGGCGGTGCTCAGGGTTATCGATTATATTGGGCTGAGTATCCGGTAAAAATTCCAGTTAAGACAATTCAGCACGCTGATCTTGGAGAACAAACCGATTTTGCGGCAGAATTAAATACTGGTGACATGCTGTATGTCGCCATTACTGCCTACAATCAGGATGGGGAAAGTGATTTTTCCAATATTGAATTGATAGCGATTAATAATGAATTGTCAGGCGGCGATACAACCATTTTTGACCAGAGTAGCAACGCATTTGATAATCCCGCACCCAATCTGGATGCCGAAGGTGAGGCACGGCATATCATTGGTGATACCGAATTCGAACAAACGTTTGTTACAGCGCCGGCAATTGTAAACAGTGGACTTGGACCGGCGTTCAATAACACCAGTTGCGCTGCCTGCCATCCAAAAGACGGACGGGGAACGCCGCCGGTAGCTGGCGGTGTTTCCAATTCTTTTTTTCTCCGCCTGAGTGTCCCAGGTGCGGACCCGGAAACCGGTAGTCCGCTGCCTGTGCCCGGTTTTAGCACTCAATTATTCGATCAGGCTGTTTTTGG
Organism: Nitrosomonas sp.; assembly: GCA_021604405.1. Classification (GTDB taxonomy): domain Bacteria; phylum Pseudomonadota; class Gammaproteobacteria; order Burkholderiales; family Nitrosomonadaceae; genus Nitrosomonas. The sequence continues at coordinate 34,234 of BQJA01000029.1, read as the reverse complement.
CGTGCAACCTGAAGCCCGGGTAGAAACGACCTACACGGAAATCAACGGACAGTTTGAAGACGGCACACCTTATCAACTGCGCAAACCAACTTTTACTATTGTCGACGCCTATACACCTTTACCAGAAATCTATTTGACGTCACCACGCGTTGCGCCACCAGTATTTGGACGCGGACTATTCGAGGCCATTCCAGAAGAGACCATTCTTGAATGGGCCGACGAAAATGATGCCGATGGCGACGGTATTTCCGGTCGTCCTAACCGCGTCTGGGACATTGTCAGCAACACCACTGTTATCGGTCGTTTTGGCTTAAAAGCAAATGTACCATCCGTACTTGTTCAAACTGCGGGTGCCTATCACAGTGATATGGGTATTACAAATGAACTGTTTCCACAAGAAAGCACCACCGGCCAGCCTCAGGCCGACGGCCTGTCAGATGATCCGGAATTAACGCCTGGCGTACTGGATGACGTTGTATTTTATATACAAACCTTGGCAGTACCGGCTCGCAGAAATATTGACGATCCGGAAGTAAAGAAAGGACAAGTACTATTTAATTTTTCCGGTTGCACCGCATGCCACATTCCCACCGTTAAAACGGGCGAACTGGCGGGCATTCCTGAGGTGTCCAACCAGATCATTCATCCGTATACTGATCTGTTGCTACATGACATGGGCGAAGAACTGGCCGATGGGCGGCCCGACTTTCTGGCCACAAGACAAGAGTGGAAAACACCGCCATTATGGGGGATCGGTTATACCAAGATCGTTAATGGTCATACGTTCTTTCTGCACGACGGTCGGGCTCGGGATCTGACAGAAGCCATCCTCTGGCATGGCGGTGAGGCTGAAACCGCAAAAGAAAACTTTCGTGCACTTTCAGCGGTTGACCGTGCAAGCCTGATCAAATTCCTGGAATCTCTGTAATGCAGATGTCAGTCTGCACGTTTATTTTCCAAAATCTTCGAAATCGTAAATGCGCCGCGCAGTTCACCCGATTTGTAACCAGTTGCAGCGTCCGAGGGGTATTTTTCTGCAAGGACTGCTTGTACATTCTTAGCGATAGTATCACCGTGACAAGCCAGGCAGATTTCATCAACTGGGATGGCTTTCATGAATCGATAACGGCTAACCTCGTGGTTTGACTCAATCATACTGCTTTGCAGATTTGCCGCTGGCGCGCCCTCGACCAATTGTTGCTTAAAAGCAAGCAATATCGAGCGCTCCCATGCATCGGATTTGTTGCCCGGGTTGCGCAGTCTTATACTGGTTCGTCCTACTTGCCATCCATCTGTGGAACGCGCTTCAGCAATTTGCGGCGCTTTTATGTTGCATGCCGTAATCGCATTCAACGGTCCACGAGATTTCATGGCATTTTTGAGTTGTGTTTTTAACTGCATGTCCATTTGAATAGCAAGATTCCTTGCCTCTTCTTCCAGTTGTGCGGTGTTTTCGGCAGCCGAGATAGTGGCAAAATGAAATAACGTAAATGCAAGAATAACGGAACGCATTACTACCTCCAAAAGTGTTTAAATAACTAGCCGACTGGCTTTATTAATTCTTGCACGCTGTCGCAAAACAGCGACATCAATGTGTTATGAATTGTCAATGACTATTGTTAATGAATTCTGCTGCATCATTCTATATAAAGATACTGCAGCAGCCTAACGTATTGTCAATAAAAAGCGCAGCTTTGAATAGTCGCGCGCATGATACAGGCCGATCAAACGCCAGTAATCTCTCCGTCATCGGTTAGATCAATACGGTTTGCAGCCGGGTCATGTGGCAATCCGGGCATGGTGACGATGTCGCCGGTGAGCGCAAGAAGATAACCAGCGCCGGCAGCGGTTCGTACCGATTCGATTGGGAGCGTAAACTCACCGGGATTGCCCACCTGAGCAGGATCACCGCTGAGTGACAGGTGTGTCTTGGCGATACAGATGGGAAGCCGGTTGTAACCAAGTGAACGGATCTGCTCAAGGTCTTTTCTGGCCGTGCGGCTGAATTCGAGATCACGAGCGCCGTATATCGTACGGGCGACAACGGAAATTTTTTCTTCAGGAGGGGTTTCCAAACTATACAGATAACGCGCGGGCGGTAGCGGTTGTGCGGCAGCAGCGGTGACCGCATGCGCCAGCGCTTCGGCGCCGTGGCCGCCATCGGCAAAACCGGTAAAGAGCGTTGCATTCAGGCCAAGCTTGGTGCATCTTTTTTCGATGACAGTCAATTCCTGTTTAGTGTCTCCTGCAAAGCAGTTAATAGCAATTACCGGTTCAAAGCCAAAGGTACGTACGCTATGAACATGGTGGCTCAAGTGCGCCAGGCCACGTTCGATGTCCTCGATGGGGCCGGCATGAGCAGAATCACCACCGCCATGGATTCTTAGTGCCCGTACGGTTACGACCAGCACAACCACACTGGGCCATAAGCCAGAGCTGCGGCATTTTATATCAAAAAATTTTTCAGCGCCCAGATCGAAGCCAAAGCCCGCTTCTGTTACAGCGAAGTCTGCACAGGCTGCGGCAGTTTTGGTAGCGATCACACTGCTGCAGCCATGGGCGATATTGCCAAAGGGGCCGCCGTGCACAAATGCTGGTATGCCTTCAGTGGATTGCACCAAATTTGGCAAAATCGCATCCTGAAGTAGCGCGGCCATTGCGCCAGTTGCCTGCAGACTCTGGGCCGTTACCGGATTACCTGAGCGGTCGAAACCAACCAGGATACGCCCCAGTCTGCTTTTAAGATCCGAAAGATCCTCGAAAAGACAGAGGATGGCCATGATTTCTGAAGCTGCGGTGATATCGAAGCCGGCCTCCCGCGGCACACCATTGAGGCGCCCGCCAAGTCCGATTACGGTCTGGCGGAGGGCACGGTCATTGACGTCCAACACGCGGCGCCAAAAGACCTGACGGTGCTCCAGATCCAGTCCGCTGCGAAAATGAATGGCATTATCCAGCAGGGTCGCCAACAGATTATGCGCCGCACCAACGGCATGCAGATCCCCGGTGAAATGCATATTGATACGGGTTGAAGGTTCAAGTTGACACCGGCCGCCACCGGTGCCGCCGCCCTTGACGCCAAAAACGGGACCCAGCGAGGGTTCACGCAAAGCAAGTGCTGCATGCTGGCCGATACGGGCAAGACCCTGTGCCAAACCGATGGAAACGGTTGTTTTTCCTTCACCACTGCGGGTGGGATTAATTGCCGAAACCAAAATGATTTTTCCTGCTGGCTTATCTTTTTTATTTGGCAAAAAGTTCAGCCGGAGCTTTGCCATATACTCGCCAAAGCACATCAGGGACTTCGGTTGAAGATCAAGTGCCGCGGCGACATCTAGTATAGGGCGCATTATAAAGATTCCAAGTGAGGAAAAAAGAAATCACAAACAAACTTTAACCTATTCAATTTACCGAATAACTTCACTTTTCATCCCGCATCCAGAATAGCCACTAAGCTGTGCGATTGAAGATATTGCATTAGAAAACTAATGAGTAATAAACACCGCCTGAGAAAAATTTACGTCATTTTTCTGGAAGCTGGAATGAAACAGCGGTTGTGCGCAAGTTGCCAGCGTGAAATGAGACCACCTAAAGACATGGCTGGCCCGAATAGCAGTACGATAAAAAACAATGCGGTCAGTCCATGGTACTGTTTTCTATGTGTATGCATAATTTTTGAGGCGCTTGTTTCGGCGATGGCTGCTAGAAAGATTTACTCGGATAATGCCACGGATATGTCAAAGTATAGGAGAAATAACCACCCTTTTCCATCAGATTGAATGTACTGAAAATCAAATATGCTGTCAAACCTACAAATATCGATCAATAAGAAGGAGACAGATATCGGTCGTCTGGTATTCAAGCGCAAATTCAATTTGACGCTTACTGGACGGGAAAACGGGTAATTGTTTACCTGCTAATCTTTTTATACATGAAAAACTGCACCACAACATTTCTGTGCCTTATTGCCACAGCTACCAGAACAATCGGTATCGATTACCGGTAATTCTATGCGCATAAATTATCAAAACATTTTTTCGTGTGTTCCCTTAATGTAGCATGAAAATTTACATTGGGTGTCTTTAATCAATAATCCCATGAAACAGACCTGGTACTAGGACCCTATGAATAATTGCAACAAACCCAAGCCTCAGTTGCTTAAAGAGATTAAGCAGCTACGCAATGAATTAGCCGCTGTCAGGCTGGCGGGGGAAAAACGTACGGCTGAGCTTTATAAAAGTGAAGAACGGTTTTCTCTGGCGATGCGTGGTGCTAACGACGGATTATGGGACTGGAATCTTGAAACTAAAAAAGCATACTATTCCCCTCGCTGGAAAAGTATGCTGGGCTATGGCGAGAATGAACTTGAGAATACTTTAGACACTTTGGCAAACCTGGTTCATCTTGACGATAAGGATAGGGTGGTGGAAAAAGTTCAGGATTACTTAGCTGGGCGGACAGATTCATTCGAAGTTGAAATACGTATGCGCCATAAAAATGGTCACCAAATTGATGTGTTATCCCGGGCATTTCTTGTAACCCGCGAAACTGATGATAAGCCAATCCGCCTGGTTGGAACACATGTAGATATCACGGAACGTAAAAAAGCAGCCGCATTTGATAAGAAAAATTCTGAAATTCTTGAAATGATTGCAATTGGGCGCCCGGCACCAGACATCTATGATGCGATTGCATTAATGTATGAAGACCGTCATCCAGGCATGCGTTGTTCATTGCTCGAATTACATGATAATAAGCTGTTGCACGGCGGAGCGCCAAGTCTGCCGAAAGAATATTGTGATGCGGTGCACGGTCTGAAAAATGGACCGAGCGTGGGTTCCTGCGGAACCTCCACATATACCGGAAAGCGTGTTCTTGTTGGCGATATCGCGACTGATCCGAGATGGGAAAAAATTAAGCATATGGCGTTGCCTCATGGGTTGCGGTGTTGCTGGTCTGAGCCCATTGTGAATTCATCAGGGGACGTACTCGGCGCATTTGGCATGTACTACAACCATCCTGCGCTGCCAAACAAAGAGGAGTCAAATGATCTTAAATCTGCAGCCAGGCTTGCCGGAATTGTTATGGAGCGAGATCAAGCTCAAAAACGTATCCAAGCGTTAGCCTACACCGATGAACTCACAGGGGTTGCAAGCCGTGCCCATTTTTATCAGAATCTTGAGGAATTAATTAAAGTATCTGTCCGGCACCACCATCGTTTCAGCTTGTTATATATTGACCTGGACGACTTCAAAGGTGTTAACGACAGTCTCGGGCATGATGCGGGTGACTTGCTACTTAAAACCATTGCCAGGCGTTTAGAAAATACCTGCCGTGAGATTGATTTTGTGGCACGTCTTAGTGGCGATGAATTTTGTGTTCTCGCTAAAGAGATTGAGGAAGATTATGCTGCCAATGTTGCGCAACGCTGTCTTGAAATAATATCTCAACCCATCGAAATTTCTTCCAGAAAACTAATGCCTGCCTGCAGTATTGGGATCGCACGCTATCCTGATGATGGGGAAGATCTCACATCTTTGTTAAAAGCTGCAGACACTTCGCTTTACGCCGCAAAGGAAAATGGCAAAAATCAATATGCTTTTTACAGGTATGAGCTTACCCGTAAGGCAGAGTATCGTTTTCAGGTTGAACAATACCTGCGAGAAGCGATCGAAAAGCAGCAGTTGTCACTCGTCTATCAACCTCAGGTTGATGTAGATAATGGCCGAATCGTTGGTATTGAAGCGTTGTCACGCTGGTGTCATCCACAATTGGGCCAAATTCCACCAGCCGATTTTATCACCACAGCCGAAAGAATTGGCATGATAAAACCACTTTCAGAATGGGTGTTACGCACAGCCTGCAGCCAGGCAGTTGCCTGGAAAAAAGCAGGTTTTCCAGTGCGGCGCATGGCCGTAAACATTTCTCCCAGCCATTTCCTCGATAAAGAGATTGTTCCACTGATAAAACGTATTATCGACGAGACAGGTATCGCTCCGGCTGAACTGGAGTTAGAAGTTACTGAGTGTGTTGTGCAGACAGACCAGCGGAATCTCGCCATTTTTCAGGACTTGAAAGATCTGGGTGTTTTATTGGCAATCGATGATTTCGGTACAGGCTATTCATCTTTTGCATCGCTTAAACACCTTAAGGTTGATTGCTTGAAGATCGACAAATATTTTGTCGATGATATGCTCGTTGATAAGAAAGCTTTGCTCCTTGTTAGTTCTATGATAGAAATGGGTCACAAACTGGGATATGGAATCATCGCTGAAGGAGTCGAGACACCCGAACAACTTAATATTTTAAAACAACTTGGCTGTGGGACTGCGCAGGGTTATTTATTCACGAAACCCGTTAACGCCAATGCGATATCAAAGTTACTCAGCAGTAATTGCTGGCTGCAGTCATGGTCTCCCCTTATGGGTGTTTAAGCCGAGACATGGCATGGAAAAATAATTGGATTAAGTATAGATGAAAAGCAGCAGTTTTAATTTTCAGAGAAATACCACCCATGATAGGTTTATTTCCCGTTAGTCCAGTACAATCCACGCAGTCTTGATGATTGATGGTTGTCTGGCGGAAAACTCAGCGCAGTATAAGGGATGATCACCACGCAAATGGATAAGCAACCCATTTTTATTTTTTAATGCTGTGCAGTAAACCGTATTCCAAACTTTCACCGATAAAATGAAATCTTTTGAAAAGCGTTGGCTGGTAGTTGCGGGTGCGTTGATAATACAAGTCTGCCTGGGCGCTATCTATAGTTGGAGTGTTTACGTCAACCCACTCAAGGAAGTCTTTTCCTATACGACAACGCAAACGCAGATAATTTTTTCCCTGGCGTTGGCCACATTTGCATTGACCATGATATTTGCGGGCAAGCTGCAGGACAAGCGGGGACCGCGCACTGTGGCGACGTTGGGCGGTGTCGTATTGGGTGCCGGGTATTTGTTCGCCTCGTTTACAGGCGGCAATTTTCCGCTACTTGCTTTGGCTGTTGGCGTCATAGGCGGCGCAGGTATTGGCCTAAGTTATGTTTGCCCCATTGCTGCCTGCGTAAAATGGTTCCCAGACAAACGCGGCATGGTGACTGGCCTGGCAGTGGCAGGATTCGGTGCAGGCGCGTGGATATTCGCAAAAATCGCCGCAAATCTTATCGATGCTTATGGAGTTCTGACTTCTTTTAAGTATCTTGGCGCCATATTTATGCTATCGGTTGTTGTGGGCGCTCAACTTCTCAGTAACCCGCCGGCCGGTTGGAAACCTGTCGGATGGAATCCGCCTGAACCCAATTTCAAGGTTTCTTCTGCCGAGGACTTTGAGTGGAAAGACATGGTCAAGCTCAGGCAGTTCTGGATGCTTTGGATTATGTTCGTTTTCGGTGCGGCCGCTGGGCTGCTTGTAATCGGGATACTGAAACCTTACGGCGTACACAGCGGACTCAGTGCCGCAGCGGCAGCGAATGCTGTCGGTGTTTTGGCTTTGTTCAACGGTGCTGGACGCATTATCTGGGGCGCGGTATCAGATAAGATAGGCAGGAAGAACACCATGACACTGATGTTCCTGCTGCAGGGCATGATGATGTTCGCCCTTATAACAATGGGTTCGACCAAGATGACGCTGGCCATCGCCGCCGCATGGATTGGATTCAACTTTGGTGGCAACCTGGCATTATTTCCTTCGACAACGGCGGACTTCTTCGGAACCAAGAATGTTGGCATAAACTACGGGCTCATGTTTACAGCATACGGTGTCGCTGGCATCGCAGGGCCAATTCTCGCTGGTAGCGTTTTCGACATGACAGGCAGCTACATGTGGGCTTTTATTCCATCTGGCGTCGCCTGCCTTGTTGCAGCAGGTATCTCGCTCGGTCTGAAATCTCCACGTCATGCGTAGGTACATATTCAATGAATGCCAGGGCGTTAGCGGTCTATCTGACTGAAAAAATCAGGTGTGCGCGCTGATTCCATAGCATCCGCGGCACAATAATGCACCCTTTGCAGGAAATAATTATAAGAGAGGTATTTGCGGAGTTAACATTTTTCCTACAGTAAGAGCCTGACTTTTAGTATATTTCTTGGAAAGTAGCACCACATACTAATTATCATTTTTTTTATTCCATTTGGCTAAAATATGGAAGAATCACTCAGAGCATAAGGAATTCAGGTAGAATTAAACTGTTAGGTTCATGTGGCCGGACCAGCGTCAAACGATTGAGGTATCGATTACATATTAGGCCATCGTGAAGATTTTATAGAGGAAATTATTAATGAATTTTAAATATAGTATTTGTATTCTCGGCCTTAGTGCCATATTGATTGGTTGTGGTGGTGTGCCCGAAGCAAATTCAGTAAATTGTCAAGGAAGAGGAATGGAATCTTCACTACAAGAATTTAACACCGAGGCGGAACGGCAAGCATTTATTGATGCATGCAATGCTTTAGAAGAAAAAAATTAATAAAATACAGCACTTGAATAGTTATTTGAACTTGCCTGTGGCAGTTTTGCAAAGATTTCTCTGAATCATCCGGCGCAAATTGGAAAAGCGGTATTTCCAATCGAGGCAATTCTACCGATAGGATTTGCGCTTACTTAGTTGCAACAGACGAAATCTTAGAAAAAATTACCTGCAATACTTATCGTTATTGCGATACTAACAAGCACCTGATTTTTTATAAATTAGGTGCTTGTTTTAAAGAGAAAAGCAATGGAAATTCGAACACTCAATCAGCAATATAATTATATCATTCATCACGCCTGACACACACCAGCCACTGTCAGTTTTTCTCCGATTCATTTACCAGTGCAACGTTTTTTTTTGCCGATCAAAATATTACAGATTTATAAATTCCTGCCGTATCAATCCCATTCCCCATTCGTTTCTTATCTCAGTTATAAATCTTTTGATGAAAATTAAATCCGCTATTGATGGCCGAATAATTAACCCACTGATGAAATTTACTTTGTTGAGTTTTGCGTTAATTCCACCATTAGCATTTGCAGAGAATTTTCTAATTAACAGCAACAAGTTATTCATCTTCGCTGAACAATTTTATCCAGAATATTTTAGCCCGGCGGGCGTTGCAACCACTAGCTTGGATAATTATTTAGTACGCTACTATCCCGACACTGACAACTATATTGGAACGAGAGGTGAAGAAGTTTATGTGTATGGAGATATCTTTAATGGGCTATCAACAGCCGGTGTAATTTCAGACTATATTGACTTAGAGCCTGGCAGTGATGCGCTACTCGCTGATTTGTTTGCAGCGCAGCTTAGCGATGTGCAGGTTTATGGAAACGGCGTGGTTGTTCTGATCCTGCCCGATGATCTTAGTGGAAGTCGGCATCAGCGGTTCATTATTGAATTAGCATCAAAACAAACATTGCTGGTTTCCCACAACATTGATTTAGCAGCCAGAATAGATTCGCTATCCTTAAGCGATAACATTGAATTTTGTGGTGAATATGAATGGAATGAAAAAGGTGGCGTTATTCACTGGACGCATCATGATCCTGAAGAAATTCATCCGGGCGGATGGATCATGCACAATAATGTTATTTATCAGTGAGCAGGAAACCCGGAAATATTAATACATCTCGAACGATCAAGCTTGACCGGCAGGAAAGTATTGGTGATTCGAAAACAGTAAAATTGAATATTAGTTCGCCACGTCTATCGCCGGGTGACTATCTGCCATAATAATTTTTGTGCTGGCTGCGCCATCAAGGTGACTGCAGCATTGTTTGCATTCTGCAAATATGCAATAATGCCGCCCGCAGCTTAGCAGGCTCCGCTTGAGAGAATTCTGACTCTTGCTTACAGAGATAGACGGGAGATGGCATTAACAATGCAGCCATTTTCGTCTCTACATCTATAGTCGTTGATCAAAGACAAAATCAGTATTAAAATCGCCCAGACTTTTTGGTTAAGTTGAAAATATTTAATTATTTTTATACTTAGCTCTACCAGTAAGTATTGTTGCTTCTACCAGAAGTCATATGAGGCCAATGATAATAATCAGAGGGCAGGGCATTGAAGAAAATTAGCTTTTATGTGACCGGGAACGTTCAAGGTGTCATGTTTAGACAAACCTTTATCCGCGGTTCGCTCAAAAGAAAAATAAAAGGCGGGGTCACGAATGACGCTAAAAATCATCACATGGTTCATTGTTCGCTTGCAGGCGATGCGTCAGCGGTTGACGAGTTGATGAATAAACTTCGAGAAGGCAAACCCATCAATTCCTGGAATGCTCAAGTAGAAGAACTGCATCTCCACGATTATTTTATTGAATTTTCTGACCACCAGGTAAATACTGACAACGTCGATGATTACGACTGGTCGCCTGACGTTGTTTTTTATCTATAAACTGTTGATATAACACCATAATCTGGCCAGGTTTTGTGGCTTGCCCGACCTATTCAAAAAAAGAAACAGACGAGGCATACAACTTAGCGCGCCCATAGTTGACAATCAAACAAATAACAGCAATTGCAACGAGCTAATTGGTTGCAAATTACGTGCTTTTATGGATTGTTTCTTAAGCATTAAGAAAAAAATGCCGTATATTTTAATTATTTGCCAAGAGAAATAAAATGAGTTTATCTAGTATTGATTTGTCATTCATAGTATTGCTCATTTTTAATTTTCTTTCAGTATTTGCCGCGATTATCTTTGTATTGAAAGTGCTTAAAAAAGACCCTGTACGGAAGCGAGCAAATAAAAAACGCATAATCGACGGACATTGAACCATGATTGAAATGAATGATTGTTTCTTGTCCAGATAATGCACAGAATCCTTGCTATTCGTTCTTTTGCTGCGACGCATTTTGTTGCTGACCCAGATTTTTCAACGGCAATCAGCGACCGCTTGAAGAGAAGCATAGGATTTGGTGCTATCGCGAACGGCCCGGGTGTTAGTAGTCCAGGTGGATTAATTCTGCTCTGATTTGACAACCGTTTCTTTTCCGCAATCTTCACATCGGAATAAAGTTTCGTTTTTACCGGGCTTTTCTACGCGTTTATTTGATTTAGTTCCGGTTTCTTTTAAACGATTTGAACCGCAGTGCTTGCAGATAAGATCTTTAGCATCAAAATTATAAATACTGTCAATTTTAGTTGACAGTTGATTTATATCGGATTTAAGATTTTCGTTTATTTCCTTAAGATTAGTTATTTCTTTTTTAAGTTGGCGTACTTGTGTCCCAAGCTCGGCGATCTTCGTCTTGTGCGCAATATTCTCGCTTACAAATGCTGCATGTTTCTTCTTCAAAGCAAGGATGCGCGTTTTTAGCACCTCGGATGGTCCGTGTTCATCAATAAGCTGTTCGATTTCGGTAAAAATACTCATAGCTGTATAATTAATAGTAATTAATGTCAGTGTGAATATAGCCAGTTTATCGATACACGTATATGGCCTATTAATACCGATTTAGTACCAGTTAACTGTATGACAAATAAACCTAAATTTGTTCTAGTCTGACGATAAATCCAGTACATGCCAACTAATTCAATATCCTGATACGCTCATCTTTTCGCGATGTTTATACAATTTGGGTAAACGGCAAATGTATCCATATATGCCTGCGGTAATCTCATTCACTTTGGAAATTGATGGAAAATTACCCAGCGGTCAGACTTCACAAGATGCTATCGAACAAGTGGAAGATGAAGCGAATCATGCGCCGGCTTACTATATGATTAACTGCGCGCATCCCACGCATTTAGAAAATACCGTTTCAACAAGGGAGCCCTGGTTGCAAAAAATACGCGGTCTTCGCGCTAATTCTTCCAGTTGTAGCCACGCCGAGCTTGATGAAGCCGAAGAGTTGGCCGCAGATAATCCTGAAGAACTGGGAAATCAGTATCGGGAGCTTAGAAGAAAACTACCGAACTTAAATGTACTTGGGTGGCTGTTGTGGTACTGATCATCGCCACATAAAAGCAATTTGCTAGGCTTGCCTGTCATGATTTACGATAGCTTGGCACCGTCCTCAGCCTCCTTATTCGCGTTGATCATGGCGCTGACTACAGCGGTCCATGTTTTAGCGATATTGTCGAGATTGTAACCACCACCACCCAGCGCTACCACGCGGCCACCGCAAAACTCATTAGCGATACGGCAACTATTTGTCACTCCATGTTTATGCACACGCTCAGAGTAAGCCATGTGTGTTATCGGGTCACCATAAACGCTATCGGCACCACATTGCAAAAATACAAACTCAGGTTTACTTGTGCGTAAAAATTCTTCAGCTTGTGGCCATAATTTCATAAATAAATCATTATCAGCACCAGGCGGCATCGGAAAATTCAGCTTGGTCCCTTTTGCGCTACCTTTTCCAGTCTCATCGATATTCCCGGTCCCAGGATATAGAAAGTGACCGTCCTCGTGAAAATCAACAAAAATCAGATCGGAATCATCTTCAAAACTATAGAATACGCCATCGCTATGGTGCGCATCGATATCGATGTATGCAATCTTTTTGATGTTGTGAATATGCCGTAGATACTCAATGGCAATACCGCAATCATTGATGACACAAAATCCTGCTGCACGATCACGTCGTGCATGATGCAACCCGGCAATAGGGATGAATGCGCTTGTATATTCATTGTTGACGATACGATCTATGGCATTGCATACGGTCCCGGCGATCGCAAGCGCTGCTTGATACATGCCGGGAAACGCCGGTGTATCTCCCTGGTCAAGAAAACCGCTGCCAAACGCTGACATGCTTTTAACCTTCTCGATATACTCGCGCGTGTGAAACAGTTCAAGAATTGCCTGTGTGGTCATAACGGGTTTCAGAATGTCAACATATTGAACAAGCGATTTCTTGCGCAGCGCGTTGCTGAAAGCATGATGGCGCAGCGGGCCAAAAGGATGGTCGTCACCAAATGTGTAACGTGCAAGCGCGTCACCAAGGTATACGCAGCAGGATTTTTTAGTTTTCATTGTCGTTTCGGTGCCACCTGACAAGCAGTTATTGAATGATAATGGAAGTTGAGGTTTAATATCAACAAACGATCAAGGAACGATCTTACGTGCGTTTTTTATACTGACCGCCGGGATTCCGTATTGGGTGGTGTGCAATATTTTATCACTGTTACAATAATTGTTCGGATAAGGATTAAATGTCTTCACCATGATTCGATTCATTATCACAACGATACTATTCTTAGTTATTCTATTGCTAAGCTACAACTATTTTTTTGGCACGGCGGAAGAAAAGGAGCAAGCCCGGGAAATATTCAGCAAAGGCGCTGAAGTTGTTGGAGCTGGGGCAGATCTGTTAAAATCTGAATATCAAAAATATCAGGATGGCAAGTATGACGAAGCGCTCGATAATGTCGGCGATCTCTTGAGCAATATCAAGGAGCAAAGCGGCGAATTATTTGCAGACATTGAAAGTTGGAATCAAAGAAAAAATGAATGGGAGCAGAAGAAAAATGATTTTCAACAGATACTCGATACCGATCCTGATTTCCTAGACGAAGAAGCGGTCAATCGTACCATCGCTGAATTGGAAGAAGAGAGAAAAACGCTGGAAATTGAAGGTCAGCGGCTGAAAGCGCAGGCCGAGTAATCATGCAACCATATCAAGAGCAAATGTACCGTGTTGCTGTTGTGGCGTAAGCACGGTTAAGCGGACTTCAAAAGGCGAATGGAAGTGAGATCAACCCCGGTATTTTCTCAATCGTGATTTAAAATCCATTGTGTTGCGGCCTCAAGTTCTCCCGCAGAAAAGTGCCTTACTTTCGCTGACACGAAATGTGACGCCAAATGCTCTGCGACATTGCCGACGGGAGAATCGGTTACAAGCCCGACTTTCTTGATGTGTTTGTGATGATTCCGCACAAAGCGGAAATGCGTCACCATCGCAGTGAAATTTTTCCATCCGGGGAATGCTGGTGTTTGAATAATGAGGCCAGCAAGATCGCCGGTTCTTTCGATATATGGGTCAACCGTTTTGGCGAGCTGGATAAAATCATCTGCTTCGAGAGAAGATTTTGGTCGCACATAGAGAATTGCATTTGCAGTATCGAGAGTGTGATCAATCATGCTTTTGTCGCCTTTTTCATGGAGTAACGGAATAGCCGCCCAGTATGCTAAATGGCATCTATGTGCCAACAGGTGTTGTAATAGGTGTTGTAATAATCACGCGCTAAGAAGAGAATACGTATTGTAAAGAATACAACGATTGCCATTGCTTTGGCAAAAGGTGCGTCTCAGTTTCACGGCATTGACAGCCACAGCAGCAAACAGGCAGACTGCGACACTTTCTGCATTGGTCAAGACTTATATTCAAAGCAGAGTTTTGAATTGTGTGGACCGCAGTGCCTGCATCTTTGCCCATAGCTCCGCTGCGGCGCGCATATCATGGTTTTGGTGGCGTGGGTTAACAGGCATTAACAGCTTATCTATTCGACGACAACCCTGCGCCTGGTACACGGCAGATCCGGATCGTATTTACCGTTAGATGCAGCAAATATCAACAAATCTTTGCGGCCTGTATTTTTTATCGCGTGGGCGCAGTTTGCTGAGACGGCTATTTCAATGCAACCCGAGCCTGTGATTTCATGATTTCTTACTGTGGAGTTTTCACCCTCGTCATAAACGAACAGCCATTGGCTTTGATAAATCACGTAAATCACTTCATTTCTGTCGATATGAAAATGATTGCCACGGATAGCGCCGGGTACAATGGATACAATGTGCAGATCTACAATTTTTTGCGAAAAAGCCAGCGCCTCTTTTGAAGCTTTATAACTGAAACCCCGGTTATCGCCGTTGTCTGTTAATTTCCTGAACCTGACTGAGCGTCGGGTCATTTGATCTATCGTTTCATTGTTGATCAATTGAAAAATTCCAAGATTGGCAAAAACTTTAATCCGATACTAAGAATAAAAGTCAATAGTATTAAGTTTTTTCATTAATTAATTACATTATCTGCTTCGGAGCAGAACACCCGCGAATCCCCATACAAAACATCCTGCTTTATCTGCGACAACAAGTGCAGAAAAATCATACGCTGGCTGGTATATTCGATCCTTAATGGGCGGGACATAATCACGGCAACCCGTTAAACCAGTGCATTATTATATATCGAGCTTCCACGAAAGAGTCAGCCTGTGCGCTCGCTTTATCCAGAGAAATACTTTCCGTTGTTAGTATTTGATGTCCCGTGCTTCCTTGCGGGCGTTTTGCTTCGTGTCCCGTTTCTTCTGTCGACATTCCACCCGGATTTTTTCATCGCCAGCCTTGCATTCAGTTTTAGCCGCTCTTGACTGCTGGCGCGCCTCTTGCCTTGTGTCCCGGGCCTCACGTCGCTGCTCGCCTTGTTCAGTTGCGTACCCTGCCAAGGGCGTTATCACCAATGCCATCGCAATGACAAAATGCGATACGATAACTTGAAAGCCAATTTTATGATTCATGTCTTTACTCCTTTATTATGTGTGCTGCATCACATTCATTGTCCCGGAACAGTAACCATGTTTTTTTATCGAGCCCCGCACGCAGCGCCTTGAGGAAACGCCCTCGAACGCTTACACGCCGCTCTCGTTTTGTGTAGAAAATTAAATGTCTCTCAACAGATATTTCAGATGCGTCTATAGAATAGCGCAATATTAAATAGACAAGGTAAAAATACGGATCCAAATTTCATTTCAGGTGCAGCCAGGGTTTAGTTTATACTTCAAGAAGGGATGTTTTAATCGAATGTTAACAGAACCGTCATAAATTAGGGTTATATACGTATTTGCGCATATTTCTAATTGGCTAAATTAACTTGAAAATTCGTGAAAGGACCGCTAGCGATGGACTTTACCAAACATAAACCTACAACACCCAGCAATCCGCTCAATGTTGAAGAGCTGCACGTAATAAACGCGTGGTGGCGCGCCTGCAATTACCTTTCGGTGGGTATGATTTATCTGCGTGACAATCCGCTGTTAAAAGAACCGCTCGCTATCGAACATGTCAAACACCGGTTGCTTGGGCACTGGGGCGCAAGCCCGGCATTGTCGTTTGTCTGGGCACACCTTAACCGGGTGATCAAGCGTGACGACCTTGATATGATTTTTATGGCGGGTCCTGGTCATGGTGCACCCGGCGTCATCGGTCCCACTTATCTCGAAGGCACTTACTCAGAGATTTATCCCGACAAAAGCGAAGATGCGGAGGGAATGCGGAAGTTTTTTAAGCAGTTTTCCTTCCCTGGTCAGATCGGCTCGCATGTCACACCGGAAACACCCGGATCCATTCATGAGGGTGGGGAACTGGGCTACAGTCTGTCGCACGCTTATGGTGCTTGTCTTGACAATCCCGATCTGATCGTCGCTTGCGTAGTTGGTGATGGCGAGGCTGAAACGGGTCCGCTCGCGACTGCCTGGCACTCGAACAAATTTATTAATCCGTCCCGCGATGGCGCTGTGTTGCCGATTCTGAACCTGAACGGTTACAAGATTGCCAACCCGACTATTCTTTCACGCATCAGCCACGACCGACTGGCCGCGCTTTTTCATGGCTATGGTTACACGCCTTATTTTGTCGAGGGAGACGATCCTGATACGATGCACCAGATCATGGCGCAGACGCTCGATACGGTTACCAGTGAGATCCGGGCCATCCAGAAAACGGCGCGTGAGAACGGTGCGGTCGAACTGCCAAGCTGGCCCATGATTGTGTTGCGCACGCCCAAGGGGTGGACTGGACCCAAAGAAATCAATGGTCATAAAGCCGAAGGCTCCTGGCGTTCCCATCAAGTGCCTTTTTCGGATGTTCGCACCAATCCGGCGCATTTGAAGCTACTGGAAAACTGGATGAAAAGTTACCAGCCCGAGGCGCTGTTTGATGAAAACGGCCGTCTCCTCTCGGAATTTCGCGCACTTTCCCCTCAGGGACACCGTCGCATGAGTGCCAATCCGCATACTAACGGCGGCTTGTTACGCAAGGATCTTAAGCTGCCGGATTTTCGCAACTATGCGGTAGAGGTAAAACAAGCCGGCACAGTGTTGCACGAGAACACCAAACCGCTGGGTGAGTTTCTGCGCGATGTGATGCATCATAACATGACCAATTTTCGCGTGTTCGGTCCTGATGAGACCGCTTCCAACCGCCTGCAGTCGATCTATGAGGTGAGTAAGAAAGTCTGGATGGCAGAACTGTTGCCCGAGGATGAAGATGGCGGCGAATTGTCTCGCGATGGGCGGGTAATGGAAATGCTCTCCGAACATACTTTGATCGGTTGGCTCGAGGGATACCTGCTTAGTGGCCGCCACGGTTTTTTTCATACCTATGAAGCCTTCGCTCATGTCATCGATTCAATGTTCAACCAGCATGCCAAGTGGTTGGATATTTCGAAAAATCACGTACCCTGGCGCGTTCCTGTCGCGTCACAAAATATTCTGCTGTCCTCGACCGTCTGGCGACAGGATCACAATGGCTTCTCGCATCAGGATCCCGGTTTCATCGATATCGTCACCAACAAGAGCCCGACTGTTACCCGTATTTATCTGCCACCCGATGCAAACACGCTGCTTGCAATCGCAGATCAGTGTTTGCGTTCGACCGACTGTATCAATGTCATTGTTGCCGACAAGCAGAAACATCTGCAGTTCACCACCATCGATGAGGCAATTGTACATTGCGTCAAGGGTATCGGTATCTGGCGCCGCGCCAGTAATGATGAGGGCGTGGAACCGGATGTGGTGATGGCCTCTTGCGGCGACGTTGCAACGCAGGAGGCGCTTGCGGCGACAGCGCTGCTGCATGAACACTTGCCGGATTTAAAAGTACGTTTTGTCAATGTGGTGGATCTCTACAAAATGCAGCCGCTGGCTGAACATCCCTGTGGTTCTACCGACCGTGAGTTCGACAGCCTGTTTACGACCAATCGCCCGGTGATTTTCAATTTTCACGGTTATCCCTGGCTGATTCACAGGCTCGCATACCGCTTTAAAAACCATGAAAACTTGCATGTGCGCGGCTACAAAGAGCGCGGCAATATCAACACACCGCTGGAGCTCGCAATCTTGAACCAGGCTGACCGCTTTACACTGGTGATCGATGTAATCGACCGGGTGCCTGGGCTGGCTGCACGGGCCGCGCATCTGAAAGAAAAGATGAAAAACGAGCTCATCCAGAACCTTGCCTATGCCCATGAGCATGGTACCGATCGCGAAGAAATTACTAACTGGGTGTGGCCGTATTAAATTGTGAAATCATGAAAAAACAACCATCATCAACCGATCCTGCTGAGTCAACGGTCAGTTTGGCCGATGAGGAAGCGGTCAAACGTATTGTTGTCGAAACGGTCTTTGGTATGTGGGCGGCGGTTAACAACTTAACCCGTCTGCGGCCAACCCGGCGTGAGCGTTACCGCGTCACGATTTTCGGTTCAGCGCGTACCCAACCCGGACATTGGGTATATCAAGAAGTTAAGCGCATGACTGAGGTGTTGGCGGCGATGGGGTGCGACATCGTGACGGGCGGCGGAGCGGGCCTGATGCAGGCCGCCAACGAGGGTGCGAAAGCATCCCGGGCGCCGGAACGCGTGCAGAACATTGGTATCAACGTAAAACTGCCGTTCGAGCAAGAAGTCAATCCTTTCGTTGGCGAGGCTTTTGAGCATCAGACCTTTTTCACCCGCCTGCATCATTTCGTGCTGTTGTCCGATGCTTTTATTGTGGCGCCGGGTGGCATTGGCACCGTACTCGAGTCGGTTATGATCTGGCAGTTGTTGCAAGTACGTCATCTTCACGACACACCGCTCGTTTTCACGGGCCCTATGTGGAAGGGCCTGATTGACTGGGCGACACAGATGATGCTGCGCCCAGGATTCGAATTGGCCGACGCAGAGGATATGAAAATTCCGTACTGCGTCGATAGTGCCGATGAGGCGATTGCTGTCATTCGCAAACATCATTCGCGCTGGTTAGCCGAGCATGCTGACAGCAAGACGTCCGATATCAAGTCGTGATGCTGTCGAATAATCCCATGCTTACTGGCAGGATCTGGCTGTGGAACGCGGATCACCAAAAACCTGGAAAGTGCTCAAAACGAATTTGAGAGGGATCAAATACCATGAATAGCAAAAAACCGCTGAAAAAAAGAAAAACCGCCGCATCAGCTACTGTTTCTGTTCCTGCAGCCGCCGCCGATGTTCGTACCGGTATGCAGGCTGCCACGCTCAAACAGGCAGTGATGGATCATCTGCGCTATTCCGTTGGACGGTTGCCGGCTGTCGCAACCGCACATGATTATTACTATGCGTTGGCGTTAGCAGTGCGTGATCGCATGCAGCAGCGCTGGATGAAAACCACACAAACCTATTTCGATTGTAATAGCAAACTCGCCTGCTATCTCTCGGCGGAATTCCTCATGGGGCCACACCTGGGTAATAATCTGGTGAACCTCAATATCGAACAGGCGGCCCGTATAGCATTGGCCGAACTTGGCCTGGATCTCGACACCATCATGGCTTGCGAGGAAGAACCGGGACTGGGTAATGGTGGCCTGGGAAGGCTTGCTGCATGCTATCTGGATTCACTGGCGACATTGCAGCGTCCGGCAATCGGCTACGGTATCCGTTACGAGTTCGGCATCTTTGATCAGGAAATCCACGATGGCTGGCAGACTGAGAAAACAGACAAATGGCTGCATTATGGTAATCCCTGGGAGATCGCCAAACCATATATCGCTTATTACGTTCAGTGGGGAGGGCATACTGAACAATATCAGGATGAACAAGGATGTTTTCGAGTTCGCTGGGTGCCTTTCCGCATGGTAAAGGGGACTGCTTACGATACACCGATCCAGGGTTATGGTGTCAGTACATGTAATACCTTGCGGCTATGGAGTGCTGAGGCGGTTGAGTCATTCGATTTCCAGGCCTTCAATACCGGTGATTACTATCAGGCGGTTGCTGATAAATTGTCCTCCGAAACGGTGACCAAGGTGCTTTACCCGAATGACGAACCAGAAATCGGCAAGCGGCTGCGCCTTGGCCAGCAATATTTTTTCGTCTCCTGCTCGCTGCAGGACATGCTGCATATCCTCGATCTTTCCGGTGCGCCAGTGGAGGATTTTGCAAAACATTATGCTGTACAGCTTAACGACACCCATCCTTCCATTGGTGTGGCTGAACTAATGCGTCTGCTGATTGACGAACGACAACTGGGTTGGGATAAGGCCTGGGCTATCACCGTACAGGCATTTGCCTATACCAACCACACGTTGTTGCCTGAAGCGCTGGAAACATGGCCATTACCCATGTTTGCCCAGTTTCTGCCGCGTCATTTGGAGATTATTTATGAAATCAATCGTCGTTTCCTCGATGAAGTACGCGCACAGTTCCCGGATGACGAAGCGCGTGTAGTGCGCATGTCGCTGATTGACGAGAAGGGTGGTAAAAGCGTGCGCATGGCGCATCTTGCCACCGTTGGCAGTCATGCCATCAACGGCGTAGCCGCACTGCATTCGGATTTGCTCAAGGCCAGCGTATTAAAGGATTTCTACGAGATGTGGCCGGAGCGCTTCAGCAACAAAACGAATGGCGTTACACCTCGTCGTTTCCTGGCATTGTCAAATCCAGGGTTACGCACTTTACTCAATGAAACGCTCGGCGAACAATGGCCGGCGGCGCTGGGACAACTGCGTCAGCTTGAAGCCAAGGCAGATGACGCCGCGTTCCGCCAGAAGTGGCGTGCAGCCAAACAGGACAACAAAAAGCGCCTGGCCGATTATGTGCGTGCGAGCACCGGGATCGAAATCGATCCTGACTGGCTGTTTGATATCCAGGTCAAGCGCATTCATGAATATAAACGCCAGCATCTGAATGTGTTGCATATCATCACCCTCTATCATCGCCTGAAAAAGAATCCAGGCATGGTGATTCCACCACGCGCTTTCATTTTCGGCGGCAAAGCCGCACCTGGTTATTGCATCGCCAAGCGCATTATCAAGCTTATCAATGCCGTGGCCGAAACGGTCAATGCCGATCCGGATGTGAATACGTGTCTGAAGGTGGCTTTTTTACCCAACTTTAATGTTCAGAATGCGCAGCTCATTTATCCGGCCGCCGATTTGTCGGAACAGATTTCGACTGCCGGTAAAGAGGCTTCCGGTACCGGCAACATGAAATTCATGCTCAACGGCGCGCTGACCATCGGGACACTTGACGGCGCTAACGTTGAGATGCGTGAAGAGGTCGGCGCAGAGAACTTTTTTCTGTTTGGTCTGACCGTCGGGGAAGTGGAACAACTCAAACGCAAAGGTTACCGTCCGGCCGGCTATGCTGCCGGTAACGCCGAATTGCGCACCGTGTTGGAACTCATTAGCAGCGGTCATTTTTCCGGAGGGGATCTTGAAGTGTTCCGCCCTATTGTCGACAACCTGACTAGCGCCGATCCATTTTTGGTGCTCGCGGATTATGCCGCTTATATTGCCTGTCAGGAGCAGGTCAGTGCCGCGTGGCAGGATGCTGAAAACTGGACGCGCATGTCCATTCTCAACACGGCGCGCAGCGGCAAGTTTTCTTCAGATCGCGCTATCAAAGAATATTGCGAGGAGATCTGGAATGTACAAGCAGTAACTAGGGCGTAAAAGTTAGTAATACGATGCCGTCCAAAAATAAGCCAAGACCGCATGGAGAATGCAGCGCAGGTGATACCAGCTTGACAGCAACCATTCGTCGCCATGCGGTGCCGCCGCCTTACAGGATTCGACCCGGGACCCGTTTTCCGCCCGGCGCCACTCCCAGTTCGGACGGTGTGAATTTCTGCGCTTTTAGTCAACATGCGACGCATGCCGAACTGTCGTTGTATGCTGCCGCGGATAGTTGTGCGCCTTTTCAGGTTATCACACTTGATTGCGAGCACAATCGCAGTTTCTTCTTCTGGCATGTATTCGTGGAAAATTTGCCGGTTGGGACCTATTATACCTGGCGCATGGACGGTCCCGGCGATATCGTTGCGACCGGCAGATGCTTCTATCCTTATAAGGAGTTGCTTGATCCCTGGGCGCGGGCGGTGAGTGATAAGCTGTGGGACCGCAGGCGCGCCTGTGCCGGGCAAAGTATTGCGTCAAATGGTTTACGCGCCATCGTGGTTGAACCGCCCGTTCAGCGATCCAGCAGTGCTCACTCATGCTGGCAGTACGCTGACCTCGAGGGTGCGGTGATCTATGAGCTGCATGTGGGAGGATTTACCCAACATTCGTCGGCTGCCGTGACGCACCCCGGCAGTTTTTCAGCACTAAAGGAGAAGATCCCTTATCTGCAGGCGCTCGGTGTGACGCATGTGGAACTCCTGCCGGTGATGGCTTTTGATACACAGGACGTACCACCCAATGTTGCAAACCGCGCGCTGCAAAATTACTGGGGCTATAGCACCCACAGTTTTTGGGCGCCGCATCCTGGCTATTGCATTGATCCGGTGCAATCTGTTCAGGAGTTTCGCGACTTGGTCGATGCGTTTCATGCGGCCGATATCGGTGTTTTACTGGATGTGGTGTTCAATCACACCGCTGAAGGCGGCATACACGGCCCAGTGATTCACTTCAAGGGACTTGCCAACGATATTTTCTACCATCTTGATGATATCGACCGGCGCCGTTATCTCGACTTTACCGGTTGCGGCAACACGGTGAACTGTAATCATCCGCTGGTGACGGCGTTCATTGTCCATTGTCTCGAATATTGGGTGGAGACGCTGGGGGTGGATGGTTTCCGTTTTGATCTGGCCAGCGTCTTTGCACGTGGCGAAAATGGCATACCGCTACCCAATCCCCCTTTACCCTGGGCCATCGAATCTTCGAAAATTCTTTCTCAGGTGCCGGTTATTGCCGAAGCCTGGGATGCGGCCGGACTGTATCACGTTGGCGCTTTCCCGGGTATGGCCTGGTCGGAGTGGAATGGCCGCTATCGTGATGTCATGCGCCGATTTGTACGTGGTGATCCCGGGATTATCAGTGAAGTGGCGGCACGCATCGCTGGCAGCGCCGATTTATATAACGAGCGCAGACCGGCTAACAGCATTAATTTTATCACCTGCCATGATGGATTTACCCTGTATGATCTGGTGAGTTATCAAGACAAGCATAACGAGGCCAATGGCGAAGACAATCGCGACGGCAGCAACGACAATATGAGCTGGAACTGTGGTGTCGAGGGTGAGACCAGCGACGCAGCGGTGCTCGCGCTACGGCGGCGACAGGTAAAAAATCTTTTGGCAGTTCTGATGCTCTCGCGCGGTGTACCCATGTTGCTGTTTGGCGATGAGGTGCTGCGCACACAACATGGCAACAACAATACCTGGTGTCAAAACAATGCGATTAGCTGGTTTGATTGGCGGCTAACGGACCATAATGCCGACATGCTGCGTTTTACCCGCGAACTGATTTCGCTGCGCCGCCGTCACACATGCCTTACCAGTAATCGTTTTTTTACCGGGAGACAGATTTCCGGACGCGGTATTTCCGATATTGTCTGGCACGGTGTGCAACTCGATGAGCCGCTTTGGCATGACGGTCAGGCACGCGTATTGGCCTGTACGATTGCGGGCCTCAGTAATGACGAAGAAGATCTGCATGTGATCTTTAACATGTCAGATCAGATTCTGAACGCGCCATTACCGACAATAAATGGCCGGCAGTGGCATCACACTCTCGATACCGCACAGAATACACCGGCGGATATCATCGAACAGAAACGGCAGGTACCGCTGGCAAAGCCTGTTTATCGAGTGAGTCCACGCAGCGTCGTGGTTCTTGAGGCGCGTGCATAATATGGGTTGGACGGCGTGAACAACGGCTTAATCCTGGTTGTGAATACCGGTTCGTCGAGTCTGAAGTTTTCGCTGTTTCGCACCGGGGGTGACGTTCTTCAACAGGATGTGCGTGGACAGATCGATGGTGTCGGCAGCCAGCCGCGGCTGATGGTAAAAGATCATGCAGGCAGCACACTGGTCGAGCGGGATTTTGCAGATACGGAGGTACGTGAAATAAAAGATGCGATTGCGCTGGTCGGAACCTGGTTGCGTGATCAATTCGAAGGGGAGTCACTGTTGGCCGTGGGCCACCGTGTGGTGCATGGCGGCACGGAATTTTCCCGGCCGGTGCGGGTCGATGCACCGGTTTTCAACGCACTCGAGAAGCTGATCCCGCTCGCCCCCTTGCATCAACCGCATAATCTGGCAGCAATACGAGCGGTCCGGGAAACACAGCCTGAGATGCCGCAGGTTGCCTGCTTCGATACGGCTTTTCATCGTAGCCACCCGCAGCTGGCCGACATCTATGCACTGCCTTGGGAATATTACGAAACCGGGATACGGCGTTATGGTTTTCATGGACTGTCCTATGAATATATCGCTGCGGCGCTGCCGCAGACCGCGCCTGAAATCGCGAATGGACGCGTGATTGTTGCGCATCTGGGCAGTGGTGCGAGCCTGTGTGCGCTCCGTGACGGAAAGAGCCAGGATTCGACAATGGGTTTTTCGCCGCTCGACGGCATTCCGATGGGGACCCGCCCGGGGGGTATTGACCCTGGCGTGCTGCTGTATTTGGCCGGGCAGCGCGGCATGTCATCCGCGGCACTGGAAAAACTGCTATATAAGGATTCAGGGTTGCTTGGCTTATCCGGCCTCAGCAACGATATGCGCATGCTGCTGGAGAATCATGCGCCGCGTGCGCAACTGGCTGTCGATTACTTTGTGCATCGGATAGCCAAGGAAATCGGTTCGCTTGCTGCGGTGCTCGGTGGGGTGGATGGTCTGGTGTTTACCGCCGGGATTGGCGAGAATTCGGCGGTGATCCGGGCACGAATTGTAGGCGCCTGCGCCTGGCTGGGTATGACGCTGGCAGCCGATGCCAATCAAAATAGCGAGCCTTGTATCACGACAGCAGACAGCATGGTCTCGGCCTGGGTCGTCCCGACCAATGAAGAACTGATGATCGCCAATCACACGCACGCACTGATAACGCGTATACAGCAAGCAAAAACGGATACAGGCGGTTCGGCGCCATAATGTCAGCCGGGATTGCCAAGTGTGCCACCAACATTATGGTAATGAATTGTGAAAAGCCGCTCACTTTGTAAAATTTAATTGATCACACCACTTGCGCCAAGCAATGTTTCGCCGTCTTCGGACAACAGAACATTGTTATTAATATGGCAGAAAGCATTACAATGCACCCAAAAAAGCGACCAGATCAGATTTTTCCTGATCTGTGAGGTTAATGCTGAATCGTGTGTTATAGAATTCAACAACCTCATGTAAATCTGCTGCAGAGCCATCATGGAAATAGGGTGGACGTGAAGCAACAGAACGCAGTACCGGTCCTTTGAAACGCCCGATATCCTTCCACTTGCCTGTAATCAAAGCGCGTCCTGGATCCGTTGTTTCAATTTCTTCACCCGTTACAATATTACGCAGTGTGTATAAAGGCATATCTGGGGTACGACGCGAAGCGTCTGAAATACCGATATCCAGTGGTAACGGAACTGAATGATTGCCAGCATTTGGTATATTGTGGCATGTCGTGCATGAACCCGATATCT
Source organism: Nitrosomonas sp. (assembly GCA_021604405.1). Taxonomy (GTDB): domain Bacteria; phylum Pseudomonadota; class Gammaproteobacteria; order Burkholderiales; family Nitrosomonadaceae; genus Nitrosomonas. The sequence continues at coordinate 8,671 of BQJA01000029.1, read as the reverse complement.
CAGGAATGCCTAACTCATCGTTTAAACCGCTGACACCGCTAATCAAGATTGGTTTGGCATTGAACAAATCTTCACCACGAGCAATAGCTGCACGTGCAAGATCAGCGCCCGTTCTTCTTCTTCCAGCAGGTTCATGTCGTTCCCAAGCCTCATAGAGCGTCATCGCAATAGGGTTAAAGCTTTCACCGGAGCGATAATCACCATCAACAGTATCGTTAATACCAAAATAATACTCAACTTTCTCAAGAATGATTGGACCGCCCTTTGCCTTGTTTGCCGTTAGGTCGCCTGCTTTTTTATCAATCACTTGCGCCGTATATATACTTGTTTCAAATGCTACAATAGCCGCTTGTTCTTCAGCAGTTAATTCTTCCAGTGCTTCGGCATGGCCTAATGTTGCGTGATTAGCCTGTACGGCCAAATCTGCTGATACTGGCGCAAAACAAGTCTGGGTTCCAAAAATACAATCACTCGAGCTGTCATCAAGGGTGGTATCACGTCCCTCCCACATGATAGCGTTCAGGAATTTTAAATTCGTGGTCGGTAAAGGACGGCGATACAACGAAAGCTCCTCTTCGTTGGCATACCCATAAGGATCATCGATTTCAATTAATTCAAATTCCGCATCGTCAGGAATTCCGATTCCAGTACGGATATTGCCTTTGTTCAGCAGCATGCTGTACGCATTGCGCCGTTCATCGACCGTGGCAACATTTTCAAGCGGTGAGTTTGCACCATCGACCAAGCGAAAAAGCGGATCGAATCCATCCGTTTCGTCAAAAAGTTTTTGTACACCTTTTGGTGTAATGGTCCAACCTTCCGACGGTACATGACAGGTAACGCAACTACGTCCGTTATTGCCCAGACTTTGGAAAAAAGGATTCGTTAAATCAATAAATCCGGTAGTGCTGTAGGTTGCATCGATACCATGCGTGTTTTCTGAAATAAGCATGTTTGGTAAGCGATCAGAATTTTGCTGGTTTCTTTGAGAAAATTGATCGCGCAGATCAAAAAATCTCGTGATCCAACGGCCTTTATCGATATCACGCTCTTTTTCTGATGCTGCAATGTTTAGCAATTGTTGGATATTTTTGATATCTATTTCTGCAAATACAGGCATTGCCAGCATTGCGTATAAGGTTGATATCAACAATAGTTTGGTTGCAATTTTAATATGCATAATATTTTCCCTACATTATGTACTTAGAAAAGGCTGCTACAGTCGAGCTGATACGCTACATTTGATTACATTTTTTGTAGCAACATGCTCAGGGGCTGTAGATTTTATGCATTTAAAAAGGGAGGGAAGGTTGCATTAAAGCGGCTAAAAAAGCCCATTTCTTACTTACGCATGCCAAACAAAACCGAACCGGACCTTCTTTGCCCAGGTGGACGTGAAATTACACGTGGTCTATTGAACGGACCGGAGAATTATTAATGACATGTAAAGATGGCTGCTGTCTCACACAGCCGTGGTTTGTTTCATTTTTGCATCGGCGCATTTTATTCACCGACTAACCAGATTTGTTTGCAATCAATCCAGGCAATTTTGCAATTCGACCGGTTTTAACGATGAGACATCAAACGGCAATTGCAACGTATAATTGGTTTGGTTACATTTCTTCAACCAAGGTACAGCGTGTTGTTCAAATATTAAGCGATGCTCAAACGGCGGTATTGTATCTGCCAGTATTGCAATTCAGGAACCTGAATAGCCTTATGCTATTCATTCAATAAATAATTGGGATATCCCTTTCACGTCGCTTTGGTTCAAACAGCAAATATGCTTTTGGCGGTTCATAGACTTGGCAGCTATCGTCATTGCTCAAGCGGGCAGAACAACGCCGGGCAATTTGCCTGCAGGTCCGGTGATGTTAACCACGGAGTTATCTGTGATTTGTTATGAGCTAATGCTCCCGACCTATCCCAAACCTTCCCGGCAGCTTGGTGAATATGGTGCGGGCGGTATAGAGGCTTGAGGTTAGTGAATCGGGTGTGGTAAAAATCTGCGCAGGTAATCAATAGCAGCGGTTACAAACGCCTGGATGAAGCCGCCATTAAAGCGGCCCGAACCTGGCAGTGCAACCCGCCGCACCGAAACGGCCGACCGGTCAGCGCCATTGCGCTGCAGCCGTTCAGCTTTGATTAAATAACGGTATTGTATTTAATAACAAAGCGTTACATCTGCGATTGTAGATAATTCTCTATGCCGATTTTTTCAATCAAGCCCAGTTGCTGTTCCAACCAGTATGTGTGGTCCTCCTCGGTATCGGCCAGCATGGTTTCGAGTATTTCCCGGGTCTGATAATCCTTCTCTTGCTCACAGGCAGCGATGGCTTCGCGCAGTGCAGTAATCACGGAATATTCCAGTTCCAGATCGTTTTTCAGCATTTCCCGGACGTCTTTGCCGATTTTAAGTGGACTACGGTTACCCACAGCCGGAACACCTTGCAGAAATAGTATGCGTTTAATCAGAAGATCTGCGTGCTGTTTCTCATCATCCATTTCATGATTAATACGCTCGTAAAGCTTGCTGAGCCCCCAATCGTCATACATACGTGAATGCGTGAAATACTGATCCATAGAAGTCAGCTCGCCAGCCAAAAGCTGGTTCAGCGTATCGATAATTTTTTTGTTTCCTTTCATAATCTTTTCCTCACATGTTCGATTGCAGATAATTTTGGATGCCCACTTTTTCAACCAGCGCTAGCTGGGTTTCCAGCCAGTCGAAATGATTTTCTGTGTGTTCCAGCAAATCTTCAAGCAGTTCCCGGCTGACATAATCCGCCGCGGATTCACAATGAGTAATTGCTTCGATCAGCTGCGTCCGGATAGCGGTAATTAATTCCAGGTCTGCCTGCAGCATTTCATAAACATCAACGCCTATCAGCAGCTTTCCCAGATCCTGCAGATTAGGCAGGCCTTCCAGAAAAAGAACCCTTTCAATTACACAGTCGGCTTGTTTCATTGCCTTAATGGAAGCTTTGTAGGTGTGCTCGTTCAACTCTCCTAAGCCCCAGTGCTTATACATACGGGCATGGAGGAAAAACTGGTTGATGGCGGTGAGTTCGTTCTTTAACACCTTGTTCAGAAGGTTAACTGTTTGCTTTTCACCTTTCATCGTTGACTCCTTTGGTTACAAACGCGCTGCACACAGCACCGCGTTTTATTCAAGTGCCAATCATTATAGAGAAGATCAAGTTAAAAATCAAAAATAAGTTATTGATAATAAACGATAACAGTTCCTATTATTGTTTCTTCTTCAACTTCACTCTTAAGCAAAGCATCTAAATTGCAACGAAATTATGAGAGTACCCAACATTTCAATGCAAGCCGATACTTGTACACAGTTATACCAGACTTAATTTGTATGGTGCGCGTAATGATATGATTTTAATGTAAAATAACGGATAGTTGAAAACTGCCGTCAAACCAGCCTTTGAACACGGTGTATTTTCTCGCACAGAAGAACGTGCAGGACCCAAACAACAAATCAACGCCAGCATTAATAATTTAACTTGCCTGCAATGAAAGTCAGTAATAATATCCAATCTGCAGCATATTGTATCGCCAATGGTAGTCGTTAACTTTATCGGAAATACCGCCATGCCGCATGCCAAAGTTGCTCTTTTTGTTCCACGGCGCGTCAACGAGTCTGAAAAATGTAAAAAGGAAAAGAGGATTTATGAATTTACCATGACGCTGCCGGAAAGCGAAATCCAAATAACCAGAAAGATTCTGAGCATTAAATCGGAGATCGCGTTTATTCAGTTTGCGATGACACGCTCAGAAACAGAATCTCAATTCGTCCATAAACTTCTCAGTGTTATATTGCCGTCATTCGGTCAAAAGAACAGAATCGTGTGAAGCCATTTACTTACAGGCAAAACATGAGTCGCCGAAGTAATTGTTGGATGATTCAAAGTTTATGGATTGCCGAAAATCATTTCACAACCAATTGATGCAACGGGCGAAGATTTATTTCAACCAACGGGCAATGATTACAGTCGGACTGGCTGTTTTATCACATAGGCAGAAAATTTCAGATGCGGAAAGTTCCACATCTCAGACTCAAGCATCTAAAAATAATACTGCATGTTCCTCGTGAGCCGGTTATTTCAACCGCAAAAAAGATAGACACATAGCACAAAGCGATCAAAAAATGCAAACTATATCCTATAAAAAGGATTTATCTGGCATTCCAGGAAGGAACTAAAAAATCACAATAAAAAATTGGAAATTAGTATTGAATCGTTTTACGTTTTATGATCGAATTTGCATTGCGATTGGTGAACTATGTTTAACTCGGGAAGTTACGCAGAATTATACAGAATCCTTTGCGCCTTCCTATGTTCGCGCTCTTTTTAATTGTTTTGCATGCAAATTTAATTATTTTTGCCAACTACGGTAAACTTAATTCAGTAATTCCTTGTCCATTATGAAAATAGCTTAGTCCTTTTCTTGTTGTGCCTTCCAGCCCTGTTCGCTGCAGTATGGGCTCATTACCGCTTAAGTGCGCATTCACCGAGTACCCGCTGGATAACGAGCGGGGTCCTGGTCGTGGTAGGCCTTGCCTTCGGCTGGCTCATGGTTTCCGTATACACGGAAAATCAGGGATTGGAAAAAGTCCTCATCTTTACTATTTCTTTCGGTATGACTCACGTGCCGGCTGCCTTTATATTGCAGCTGAAACATTGGCGCGGAAGCGAGTCTGATCAAGACTGAGGATTCAGTCAAAATTATATTTCCTACGCAGGTGAATAAATTACGATGCATAACCTGTTGAGACAAATCATTAATATTTCTTTTGAATCAACATCAACCATGCTGAAAGTTATCTGCCAACCCTGGACTCTGCGGCATTTCCTGTCGTTGCTGCGATGGTTCCCGCCCTGATCAAATCGATGCCAGGTATTGCCGCCAATTTTTGACTGGCTTCGTTCTTTCTTGTTTCTTTAATTTGCAATTCCAATTCTTACACCTGGTCTTCGCCTCTCTTCATGAGTTGGGATGAAAGACAACCGAAAATTATTTCCATCTCTATTTGCTGATCTTGTGAAATACGTTGGGCACGGGCGTAGGGTCGTCATTGATATTTGTTAGTGTATTGCTCCTGCGATCCAACACAAACTCGTTCTCCTGGGATCCGACCAAGACGGAAGTACCATCCAGATTCGAGCAGTGCAAGGTCAATTCGACGGCCAGTATATTGTGTTCAATCGATCCTACACCTTGCGCGAATCCGATTTGATTTTGGCAGGAAAGCGTGAATGCCGTATCGTTGAGCCGAACGTCACAATCGCTTCGATGCGAGCACGTGATTGATAGGAGCTGGGTGCTGCCGTCAAAGCTGTCGATCGCCTGCCAGAGACCGACCATGGCTTCTTGATCATCGTCAGCCAGCGCGGGAACAATTGAAACAGGCAATAATAAGAAAAAGCCACTGCAGAATGATAAAAATAATGGATTCACCCGATCCCATCTCATGACGCCTCCCATCTAATAGATAAACTTTGATGAACGCTTTGCTAAATTGAACGATTATTTTAATTATTAAATTACAGAGTGCCGTTTAAGTTTACATGAAAAAACATCTTTTGATTGGTTGTCTATCAAAAATCCTTATTACATAATTTAGGGAATGCCGGAACAAGTATATAAATTTTATGCTTTTATACCTAATTACTAAATTTTTAGCGAGCACCTTTTAGAGCTTTGCATACGTAACTTGCAGATTCTGAAAATGTGTGAATTAATGGTATTTTTGAGAAAATAATCTTTGAAAGTAACGAAGCAGTCCTAGCTGATCTTTGCTTGGTTGCGTCTATGTCCATTCAATGTCTAACTGATTTAGGTAACTCGCCAGATGGTTATGTAGTCGTTTCTATTGACTTATATTTGCATTTCACCGCTTTTCTGCTTAATTTGCTTGCCGTAACAACTGTTGAATCAAATCCAGGTTGCCTTCAAAATCCTGGGGTGCTTGTGCTGCAAGTTTTATAAAAATTTCTTCTGCTTCATATAGATAAGTTGTTGCTTGTTTGGACTGTTGCCATTTCAGATGTGCAAAGCCGTATGCGCCTAGCGTATTAGCCACATAGGGCAGATATACGGCAGGATTATTTTTCGCCAATTCGCGATATGTTTTTAAGGCTTCCTGGTAGTATTTCTCCGCCTCCTTGCGGCGGCGGTTATCAGCTGTAATCAGGGTTCCCAGATTATTAAGCGTACCGGCTACATAAGGCAGATATACGGCAGGATTCTTTTTCGCCAATTCGCGGTATGCTATTAAAGCTTTTAGATAGCGTTTTTCCGCATCCCCGCGGCGACGGCTATCAGCTGCAACCAAGGTGGCCAGATTGTTTAGGGTGCCCGCCACATAAGGCAGATACACGGCAGGATTATTTTTCGCCAATTCGCGGTATGCTATTAAAGCTTTCAGATAGCGTTTTTCCGCATCGCTGCGGCGGCGACTATCAGCTGCAACCAGGGTAGCCAGATTGTTTAGGGTGCCTGCCACATAAGGCAGATACACGGCAGGATTATTTTTCGCCAATTCGCGATATGCTTTTAAAGCCTCCCGGTAGCGTTTTTCCGCTTCTTCGCGGCGGCTATCATTGGATACCAGGTTTCCTAGATTGTTGAGCGTATTCGCTACATAAGGCAGATACACGGCAGGATTATTTCTCGCCAATTCTCGGTATGTTTTTAAAGCCGCCTGATAGTATTTTTCCGCCTTCACGCGGCGGCTATCAGCTGCAACCAGGGTTCCCAGATTATTAAGCGTACCGGCTACATAAGGCAGATACACAGCAGGATTATTTTTCGCCAATTCGCGGTATGCTTTTAAAGCTTCCTGATAGTATTTTTCCGCCTTCTCGCGGCGGCGGCTATCATCAGATATTAAATTGCCCAGATTGTTGAGCGTACCCGCCACATCTGGAAGATATACGGCAGGATTATTTTTCGCCATTTCGCGGTATGCTTTTAAAGCCTCCTGGTAGCGTTTTTTCGCTTCCTCGCGGCGGCTACTATCATTCGATATCAGATTGCCCAGATTGTTGAGCGTACCCGCCACATAAGGCAGATATACGGCAGGGTTGTTTTCCGCCGATTCACGGTATGCTTTTAAAGCTTCCTGGTAGCGTTTTTCCGCTTCAAAAAATAGATTATTTTTTTGTAAAAATTGCGCGTATTCATGCAACCGTTCGGGGGGGCTGTCAGATGCTAATGCTTGTTCAAAATACTTGCTTGTTAAAGGAATACGCCGATCGCCCAGTTGGTAATCGATTGCTGTGAGTCGTGCTTTTAGCATAAACTCACCAGCCAGGTCATTGAGCTGAGTCGCAATGGTTTCTTGTTGTTTCGTAAACTGTTGCTGTCGATTGAGCAAAGCTTGTTGTTCTCGACTCATTTCCTTTATATTCAGTATTTCGCGGGCAGCTTTGAGATCACCATCTTGAAAAAATTGCTTAGCTTTTATTCCGCGCTCACTGTTCAACGGTACTTTGTCGATTTCTTTATAAATTCTAGCAATTTCACGCTCGAAATTTTCAATATTTTGTTCGGCCTGTTGAAGTTTATTCATCAAACCCGGATCACCAGGAAGTTTTGCGGCATTTTTCCGGGCTATTTCAACCTTCCGTTCTAATTTTCGGTATTCTTCAGATTTGTAAAATGTGGGCGAAACATCATGTCCTGCATTCACTGCAATTTCAGTGTCTTCCTGAATTATTTTTCGCTTCTCAATTTCTGCCCAGGCCAATTGCTTGCAGCCAAAGACAAGAAACACGCTGAGCAACAACAATTTTTTCATCGGCTAATTTTCCTGGATAGTAGCGAAACATCACCAATGGCATCGATGGCGAGACCATTGTTACTTTTGGTTTGTTGGTTAACGGTGTCTGAGTGTTCTGAATGGGAATGATTTAAGGCAGCGCCGGTATGGTTACTAATTGTTTGCGTGTTTTCGGTCGCGAATGGAGTCTGATCGGTTGAACGTGCCGGTCGCTTATTACCCGGGAACAACCAATCACCCAATACAATACTGACTCGTCCAAAGTTGAACAGATAATTAGTCCCTTTGTGCATAATCCGCTCGACAATAAGACTTTTAAGAATATTGACGGGTAGCGGCTTCAGGAGGGCATTGCGTAAAACCAGTGCATGGCCTGATCGCATCTAAAAATTGTCTGGGTATTCCCAAGCGTTTGAAATTTTCATGAATTCGACCGACCCTTTCTATCCCTAGTATATATTACCCATTTAGTATTAAAGAAGCTAAAAACACAGTGTACTAAGACTTTTACATAAACGATAAATTCCCCATTCAACTAGCATGGGGGAGTACAAGCACATCTATCAGAAAAATTATTCAATGATTTCTGATAATACAAAGTGCAACCTTTCCCGTTACGAATCAAGTTTATTTTTAATCCTGCTGTCCTCTGGAGCGATGCGTCGCCTTCACAAAGAATAGGGGATGTCCGGATACGCAAAGCAACTGGATTTTTAATGTTCTCTGGTGAATGTTGAGACTGTTTTTACTTTTACGCTTTTGGATTCTTGTCTCGATATAACAAAACATATTATTCCAGACGCAGAAATTTCTTTTTTATAATAATACACGATGGAAAACAAAACAGATATGCGCATGTCTGGTGAATGCCAA
>BQJA01000028.1 GCA_021604405.1 Nitrosomonas sp. | reverse complement strand
GCTTGTCGGCAAAAAGATTGAAAAATCACAAAAAGTTGTTGATTTTGCATATTATATCCTGCCTAATTATCAATCATTTCTGAAACTACTAACAGGAGTATTTTCTATGAACAAAGCTGAACTGATTGAAGCTGTTGCTGTACGCTCTAATACCACCAAGGCTCAAACAGCCACCATGCTGGACGGATTACTTGAAGTTATTCAAAAAACATTGACTGGCGGCAACAATGTTCAGTTAGTGGGATTTGGAACTTTTTCAATTACAGAGCGCGCAGGCCGTGCGGGCCGCAATCCAGCAACAGGTGAGTCCATGACAATTCCTGCCAAAAAAGTCGTCAGGTTTAAACCAGGGAAAATCCTCGCTGATTCTGCAGCGACCGTGAAACCAGTGCGAGCATCATCTAAAGCAAGCAAACCAAAACAAGCCGGAAAAAAGAAGTAGATAACGTTAAGCAAGTTTGAAGAAAAACCAGGGAACCATCAAGGATTCGTGTTCCCTGGTTGACGAGCAACCCGTTCCGAAGTACATTCACCACAGGTAAAATGGCATTAATTCTTCTTATTCGTTATATTATTTGATTTTTCGCGGATTTCATGCAAGGTATGATTTCCCAGTATAAAAAAATTTAACCGTCGTCAAATTCGATTGCCTGAGTAAAATACCTTGCGACTAGGAGGCTTGATGGAGCGCCGTCATGATCTGGACTGGTTGCGTGTTTTGCTGTTTGCACTGCTCGTGCCGCATCACGTTGCAGTTGGCTTTGTGGACTGGGGCGTCGACATATACCACTTTGTCAACAACCAGTTGGCGGGCAGCGGAATGTCATTGTTCATATATTGGAGTCATAGCTGGCGCCTGCCGTCGCTTTTTCTGATTTCAGGGATTGGGACATACTTCCTGACACGTCGCGGAATCGGACTGCAGTTCATGGCAGGGCGTATCGGACGGCTGATGATTCCAGCGATCTTCGGCTTTTTCATCCTTAACGTGTTTGGCGGTTATGCAATTGCCGTAATGACAGACGACCCGCGCCGCTTTTCTTTATTTTGGCTGGATTGGCTGATCAATCCCGTACCCCGTCAGGTACAACATCTCTGGTTTCTCTTCAATCTCATGTTTTACACACTGTTGTGTTGGCCGCTCTTTGCGCTGCGTACACGTCTGGAAAATCTGAACATTGCGCCTGCCGTGCTCATCACAAGTCTTATCGGCGCTTCGGCACTGGCAGTTGCCGCCGTAAAACCTTACGAGGCGGCACTTGCCGGCGATGGGTATCAATTTGCATACTATCTTATTATCTTTGCTGGCGGCTATATGATTGGCGCCCATCATCGCAGCGTACTGAACTGGACCGCGCGTAACGCATGGGTTCTGCTGACTACAGCGATTGCGCTCTTTATGGCCAAGTTCACGCTACTGACCCTCGCCCTCATAAACGACATCCCGACAGGCAAGGCATTGGCAGCTGGCGGATGGGTTCCGCTTGGTTTGGAGCCACAATACGCAACCATTTTCTCGGTGATCGAAGCAGCCACCGCCTGGACATGGTGCATTGCAGCACTCGGCCTGGCCGCAAAATTTCTGAATACATCGAACCCCATGTTGTTTGAACTCAACCGCGCAGTCTTTCCACTTTACGTCTTGCATTTTCCAATTACGCTCGTGGGCCTCGCACTAATTGCCCAGGTATCATGGCCCTTATGGATCGAGTTTTTACTGTTGCTTGCGGGAGTTTACCTTTGCAGTTGGGTGCTCTGGCGTGCCGCTGATCGGTTGGGCCCTGCCGCCTATCTGGTCGGAGGACGCCCTGCGGCAATGAACTAGCTCACGCGCTTTTAAGTTCCACAACAAGTACCTGAACGACCAGCCGGACATGAAGTTTTTCTTCCCATGAACCTATGCACCAGTGTCGTTACCACATTTTCCAAATACTGATCTGCCGCAACCACCGATTTCAGACTGCCATCACAGACTGGAATGTCATTGGTTTTCAGACCATTTACCAATTGGTTTGTCTTGTGCATTGCAATTTATTACACCATATTATATTTAATCATGATCGAATGTTTTGCCATAGTGTTCATATAGTGTCACCTGGTAATTCCGGCTGAAAACTTTTGCTGGGTCATATGCTGGTGCCGATTCTAATGATTCTTTTGTCAAATCAACAAAAACCGCCTCGCGTGTCCAGTCGACTGAGTTAAACCAAGTTGGCGAAATCAGTACTTTTTTCCCGAACAACGGATTGCGGATGCCAACTTCAAGATAGCGTATCGTCCATTCTGGCGCTTCCAGGATAATGTCTTCAACATGGCCAATTTCCCCATCAAGTGCATGAATATGATAACCCTTAATATCCTCACTACTATGAAGATATGAATTTTCAGGTTTCATGTCATCCGCGTTGGAAGCTGATGGTACAGGTTGACGTCCAAATGGTGGATTTTCATTCCAGTAAGGCTTCAAACCGTAATAATGGTAAAAATCTTGTTCGTATTGGCGGGAAATTGGCAAAGCCGCATCAACCGGTGGACAGTACTGAATTTTTTCTCTACTCAGTTCAACACTAAGGCCATTGCTTTTTTCATCTACATTGGAAATCAGAGAAGGCATGATCAACACATCCTTTCCAGTTAACCAAAGGCCTGTATGAACAACGAAGTAACGCACAATCCAATATTGATCATCGAAGTAAATTTGTCTTAGTTTACCTATCCCGCCATCTTGTGCCAGCAAACGATACCCGGTTAAGTGACTTAATTTATGAGGCTGTTGCATCGAAACCTCCTTGATTGAGCAGGTTTTTATTTATAATTCATACCATTACCTAGTGTTCAGTAAGCGGAAAGAGTCATGCAGTGATTGCATGTCTTTCACTTTAGCGTGATTCCCTGCACTGGAGAATCTAATGAAATGTTCAGATATGATATTACACCTCATCCAGCGTTTGGTCATCAAAACCTTGACGAAGGTGTTTTGACCGTACTAACCAAAACCAGGTGCTGATATTCTTTTCGTCATTAGGTTTTTAATTCCACGCGCCTCGAAAAGAAATCTGTCTCATTTCTTAACCTAGGTCCATAATGAAATAATGAGCGTCGTCGAACAACAGACAAAGGAGCAACCTTCATGGATTTAGAAAGGGGAAAGTTATACGCGCTAAAATTTTCAACAAAACAGTATATTCAAAATGTTTGGATATTTCTCAGCATACATTTGGTCTCACTCGGCTGGTTATTTTCTTCTGAACGAATACATATACTTATAACACAGGAACTTTTTATACAAATAAGTCTAACCTGTATCTTGTCAGTACTTGAATGCTTTCGTTGGTTTGTAAACATTCCAATTTATCGCCGTATAAGATTTCTAGAAATGGAGGTGGCAAAAAAAACCAATATGACGCTCGCGGAAGCTTATACCGTCAGACCTTACAGGTTGATTTGTAATGAGCTCTTGATTTCCCTGTTAACAGTTTTTTCAATAATCTTTATATGGCTCTATCCATATTTATAAAAGGGGTGTCTCTGCGCGGGGAGAATATGGCTTTATGTATGCTTAAAGCGGGATACGCGCAGCTAGTCGCTCAGGTAAGGTTTGGCACGCGCCGCGCGCAGAGAGAGGGCCCGCGGTGCCGCCAAACCAAAAATAGTACTGCACATTGATCGAATGCCAGGCCAAATCAATCAATGCGAGCCGCCAGCGCACTCAGCAAAAAAGACAAAATTTAAATTATTCTTTCGCCTCCTGGAAAAAGCACAAGAGGAATGATCTGATCTTATTCGCCGATTTCCAAGAATCTGGGGAAACGGTCTCCCAATTTTGCAATCGCTTGCTTGGCCACGTCGCCACAGGGATCGCGCGACTTGCTGAGCCGATCCCACGCGGCACGCGCTAAAATCGACAACCCGCCAGTGGCAACAGCCGCACCGCCCGACACGAGCATGCCTTGTTGGTCGACGGCAAGGCGTGGCTCGGCCAGGGTGCCGGCCACACTGACGAGAGGATTGAAAATTTCCCCCGCGCTAATGAGCAGACCTTTCCTTGGCACTGTACGAAAACTGAGGTTTATCGCCTCGGTCTCCAGATTGACCTCCGGCACGATGGTAATACTGACCTTATCAGTTAGAAAGAAAGCGTTTGGAACACTGGTTAGCTGGCCATTCTTCAAATTAAGCGGAACGACGGAACACTTCAGCTGGGTAAACGATTCCGCTTCGTAGAACGGAATGACAGCACTGATTAATTCTTCAAGTGCGCCTCCGTAAATCGCCGTCAGTATACGATTTTTTCCTGCGCGCCCACCACGCGTATTGATAAATAAAACACCATCTACTGTAGCAGCGAGTGAACGAAGGTCCGTTCCCGTCGCGTGTAGACTGAGATCAATGTCACCCTTCAACAACTGGTCGTGATTGGCGACTATCGGGCCGAGCACAAAGTCACGGGCTACAAGTTCTATGTTCACCGCTCCACCGCCGGCGTCCTGGTCCGGCAATATTGTCGCCCGCGCGTCCAAGTGACCGGAATCGCCATCAATCCCGAATTTTGTCAATGCCAAGGTACCGCCCTGCAAACGCCCCTCAACGGCAAGATTCTGAAAATGTGAGGTTTCGTACTTCAATTCACCAATCTTGAGACGCACGTCGGCATTAAGTTGCTTCATTGCGTTAATTGGAAGCGGGATATCCGGAATCAATCTGCCATCCGCGAATGTCGGTTCTTTTTTTTCCGCCTTTGGTTCAAAGATGGGTTTGTAAAAAATGGAGTCGGCATAAATGTCGACCAACAATTCCGGAGTATCGGAAATCCGGTATTGTACATTCCCGCGAATGTCGCTTTCGCCGAGACGCGCTTGTAAGTGATCGATGGAAAGCAGACCACTACCACTGACCGCATCACCCTCAATGGTAAAGCGCTGATTTGTCAATCGCCGCCCATTCACCCGGCCTATGCCGCCGAGGTTTGGAACGCTGGCAGCAAAATGAAATCGGGTGGATTTACCATTCCCCGACAAATTCAGATCGCCGCTGGCATTCAGCGATGCATCGCCGATACCGACATCAAATTGATCTAATTCAACCAACTGTTTTCGCAACCGTCCCCGTCCTCGTAAGATAAAGGGTGCTGCATCAACCTCGAAAAGCGAAATACCGCCGAGCAGCGCCCGGACGTCATGCCCCTCGGCACGCAAATTAAAATCCGCCCACTGTCGAGAGACAGGCAAGCCAAGGGCGAGAGACAGGTTCACTTTGCCACGATTACGGTTGAGCGCTACATTTGAAAATTCTATGACATTTCGGTCGACTCGGATACCGCCGGCAAGCGAATAGGGACCGGGGTAGATGGTGATACCTTCAAAAGAATTAATCAGCTCCTCAAAAGCCGGACCCGCAGCCTTGAAGTCGAGTCGCGTGCCAACCAAACCCGCTGCCGGTTTAAGCGAACCCGCGACCTGGACCGACGATTTGCCAATCCTGCCTTTAACATCCCGGAAGACAAAGTCCCTTTCTTTGCCAACACGCAGTCCGCCGCCGAGGATATAGGGAATGTCCGGCGCTGGCGCATCGGAAACGAATGCGCCGACCAATTTTGCGAGGTTGGGACCGCCAAACTTAAAACCAATATCACTTCCGACAAGACCGCTCACAAGCGTCAACAAACCGTCCAGTTGCACCTGTAATTCGCCGGCCCGTGCAACCATTGGTCCGCGGATACGAATTCCATCAGGCGTCAGCGATGCAGCACCTCTGACAGCAACCGGAAGGTCAGGTAAATCGGGCAGACCGTATGCGCCTGCAAGACTGGCAAGGCTAGAAGCATTCAAGCTGAAGTCGAGTTCCGTGCCGAAGTAATTCGGTGCATCACCCACACGGCCCTGCGCCACCAATTTCCCCAGTGACGTCGTCACATCGAGGCGGATCAGTTCAATTCGATCCGGCGGTGTCACTAACTTTGCTTTGAGGCGAAATGGTCCGGTGGCTGCGCCAGGCAATTGTAAAATATCACGGAAGCGCTCGAAACGCTGGCCACTGATTTTAAGATCAAGGTTGCTGTCATCGATACCGGGGAAATTCGGCATTTGTCCGGACAAATCGAGCCGAGTGTCCGCAAAGACCATTTGCGCCTGTTCGACGACGACCATCGACCCATCCCGTTGCGCGTCTATTTTGATCATATACGGTGTTTTTTCATGTACCTTGTTGATCCCGACCAGTCTGAGGACACGACCGAGTGCCGGACCGGAAGCGTACAGATTGAAATCAATCTTCTCGAAATCGTGCAGGTCTGAAAAAATGCCGCTCGATTTAATTTTGTTCTGACCCAAATTACCGTTAACACTTAGAACCAATGGTTCGCCGTCCTGCGCAACCAGTGAACCGGATAAATTAATGTCCCCTTCACCGCGGTCAGGTACGCTGAATATGCTCAGCAGTTGGTTGATATCGGGACCATGCGCAGAAAACGCGATGGTCGGACGCCGCGGCTCAGTAAGGCTATCGATAAAGCCGTTGCCCTTGATTGAGAAGCCATCGAGTATTCCATCAATCGTGAACTGAATGTTTTCGCCGTCCAACAGCGCTTGCCAGGTGCCAATCTCAGCTTCAAACCGGATATCACTGGCGTTGATGCTGCCGTCCAATGCAATCTCGACGCGTTCATCTGCGCGGTGCTGTTGCTCGAACCGAAATACTCGAACATCGATCGGCCCGGCGCGCTCAGGTGTCTCGAAAATGAGATGCATGTCCTGGACGTCAATTTCCTTAACGAGCAGTCCGAATGCCGGCCCGCCGTCGTCCGTTCCCTTCGGTTCGGTTCCGTCTGCGCCGCCGAGGAGCCAATTGGGCACCCCGTCCTGTGGACGAGTAAGGAATACCTGTGCTCCTTGCATATCGACCAAGTCAACGATAAGCCGGCCCCGAACGAGTGAACCCAAATCGATTCGGACCTCCAGCCGATCGATCGTGAGCATCTCCGGTTCGGCGGCCCATGCCGCATTTTGGAGACGAATATCCTCCGCAATCAATACGCTTTGGCCACCAAGATTAATGCTGAGATTGCCGCCAATAGCAAATTGCCGGCCCGTCATCTGGCTGACCCAACTCTCGATGCGAGGCTTAAAAATACCGAGGTCAGTTGTCCCTAGCCATGCAGAGAATGTCATCAACATTAGGAACAGGCTAACAACAGCCCAGGCAGAAATTTTTAACCCGCGTTTAAATCGAGGATTACGGGACGACGCGCTTATCGGGTGGAGACGCAGGTCTCGCTGGGTTGTGTTGGGCGCTTTCATACGAAACGAAATCAAATTAGGATGTTTCTCCTGCTGCCATCGGCGGTATTACTTCATTGTGCGGGATGATCATAGCGATCGCCACTAATTTATAAGCGGGCTTTCTGACAATTCGCGGCCGGGTATAGGAATAATAAACACCCTTTTTCATCTTTTCATAATGTAATGAAAGTCGGATTGGCTGTCAAATACACGAACAAGCGCTCAAAAATTCACGTCATGCCGATTCAACCCACAATACATGACGAAACTTTCTTTCATTGTAACCGACCAACCCTGCTTATATGGCTCAATTCTCCTCGGTATAACGAATACCCGTAATAACATAACGTATAGGCCCGGCCGGCCGTTGCACACTCACTTCATCGTCAAGACTCCGCTTCATCAGGGCACGTGCCACCGGCGCATCCATACTGATCCAGCCCTTTTCAACATTGAACTCGTCAGGACCGACAATGCGATAAGTCACGCAATTGCCTTCTTCATCCTCGAGTTCAACCCAGGCACCGAAAAATACCTGTTGCTGGTTTGTCGGCGGCTTATCCACGACAACCAGTTCATCGAGGCGCTTCTGCAGGTAACGAATTCGCCGATCAATTTCACGTAATTGTTTCTTACGGTAGATGTATTCAGCATTCTCCGAACGATCGCCTTCTGCCGCCGCTGCCGACAATGCCACTGTCACTTCACGACGGGTTATCCATGATTCTTTTAACTCATCAGCCAGTGTCTTATAGCCCTGTTTACTGATATAGGGTGAACTCTTTGGTTGTGTTGAACGATAGCGAACCATGCAGATTTTTCTTGTAAAGTGACAAAACGGTAACCCATAATTATGAATGGTAAAATGGGACTATTCAATGGTTGACTCGCATCGCCACACCAACTTAATGCTCCCAGCAACCTAATAGTTAAAGCGTGAAAATTGTTGGCGTGTTTTGATTGGCAGCTCTCCCTGGGCTGGGCGCACCGTATAAGCATTATTGGCTTGGCAGTCCAACAATGATAGCTCATGAGCTTGCAGTCCACGGACAAAGGGGAGGAATAACACTTGTCAAGGCAGTCGCTAGGGCTACAGCGACTAAGGCTCCTATGATGAGCACGCTCCAGGTCGTTGGCTTTATTGCACCCAAAGTGATAATCAAGAAAGTGTGTAAACGTGGGCACATTCTCAGTCCGGGTTTCTCTAATTCTGGCGTAAATGTACCTACCAGCAATGTTTCTTGAGTCAAACGGCGTAAACGAAGAAAATAGCGGCGAGTAATGGTATTACAGAAAAATTAACCCGAGCAATATCTCATTTTGCTAAAATTATCATTGAGCTATACTGATTTGTTTCGCGGTCATTTTGCATAAAAATTGCAACATACCTCACCGATTGCAGAATATATCTCCGGTTTTATTGCAACCTTCTTGATAAAACCGAGCCGGTAGACATGTTTTATCACTGCATATACGTGCACGAAAATAAGCGTTAAACAATTTAACAGGAGTCTTAAAAATGTCACAACAAAAATTAACTGCCGGTAGTTTTTGTTGGATCGATTTCGCAACGCCCGATCCAGATAAGGCAAAAGCATTTTATCAGAAGATTTTTAAATGGAAATATCACGACACCCCAATGCCGAATGGCGGCAATTATACGATAATCAGCACAGCCGACGGCGACGGTGTCGGCGGACTTTTTCAGATGCCGGACGAGATGATAAAGGCTGGTGTACCGCCTCATATTAATAATTATCTCGCGGTAGTGAATGCTGATGAATTTGTAGAAAAAGCCAAGGAACTGGGCGCTGCCGTCAAAATGGAGCCATGTGACGTTTTCGATTACGGACGCATGGCCATTTTAACTGACCCGACAGGCGCCGCTTTTTCTCTTTGGCAGTCGAAATCAAATGACGATGAATGCACAATGGCTAGCCGCGAAACACACGGCATGTATTGCTGGCAAGAACTCATGACAGCCGATGTTGATCAGGCAGCGAAATTCTATCAACAACTTTTTGGCTGGAACTACACCACAATGGAAGTAGAAAATGTGGACTACACAGTAATCAAGGTTCAAGATTGCGAAATCGGCGGCATGATGATGCTTCCTTCCGACATGAAACACACGCCATCGCATTGGAACACTTATTTTACCGTTACCAATGTCGATGAAACAATAAAAGCCATCAGAAACAATGGCGGATACGTTATCATGGAACCGCAAGATATTCCAGAAACCGGACGATTCGCAATGTGCAGAGCGCCTGATCATACAATTTTTTGTCCATTCCATCCAATATCTTGGGAATAGCAACTAATCCTATTTATGTGGACTTGATAAAAGCGCTTACACCGTATTCTTACACTTTATTACTTCATTCAACTGCACAAAATGTGACAAGTCTTACTTGCCTACAATTTGTGGCGTTTTAATCATCAGACTTGTCAATCAACAACCAAAATTTTCCGTTCCAGCGACCATTCTTGCAAATCCTGATATTGCTACCAAGTAAAATGGGTGTTGATTGACAATTATATCCAGAGCGGGTTTCACTATAGTATTGATAACTTCCGCCAACTTTAATGTATTCGCCTTTCACACTTTACCATCAACAAAATTAACTCATTTGTTTATAAATTGACGCATCTGTTCTATGGCAGCAGCAATAAGTTCAGTCGCGATAATGGTATGCCCCATTTTAGCGTGATTTATCGCTTCGACTAAGTGTTGGATTGTCTCAGTTATATATACTCTCCCCTCGTTGTTTTCATGCTCAATCGTTTCAATTTCTGCTTTTTTGACATATTCCAGGCTCGTCTTTGCATGCTCAATAATATGATCTGCATGCGCTTTATGTGTTTTGGCTTCTTCTGCATGCTCGATAGCTTCAGCCATATAACCCGCCGCGCCATCAGATCCAGTTTTCTCTGTATATCCTGATGCACCGATTTGACTGCTGAAAAACATTGTGAATAATCCGGCTGCGAAAATAGTCAGTATATTCCTCATGATATAAATACCCCACTGTTTGTTGATAAAAACAAAAGCATGTACCGCATCCAGCATGCACTCCTTAATTATTTATTGACGTAACCCCAGGACTCAGTCCGGTTGAGTTCATTGTAACGGTCTTGACTTTCAGTTCAATATTTAAGAATGATTTGACAGGCGACAGGTTCCCCCAAAATTCAACAATCAAATGATTCTCTGTACTTGCTGGATTGATATACCGGGTCTGTACTGGATTATTGATCAATTAGCCATCTGTACCGCAAAAATAAACCACTCGCAAATTCCCTGCACACCTGATTCATAATGTTTTGTACGGTCATTGGACTATCCGGCTTGCATAGCTATTTTTTTGTCAGCAACAGCATTGCACAGGTGAAAGAAACCAGAAGACAAAGCAATATGGGCGCTAATACTACGCCACTCTCACTCACCATAAAATATACGAAAAGAAACAAGGCAAATAATAGAGAAACAATCAAAACACGTTTTATCATATCTAAGTATCCTTTCTGGAAATTAATTAGAAACTGTCAAAACTAAATAGGTTAATATAATTCTGGGCAAGTTTTCTGCAATTCATTAATGAATCTGCTCAAACAGGAAGATTTTTTTGGCTTTGGCGAGTGTAAATCGTCCACTGCAATACAGTGTTTGTATTTGCTTTCCCGCAAGAAGTCCATGCGCATAACTTTGCCGGACTCCCCAACAAAGTCAATCCCCTTAAGACTTTTTCATGTCTGCTATGACCCATGCTGATGTATAACAAAATACATATTAGATGATCGACATGCGTCAAATTCACAGAAATTCGGTGTCGGTATTTTCGTAAAAAAAAGATAGTTGAAATATGCACATCCACGAAACCAAACCCGGTGAATTTTAGTATTGCTGGTTTATTCGAATTGATCCCCTGTCCTGAAAACTTTTCAAACAATTGAGATTGCTCCAATTTTATTCTGCTTGGATTGAATTGTTTGTAATTCGCATAGGATGTTGCTTTATTGATAAGAATTTAATATACCGGGCATTGGATTAACCTGCGAATTTAGTTAATTCTGCAATTTTTTTTGGATTTTATGCGTCTTAGTTAGGTGAATCAGCGTTTTGTTTGCGAGCCACCAATTGCATTTATGTGTTGATAATGTGAAAATAATCTGTAGATATGAACCCTTTGGACTTTATAATGAACTAAACACGTCGATAATGATAGATCATTGGGTATTGAAAGATAAATAATTAACGCCATGCATTTTTTCTTTTTATCGCGGTCAAAATAGATGCACCCTTAAACTTAATTTACATCAATAGTATTTCCGAGTGAAATCTAACCATTACTATCGAACAGACCGGGAGAGCATGACTTTATCGGAGCACCATTGAAAAACCAACACTTAATCTAATTAACTGCGCTTCAGGCAACCCCATCTCGAAAAAGGGGCGGAAAAATAAACTATGAAAAATTTACTATTAGCTTTAATGCTGGTTCTAATAAGCACTGACACACTAGCTGAATGGACTAAGATATTTGAGAGTGATGACAAAGGTGGTTACACAGCCTACGCTGATATGACAACTATCCGCAAGGCAGGGAATAGAGTCAAGATGTGGACTTTGTTAGATTATCAGATTGAACAGAAAGCCTCAGGCGTTATCTTTCTATCAAAAACAATCCGGCGTGATTATGACTGTAAGGAAGAACATATCAGAATACTTGCATCCAAATTATTTAGTTGGAACATGGAGGGCGGAAAGCGTGTGCGCACATATAACCAGCCTCAGCCATGGGAAGAAGTACAACCTGAAAAAAAGGATGAAACTGGATGGAGCGTAGCATGCAGTGAAAGTGAATAGCGTGTTGTCAAGTCTAACCGTATAGGACGGGCTAACTGCAATGCTAAAACATTCTTTCTAATCCTGCATCTTCCAGGCTCGCCTCCCTGTTGCTAGGGAGCCGGCTGATTGTGAACTTGTTTGACCCACTACTTTTTTTCGTATTTGTTGTCGCCTCAGATAATATCGCCGTTCACATAGAGCCACCGCTGTGCTTCGCGCACGAAACGACTAACTTCATGTAAACGATGCGCGCGCCCATTTATTTTATAGCGAGCCACAAATTCAACAACCGCGCGATCCGAGTCCAGTCTCTCATAACGTTTTAATTCCAAGCCCAGCCACTTACTTTTCGGTCCACTCTCCAAATCAAGTAAAGCCGGACGGGTGCTATTGTGCCAAGTTGCCAACAAATAATCTTCCCGGCCAAATGTATACGCAGTATAGCGCGAGCGCATCAGTGCTTCTGCAGTTGGAGCCGTTTCACCACCATCCAGATAACGGCCGCAACAGTCGGTATATTTTTTACTGCCATCGCTACATGGACATTTAACCGTTTTCATATCCATAAAAAACTAAACCGAATTTTTAACTGTATAAATTGCTTACACATGCCTGTATGGCAAATAGCATTAGTGTAATCACAATAGCACTGAGTCACAAGTGTACATGCCTTGCAAAGCAAGGCATGTATTTACTTTCATCAAAATAATCATCAAATCCTGCCACTGTCAAAATAAGGGAGATCTAAGGATAGACTAAACAAATAACCATTATGACTCATTTTTTGCTGTCAGAAATGCTTGGTTCGTTTATTCTGACAGAAAAATTATAAAAATTCGCAGCTTTTTTTGTATGCATTTTGAAGGTGCTTTCCACGTTACTCAACCGCAAAAGCGTAAAATGTATCCAGGTATAATACTCAAAGAAATGCATTACCGGCATTACTGCTCAGCTAATAAAAATTCATGCGCAATAGAATTAAATTCTAAATAAATGAACACGTGCCATGTCCTCAGAAGATAAATTAAAAACCACCACCGTAGAAGCATTCGCAGCATCTTCAACGAAATCTAAACCAAATCTGGAAACGAATACTGCGTTAAGTTCCTCGCCAGATATCATTCTTGGGATGCAAACAATATTAGAGCACGTTGGTGCCTACATTTTTATTAAGGATTTAGCGGGCCGGTATACTTATGTGAATCAGAGTGTCCAAGAGCTCTTCGGTGCATCATTTGAAGACATTATCGGTCAAGACGATAGCCATTTTTTTGATCTTAATTTGTCCGATGAGCTAATGCGCAACGACCGTTGCGTTATCGAGTACGAACAAACAATCCAAAAGGAAGAAAAGACGATTGTTAAAGCGACTGGCGAGGAACGGATATACTGGACGGTCAAAAAGCCTGTGCGCAATCAGCGAGGTGATGTTATTGGCATGTGTGGGATTTCCACCGACATAACCGAACGCAAAAAAGCAGAGATTGCCCTGAAAAAAATGAACGACCGTCTTGATTTTCTTCTCTCATCCTCGCCTGCTATCATTTACACCTGCCACGCAGTGCCACCCTATGCAACCACATTTATCAGCGCCAATCTCACCAAAATTCTTGGTTATACGGCACAGGAATTTCTCAACACCCCAGACTTTTGGATCGAACATATTCACCCGGAAGACCGAAATCAAGTGCGTGCCGGTCTGCCCCATTTGATTGCACACGGCAAGCACCTGTATGAATACCGGTTTCAACACCGAAATGGAAACTGGGTATGGTTGAGAGATGAACTATATGTAACAAAAGATCCGGAATACAACATTACAGAATTGACCGGTTATTTCATTGATATAACCAATCGCAAAAAAAAAGAAATCGCAATTAACGAATCGCGCAATTTGCTCGAAACAATCATTAACACGGCACCAGTACGTATTTTCTGGAAAGATAAGAAATCGCGTTTCCTAGGCTGCAATCAGGCTTTTGCCAAGGATGCGGGCGCGGTCTCTCCAGAAGAAATAATCGGCAAAGACGACTACCAGTTCGTCTGGAAAAAACAAGCAGAATCATATCGTGACGATGACCGGCAGGTCATCAATTCAGGTATACCCATGCTTAACTATGAAGAACCGCAGACTACCCCCGATGGCAAAACGATTTGGTTAAAAACTTCCAAAGTACCATTGCGCGATATCACGCGTGGAACAATCGGTGTTCTGGGCATCTATCAAGACATTACCGAACAGAAGCAAAAAGATGACGACATGCGGTTAGCTGCGACCATTTACAATTCGAGCAGTGAAGCAATCATGGTAACAGATGAGAGCAACAAAATTATTGCGATTAATCCCGCCTTCACTCGCATCACCGGTTACGAACTAGCAGATGTGGCAGGCAAGAATCCTAGAATTTTTAAGTCTGGGCGCCATAGCAAGTCTTTTTACACAAAAATGTGGCAACATCTCCTGGAAAAAGGCTACTGGCATGGCGAGATCTGGGACCGTCATAAGAGCGGATACATTCATGCAAAATGGCTAAGCATCAGCATAATTCGCCACACAGACAGCAGTATATATTGCTATGTAGCGCAATTTTCCGATATCACCGATAAAAAACAAAAAGATGAATTAATCCTGAACCAGGCTAATTACGATCAATTAACCAAATTGCCTAACCGTAATTTATTCAAGGATCGGCTGGATAAAGAAATAACAAGGTCAAACCGCAATAAATTATCGCTATCATTGTTGTTTCTCGATTTGGACCACTTTAAGGATATCAATGACACGCTCGGTCATGACAAAGGCGATGAATTACTTAAAGAAGTGGCACGCCGCCTCCTGTCCTGCGTGCGCGAAACCGATACAGTGGCACGCATCGGCGGCGACGAGTTCGCCATTATTTTGCCAGAAATTGACAACAAATTGCGTATTGAATCAATCGCACAGCATATTATTCAAGAATTGAACAAAGCATTTAAGCTTGACGAACATAAAATAATCGATCATCACATCTCCACCAGTGTTGGTATCGTCATCTACCCAGAAGATGGAACCGATTTAAAATCTTTGATGAAACACGTTGATCAGGCGATGTATGCAGCAAAATTGGATGGGCGCAACCGCTTTAACTACTTCACGCGTTCCATGCAGCTGGAAGCAAATGAAAAAATGGCGATCACGCATGATCTAAGAAAAGCGATCACAAACAATGAATTGCAAGTCTATTACCAGCCTATTCTGTCATTAAACCACGATCGCATCATCAAAGCAGAAGCCCTGTTGCGCTGGAAACATCCGCAACGCGGCATGATTAGTCCAGATACCTTTATTCCTCTGGCTGAAGAAAGTGGTTTAATTAAAGAAATCGGCGAATTGGTATTTAAACAATCGATCGCCAATATTAAACAGTGGCACAGTCAACTCGGCTATATCATCCAAATAAGTGTGAATATGTCGCCCATTCAACTTAATTCATTGAAGAAAAATCAATGGTCAGATAATCTGGCTCGCTTGGGATTGCCTGGAAATAGCATTAATGTGGAAATCACCGAAGGCCTGTTGCTAAAAGATGCGCCGGTCATTAAAGAACGGCTGCAGGAATTTCATAACAGCGGGATTGAAGTATCTATCGATGATTTTGGCACAGGCTTTTCATCGCTCGCCTACCTGAAAAAGTTTGATATTAATTATCTCAAGATAGACAAGTCATTCATAAATCATTTAGCTGACAATGGGATTGACCGTGCACTGGTTGAAGCAATTATTGTAATGGCGCACAAATTAGACATTGAAACTATTGCTGAAGGCGTAGAAACTAAAGAGCAGCAGGATTTACTGATTGAATTTGGTTGCGATTATAAGCAAGGCTTTCTTTATTCACCAGCTATCTCAGCGGCAGACTTTTTTAAACTAATTGATCAACAGCAAAGCTAGGTAACAGAAGCTTAGAAATTTATTAAAATCGCTAAGTTAGCGAGTTTTGGGTTATCGATTGCAATAGCCCAAAACCTTTTATTTCCAGGCATCGGCAGACAATCTCATTGAATCTTTGCTTTCAAGTCTGATTACCTGCAATCACCGGCATCTGTGAAAATTAATTGTAACCACTTAGTTAGAAACGGATTGAAATAATTTGTATTAACTGTATTTCACGGTCAGCTTATTGAGCGACAAAGATAAATGTAGCGTATATTGTAGTGTTATTAACTAATCTGCGAGGATGATTGAATGCTGGAATCGTCATTTCGTATCGGTGCTGTCGCCGGAATTCGTATTGGTGTGCATTACACTTGGTTTATCATCTTCTTTTTGTTAAGCGGTTCGCTTTTTGCGATATTTAGAGAAGCCCATCCGGCATGGAGCGGAAGCGCAGTATTAATAACGGCGCTGATAACCACGTTGCTGTTTTTCATCAGCATTATTTTGCATGAGTTGGGGCACAGCCTTGTAGCAATCGCACGTGGCGTTCAGGTACGTGCGATTACATTATTTATTTTCGGGGGCGTAGCGCAAACTGAAAAGGAAGCCGATACGGCTGCGACAGAATTCTACATTGCAATTGCCGGGCCTTTGGTTAGTTTTGCACTTGCTTGCGTATTTTTTATCCTAAAGCTAGGGGCAGCATCTATTAGCGAAACCGCTACGGAAGCGCTCGGCTGGCTGGCGACGATCAATCTCGTCATAGCCGTCTTTAATTTAATACCTGGCTTTCCCCTGGACGGTGGCCGTGTTTTTCGCGCCGTGGTATGGAAAATCACGGGAAATGCCACCAAGGGAATGTTGTGGGCCGTATTCGGTGGCAAAGTAGTCGCTTATGGCCTGATGTTATTAGGCGCAGTGATCGCCTTGCAGACAGATATGTTATTAAATGGTCTGTGGTTAATGGGTATAAGCTGGTTTCTGCTTGCCGCCGCGGCAGGAAGTAAGCGTGCCTATTTCACCCAGCATTTAGCCGGCCATGTTCCGGTGGCTGATGTCATGCAAAAAGAAGTACCGACGATAGCAGCCGATATGAGCATCCTCTACTGGATAGACGAACAAATGTTATTGACGGGCCAACGTTCATGTCTGGTTACTGAAGCAGGCCAAACCGTTGGGTTGATAACATTGAGTGATGCCATTAAGTGTCCACGTGCACAATGGCCTGATACGCCGGTTCGCACAGTCATGACACCGCTTAACAGTCTTCATATGGTTAAATCATCTAACAGCATACTTGAGGTGTTACAAGTCATGCATCAGCAAGGCGTTAACCAAGTGCCTGTGGTGGATGTGGAAACAATTGTTGGTTGGATTGATCGTGAACACTTATTAAAAATCCTGCAATTACACATTGCAACCGGACGTTGATCCCGCGTGCATTGCTAACATTTTATGGGAAAGATACGTCTAGGAAACTGTCTGAGAATACCGATATGATAACTGAGCCTTAATACTGTCTATGCGCGCTTCACGCACTTTAGCGTTAATTTCAATCGGGAGATTAGCCGCATCTGGAGCGATTTTACTCAGCCGAACAGCAATTTCTCCAGCGTCAACACACAGCGCCGCATCAAGCGCAACATTTAACCGATCAGATTGAGGATAAGGCCTCTCCGCATAACCGGGTCGGCCATGAAAGTCACATGAGCAGGCCCGCAAAAACTCCTTGAAACGGGCTGGTTTACGGTAAGCATCAACTGCCTGCAACATATTTGCAATCGTTGCAGGTTTAAGTTCTTCGGCTCGATGTACGTCGCCATGAAATTGCGCAACCAGTAACGCAAGGCTGCGCTCATCCTTCGGAACTCTGATGCGTTCGCACAAATTCTTAACCAGTTCCACACTGCGCTGTTCGTGCCCAACATGGCGCGGCCACTCATCTGGGTGTGTGGTACCTTTGCCAAGATCATGCGTCAATGTGGCAAAGCGGACCATTAAAGAATAATTTTTCGATGCGGCGTAATCAATTGCCATCATAATATGGACGCCAGTATCAATTTCCGGGTGTGCGTGTGCAGGCTGTGGAACGCCAAATAATACGTCAACCTCTGGTATTATTCGAGCAAGCGCGCTGCACTCACGAAGTGCATAAAACATCCGGGAAGGGTGCTGCGCCATTAGTCCCCGCGCAATCTCCTGCCACACCCGTTCTGGCACCAATGCATCAACTTCACCATTATGAACCATTTCATTCATCAGCGAGAGAGTCTCTGGCGCGATACGAAAGCCAAAGCGCGCAGCAAATCGCGCAGTTCTGAGGATCCGTACCGGATCTTCAGAAAAAGCAGGACTGATATGGCGTAACATGCCTGCCTCCAGATCAGCGACACCATTAAATGGATCAATGATGTTGCCATCCGAATCCTTGGCAATCGCATTAATGGTCAGGTCACGCCGGGCCAAGTCTTCCTGTAATGTTACTTCTGGAGAAGTAAATACTTCAAAGCCTTTATAACCACGAGAAATTTTGCGTTCAGTTCGTGCCAACGCATATTGTTCGTGCGTCTGGGGGTGCAAAAAAACAGGAAAATCCTTGCCGACCGGGCGATAACCGAGTTGCACCATCTTTTCGGGTGTGGCACCGACGACGACATAATCGTGATCTTGTACCGGTATTCCCAACAATTCATCCCGAACTGAGCCTCCAACCAAATAAATTTTCATTTTTTTGCAAGGGTTTCCTATTTTGGCGCCACAACGCCCAAGCGTTGCTTTAATGTTGGCGAACTGGTGTCATACTCCAGAACTTTAGCATAATACATTGAATTATTGAGAACCTTTTTCACATAATCGCGAGTTTCTCCAAATGGGATGGTTTCTGCATACACGGCTCCTTCCAAAGTTCTTGCGTCACGCCAACGTTTTGCCCGGCCCGGCCCGGCATTGTATGCGGCTGAAGCAAGTAATGGCTGATTGTCGAATGAAGTTAACACATGCTTGAGATAATATGCACCTAATTTTAAGTTGGTATTAATATCAACAGCAAGGCTGGTACGATAGTCTTGCATCCCTAATTTTTTTGCCACCCAATTGGCTGTGGCTGGCATGACTTGCATTAACCCCATCGCACCAGCATGGGACTTGACATCAGCTATAAAGCGGCTTTCCTGGCGAATAAGGCCATATACCCACGCTTCATCAAGTGCATGTTGCT
This sequence comes from Nitrosomonas sp., assembly GCA_021604405.1. GTDB lineage: Bacteria > Pseudomonadota > Gammaproteobacteria > Burkholderiales > Nitrosomonadaceae > Nitrosomonas. The sequence goes on along the minus strand of BQJA01000028.1, from coordinate 17,866 downwards.
GTAAAATAGTATGCAATTCGTGACGATGGGGCGCAAGGAAACGCAAATTAAAATCATGGTGCTGGATAGTTTTTTCAGCGGTATTGATCGCGCGGTCATAAATACCATTTTGTTGCGCAACTATGGCGGCGGCCAGTAATTGCGCGTCATCAAATTTGCGGATAGTCCAGTTCCATTCGCGCACTGCCTGCACACGTAAACCCAGGCGGAATAATTCGAGTGCGCGTTGGATGCCCGGTACATGCTGCATCTTAGCAATCTCTTCGGTACTCACTTCATAGGTTTTATCTGGCACACTGAGCATTGTACCCAGTTCCTCCCTGGCCAATTGCCCGTAGAAGTCATGCTCGGTGCTTAACTGCGCAAAAATGGCGTTAGCTTCTGAATTTTTCTTATTTTCCTTTAGGGCACGTGCTTTCCAGTAACGCCATGTATCAGTCTGTTGTACCGAAGCAGACATGTTTTCTATTGTCTGCAAGACCAGCTCCCAATTTCCAGCGCGTAAAGCCGCGCGTGCTTTCCAGACAAGTTGCGCATCCGTCAGTGAAACAGAAGCATTTTTCCGGGATGCGTCGGAAAACCAATCCAGAGCTCGCGAATCATGTCGGAGTGCTGCTCGATATGCCAGAATTCCATAAAAATAAGATTGGTCCGCGTCCGTCAGTTGGTCAGATATTTTCATCCAATTAACATATGCACGATTCGTGTCACTACGGAGTAAAAGTTGTATCGCGTACAAGGCAATTTCACGATCAGAGCGACTTTCAATCTTTTTCTGTTGTTCCAGATAGCGCAGCGGATTCTTGGCCGCGGCATCTAGCTTGGATATATTTAGCGCCTGATTGGCAGGTAAATGCCGGTTAATATACTTTGCAACACCAGTGTACCCTGCTTCGAGGGCCATTCTTATGCGCACCCAAATATCTTCCACCGAGACCAATTCAGTGGCAACAAGCGCATTAAATAACGGCGTGCAACTGTTCGGCATACTTTCGCCGGTGAACCACATAGGTCGCGCCTCAATTAAGGCATCTTTATCGTTTGCGCCCATGCGTTGTTGCAGTGAATAACAATAGAGCGCATTATTGTTATTCACCAATAATGGATACTCTTCCACAAACAAATCCCACTGCCGGTTTTTGCCCAATTGTAGCAACCACTCTCCACGCAGCCTGTCTGCAATATAGCTGTCCCGGTAAAGGTAGAGAAATGCCCGGATTACTGCAGCCTCAGCATGTTTGAGTCGCAAACGCAACTGATAATAGTCGACATAAGGTGCCAATACATAATTCTGCAGGCGCCTGGCATAGACCGCCAGTAGATCCGCTTTGTCCGCTTGAAATGCTTCTCGCGCAGCAATGAAATCATCCCTTTGGCCGGCTGTTAAATTTCCGTTACACAACAACAATATACATACAACCAAGCATATTTTCATGAGCCACTAGCTGGAAATTATGAAACACACAAAATTAAATATGAGATTTATACAAAGTGATATTAGCGCTTCCGTAATAGTATTGCAGATCTTTTCAGCAGGCAATGATCAAAAACGGCCTGAATTACCACGATATTTATCAATGATAATTTCAGGCCGTTCCAATAAGGTTTGTGATTCAGCTTTTGATTATATAACGCCTTGACCCTGCATGGCATCAGCGACTTTGACGAAACCTGCAATATTAGCGCCATCGACATAGTTGACACCGCCATCTGCTTTCTCACCATATTGTAAACACGACTGATGAATTGCTTGCATGATTTCAAGCAAGCGCGCATCTACTTCATCATGTGTCCAAGATAAGCGCATGGCATGCTGGCTCATCTCAAGACCTGAAGTTGCCACACCACCCGCGTTACTCGCTTTACCGGGTGCATACAGTACCTTGTTTTGCTCAAAGCATTCGACCGCTTCCGCCGTGCACGGCATATTCGCGCCTTCTGCAACACAGATTACACCGTTTTTGACTAATTCTTTGGCATCATCTTCAGTAATTTCGTTCTGGGTTGCACACGGCAACGCAACATCTACTGGAACATGCCAGGGACTTTTGTTAGGGATAAACGTGGCATTTACGCGTTTGGCATATTCACCAACACGTTCATACAAATGATTCTTAACTTCGGATAAGATCGCGAGTTTTTCAGTGGTAAAACCCGCCTCATCAACGACCGAACCACTGGAATCAGAAACTGTAACCACCTTAGCACCCAACGCCATCGCTTTTTCTATTGCAAACTGGGCAACATTGCCTGAACCAGAAACCGATAAGCGGAGCCCATCCAGCGACCGGTTTGCATGTTTCAGTACTTCTTCTGCAAAATAAACCGTACCATAACCCGTTGCTTCCGGCCGAATTAATGATCCGCCAAAACTAAGCCCTTTACCGGTAAAAATACAATCTGAACGGTTAGTCAATTTTTTCACCATCCCTGCCATGTAACCAACTTCCCGGGCGCCGACACCAATATCACCAGCAGGAACGTCGGTATCAGAGCCAATATGCCGGAACAATTCGCTGACATAGGCCTGACAAAAACGCATAACTTCTCCAGGGCTTTTTCCTTTGGGATCAAAGTCAGAACCACCTTTCCCGCCGCCCATGGGTAAAGTGGTCAACGCATTCTTAAACGTTTGCTCAAACGCCAGAAACTTAAGAATAGATAAATTTACCGAGGGATGAAATCGTGTCCCCCCCTTGTAAGGCCCTATTGAAGAACTATGTTGTATCCGATAGCCTCTATTGACTTTAACTTCGCCCTGGTCATCTACCCAAGCGACCCGAAAGATAATGACGCGTTCCGGCTCAACTAAACGATCGAGTACGCCATGTTCAGCATAACGACGGTGTGTCGTTATAAAAGGCCACAAACTTTCCATGACTTCAGTAACGGCCTGCATGAATTCTGGCTGAGTTGGGTTACGTTCAGCAACGTAATCCCTGAATTCTTGTAAACTTTTATATTTCATTATTTAATTTCCCCGTTATAAGAATGGTTTTATCTCCAATAATAATTCAGCAAAATTATCGAGAGATCTTATTTTTTTAGTATCAAACCTTGGATTGATGCGACGAAAGACGGTATTCAATCTATTGACGGCTCCATATCAGTATAACATGGTCATCAGCATGGTAATTGGAAACGAGCGTAGATCGTAGCGATTTTTCCAGAATTTTTCATTGTAATACACATACTCATTTACCTGCCCATAAGCGAACCAAGAACGCTTTAACACACACCAATTCTGCAAAACAAAAATTGCAACCCCATTGTAGTACGATATACATAAAACTTCTGGGTTAAAATGGTCGGCAGTTTTAAATTTTGTTTGTCATCAGAGAGGCTTTCATGCAATTGGCTCGTTTTATATTTTTTCTGCTTATTGGGTTTTATTCTCAAGGGATATTTGCTTCGCTTCCGATTCAACATTGGCTGACATCATCGGGCGTACGCGTCTATTTTGTTGAAAATCGTGAGCTGCCGATATTGGACATCAGTATCGATTTTGGTGCTGGCAGCAGCACTGATAACGCTAACAATTCCGGGCGCGCAAATATGACCCGGCGCTTGCTAAGCCTTGGGGCTGGTGGCTTGAGTGAGGATCAAATTACAAAAGCACTTGCGGATGTTGGTGCGCAACTTGGCTCTCACTTTGATCGGGACCGTGCCGGCCTGACACTGCGCACTTTGAGCAGTGATCGTGAACGTAAGCAGGCACTGGATGTTTTCTCCCGGATAATTCAATTTCCGGTGTTTCCTGAAGATATATTGGAAAGAGAGCGTGCTCGAATAATCGCAGGAATTAAAGAAGCTTACACCAAACCCGATTATATTGCCGAGCGAACGCTGATGAAAATGCTTTATGGCAGTCACCCATATGGATTGCCCGGTTCTGGTGAAATATCATCCCTTGAAACATTACAACGTGAAGACTTGGAAAAGTTTTATCGCACTCATTACACTGCCAAAAATGCAGTAGTTGCGATCATGGGCGATGTAAACCGTATTGAAGCGTCGGAACTTGCTGAGACCTTAACAGAAAAACTTCCAGAAGACGAAGCAATGACCAGCCTGGCGCCCGTACAATTGCCAACAGCAGAAACAAAAAAGATTGCTCATCCCGCTTCACAAAGCCATATTCAATTGGCCTATCCGGGGCTGCGCCGACAAGATCCGGATTATTTCCCGTTGCTAGTAGGAAATTACATTCTTGGCGGCGGCGGCTTTGTTTCGCGACTTATGGAAGAAATCCGACAAGCGCGTGGTCTGGCATATAGTGTCTACAGTTATTTTGCGCCATTTCAAGAGCAGGGTCCATTTAAAATCGGCTTACAAACAAAGAAAGAGCAGGCCGATGAAGCGCTTGGGATAACCCGTAAAGTTCTGATGGATTTTGTAGTGGGCGGACCAACTAAAAAAGAATTGATTGCCGCCAAACAGAATATTGTCGGTGGCTTCCCACTGCGCCTGGATAGCAACAAAAATATTCTGGGTTATCTTGCTATTATTGGTTTCTACAATTTGCCGCTAACTTATTTGGATGACTATATTGAAGCAGTTGAAAAAGTAACGGTAAAGCAAATCAAGCAGGCGTTTCAACGCCGTATTAACCCAGAAGGAATGGTAACAGTCATGGTTGGAATTAATGAATAACGCTCGGCCGGTTCGCGCCTATCTTAAAAATAACTTATATAAAACCGATCAATGTATCAGTTTATTATTTTTAATATATGGCCTTGACCCAAGGTAAGGTTCGTGTCATCGGTGGTGAATGGCGACGGCGCATCATCACTTTTCCTGATTATGCAGACTTGCGTCCCACACCCGACAGGGTACGTGAAACGGTTTTTAATTGGTTAGGACAAAATCTGAATGGTAAGGTTTGTCTGGATCTTTTTGCTGGTAGTGGTGCGATGGGTTTTGAGGCCGCATCACGTGGAGCAAGACATGTTGTAATGGTAGAATCCAAGTCCGCTATTATTAGTGCGTTGCAAGTCAATGCAGGAAAATTAAAGGCAGCGCGAGTAGAACTGATCAAAATGGATGCGTTAGCATTTATAATGTCAGATTCAAGGAAATTCGATGTCATTTTTATCGACCCACCTTATCGGCTAGGATTAACACCTAAGTTACTGCCTTTGCTTGTGTCACATGTTACAAAAGGCGGCGTGGTATATGTTGAAGGAGAAAATTATCTATTGCCAGACGAACTCTGGCAGTCATGGCGTAATAAACAAGTCGGCAAGGTTTGTTTTCAACTCTTAAAATTAAACGAGAATGGATAAAGCTATCTATCCTGGCACATTTGACCCGGTTACCCGCGGCCACGAAGACCTCGTCAGACGCGCATCGCGTCTTTTCGACCAGATTGTCGTGGCAATCGCACCAAGCCGTGGCAAGCAGCCTTTTTTCACACTAGATGAACGTGTTGACATGGCACAGCAGGTATTTTCTGATTGTATAAATGTAGAAGTCGTCGCGTTTTCTGGTTTGTTGATGAACTTTTTGCAACAGCAGAATGCCAGAATAATTTTGCGTGGATTGCGTGCAGCATCAGACTTTGAGTACGAATTTCAAATGGCGGGAATGAACCGTGGCATGTATCCTAATGTCGAAACATTATTTATGACGCCGTCTGAGCAGTATATATTCATTTCGGCAACGATTGTGCGTGAAATAGCGACATTAGGTGGGAATGTTGATAAGTTTGTGCGCCCACTGGTGGCCCAGCGCTTTCATGACAAAATTATAAAGTAAAATATATCTTTTTCTCGAGGTTAGCTTAGTATGGCTTTATTAATTACTGATGAATGTATAAATTGTGACGTGTGTGAACCGGAATGCCCAAATGATGCAATCTCTCAGGGAGAAGAGATTTATATCATTGATCCTAAATTATGCACTGAATGCGTTGGGCACTATGATGTCCCGCAGTGCGTGGAGGTATGTCCCGTTGATTGCATTATCATTAACCCGGAACTGGTTGAAACAAAGGATCAGTTGCAAAAAAAATATCTGTCACTTATGAACAAGCGTGAAACTCCCCAAAAATAATCTCCTTCCCGTTTATAGACGAGATTTATAACCTATATAGCCATTACGTTCACATTTATACGCTGTTTATCCACTAACCCCTTCATCAAATAGGTTGCCCGGCAACTTTCCTCACGAACACCTGACTTCCCCGCAACTCGAGTATTTTCTCAATGTTCAGCATTTCCTTCCGTAAATAAATAAACCGGACTGTAATTGCATTAAAGGACAACATAATGAATGTCGTAGAACTTCTCGCCTTCGTGGTTAAAAATAAAGCTTCGGATCTGCATTTATCTGCTGGAATGCCGCCGCTGATACGGGTGCACGGTGAAATCAGGCGAATTAATTTGCCGGCGATGGAACACAAGGACGTTCATGATATGGTGTATGACATTATGAACGATGCGCAACGCAAGTTTTATGAAGAACATCTGGAATGTGATTTTTCCTTTGCTGTTCCAAAGCTTGCGCGCTTTCGCGTGAATGCGTTCAACACTCATCGTGGCGCTGCTACAGTGATGCGAACGATTCCGTCAGATGTGCTAACACTGGAAGATCTCAAAGCACCAAAAATTTTCACAGAAATAGCAAAACAGCCTCGCGGCGTCGTACTGGTCACGGGTCCAACCGGTTCTGGGAAGTCAACAACGTTAGCGGCGATGATTAACCATATCAATGAAAATGATTATGGCCACATTCTAACATTGGAGGACCCTATCGAATTCGTCCATGAAAGCAAGAAATGTCTTATAAATCAGCGAGAGGTTGGACGAGATACACTGAGTTTCTCGAATGCATTACGTTCCGCTCTGCGCGAAGATCCAGACATAATCCTGGTGGGTGAATTGCGCGATCTGGAAACAATACGCCTGGCAATGACCGCCGCGGAAACCGGTCATTTGGTATTTGGAACATTGCATACCAGTTCCGCTGCCAAAACCATCGACCGTATTATCGATGTATTTCCCGCGGAAGAAAAAGAAATGATTCGAGCCATGTTATCAGAATCCTTACGCGCAGTTATTTCACAGGCATTACTAAAAACTAAAGATGGAAAAGGACGCGTCGCTGCACACGAGATTATGATCGGTACGCCAGCAATCCGCAACTTGATTCGTGAAGCCAAAGTCGCGCAAATGTACTCTGCCATTCAAACCGGTCAGGGTGTGGGCATGCAAACACTGGATCAGAATTTAAAAGAGCTGGTTACGCGCAATGTTGTGTCGGTAAACGAGGCGCGTAGCAAAGCAGCGAATAAAGACAATTTTCGTGCTTGATATCAATATATTGGTAATTTAGGGGTTATCCATGGAACGTGCACAGGCAGAAAAATTTATCTTTGATCTACTCCGTTTGATGCTGAGCAGGAAAGCATCGGATATGTTTATTACTGCTGGTTTTCCACCCGCTTTTAAAATAGACGGAAAAATGACGCCGGTATCCCAGCAATCACTAACTGCGCAGCATACTTCGCAGTTGGCACGGGCCATTATGAATGACAAACAGGCAGCTGAATTTGAGGCGACCAGCGAATGCAATTTTGCCATCAATCCCGCAGGCATCGGACGTTTCCGTGTCAATGCGTTTGTCCAACAGCAGCGCGTGGGTATTATTTTGCGAACAATTACCACCAAAATTCCAGAATTCGATGACTTGGGACTACCGCCAGTGCTCAAAGAGGTTGTCATGAGCAAGCGTGGCCTGGTAATTTTTGTTGGTGGTACCGGCTCTGGCAAATCCACGTCTATGGCTTCATTGATCGGTCACCGTAATAAAAACAGTCATGGTCATATTATTACTATCGAAGATCCGGTGGAATATGTACATACGCATATAAACTGCTTGATCACTCAGCGCGAAGTCGGTGTCGATACTGAATCATGGGAAGCCGCTTTGAAAAATACGTTGCGTCAAGCGCCCGATGTCATTCTGATCGGTGAAATACGTGACCGCGAAACAATGGAACACGCCATTGCATTTGCGGAAACAGGTCATCTATGTATGGGAACACTGCACGCAAATAGCGCTAACCAAGCACTGGATCGTATTATAAATTTTTTTCCCGAAGAACGGCGAGCACAATTATTAATGGATCTATCACTCAACCTAAAATCAGTTGTTGCACAACGATTAATTCCGAAGAAGGACGGCATAGGACGGGTAGCGGCAATCGAAGTCATGCTAAATTCGCCATTAATTTCAGATTTGATTTTCAAAGGAAAGGTGCACGAAATCAAGGAAATCATGAAAAAATCCCGTGAACTGGGCATGCAAACATTTGATATGGCGCTTTTTGAGCATTTCGAAGCCGGCAATATCAGCTACGAGGACGCGTTGAGGAATGCTGATTCAATGAACGAGCTGCGTTTACAAATTAAGCTCGAAGGAAAAGAAGCAAAGAATAAAGACGTTAATGCAGGTATAGAGCACTTGACGATTACGTAACCCGCCCGCAATCACTCATCTATAATCAGTAGCATACGGAGCATCGACTAACGTTCTTACTTTTCGCGTGTAACGAATCCCGTATCTTTCTTGACTGTTGCCGCATCTTTAACACTGATTTAATGGCATTGGCTAAATGTATCATAGCGGGCGCTAACCCACCCGCTCGATTATCTTTACACGAGCTAGCAACTGATGGCTTTATGATGGCGTTAGCACAACACACATTATTTTACATAGTGTTCGCGTGATTTCCCAATAAAAAAAACGACTTACGTCGCTTTTTTTATTAGTCATAATCAAATCTTAATGGCCGCGTTTTCTAAGTTTTGCAATTGCAGCTAATTGCGCTGCCGCTTCGACCAATTCAGCCTGCGCACGCGCATAATCTAAATCTGATTTACGATCCCTCATTGCTTCCTCTGCGGCTTTCTTCGCTTCCAACGCCTTTGCCTCATCAAGATCAGCGCCCCGTACTGCGGTATCTGCAAGAATGGTTACTACATCCGGTTGCACTTCAAGCATTCCGCCGGAAACGTAAACACTCTCTTCATCCTTCAAAGGTGCTTTGATGCGAACGATTCCTGATTTAATGCGCGTTAACATAGGCGTATGACGGGGGTAAATACCGACTTCCCCCATTTGCGCTGGTGCAGCCATAAACTCCGCGGGCCCAGAATAAATAGATTCTTCTGCACTGACGATATCAAGATGGAATATAGTACCCATTAGCAAAGAATTCTCACGTTTTATTATTGTATTGATTTAGCTTTTTCAATCGCTTCTTCGATTCCACCGACCATGTAAAAAGCCTGTTCTGGAATATGATCATAATCGCCGTTGACGATACCTTTAAAACTTTTAATCGTATCTTTTAGCGATACATACTTTCCTGGACTGCCGGTAAATACTTCTGCAACAAAGAACGGCTGTGACAAAAACCGCTGAATCTTACGTGCACGGGCTACTGCCAGTTTATCTTCAGGCGACAGCTCATCCATACCCAGAATTGCAATAATATCGCGTAATTCCTTATAACGCTGCAACGTTTGTTGAACATCCCGGGCAGTACTGTAATGTTCTTCGCCAACAATTTGCGGATCAAGTTGTCGAGAAGTTGAATCCAGCGGGTCAACCGCAGGATAAATACCCAACGAAGCAATGTCCCGTGACAATACAACCGTTGCATCCAAATGGCCAAACGTGGTTGCAGGAGAGGGATCCGTCAAATCATCAGCAGGCACATATACAGCCTGGATAGAAGTGATCGAGCCAGTCTTTGTTGATGTAATACGTTCTTGTAGGCGGCCCATTTCTTCAGCAAGTGTTGGCTGATAACCAACAGCCGAAGGCATACGGCCTAGTAACGCGGATACCTCTGTTCCAGCCAATGTGTATCGGTAGATATTATCAACGAAAAACAACACATCGCTTCCATCATCTCTAAAAGATTCTGCCATGGTTAACCCGGTCAACGCAACACGCAAACGGTTACCTGGTGGTTCATTCATTTGACCATAGACAAGTGCCACTTTATCAAGTACGCCAGAATCTTTCATTTCATGATAGAAATCATTCCCTTCACGGGTACGTTCACCTACGCCAGCAAATACGGAGTAACCGCTGTGCTCAATAGCGATGTTACGTATTAGCTCCATCATGTTGACTGTTTTACCAACACCGGCACCGCCGAAGAGACCAACCTTACCGCCTTTTGCGAAGGGACATATTAAGTCAATAACCTTAATACCCGTCTCAAGTAATTCAGTTGATGCAGACAGTTCATCAAAAGCGGGTGCCTGACGATGAATTGACATAGCAGAATCAGAACCAATATCACCCATTTCATCGATGGGTCGGCCTAATACATCCATAATACGGCCTAAGGTTTTCGGACCGACTGGAACGGTAATCTGCTTAGCAGTATTTGTCACCATCATTCCTCGGCGCAACCCGTCGGAAGACCCAAGCGCAATCGTTCTCACAATGCCATCACCCAATTGCTGCTGTACTTCCAAGGTGAGTTCTGAACCTTCCATTACCAGCGCGTCATAGACTTTTGGCATCTCTTTACGTGAAAACTCGACATCCACTACTGCACCAATACACTGAACAATTTTTCCTTGACTCATTGTTGTTCCCTAATTTCTAATAAGTTTTTTAGACAGCCGCTGCGCCACCAACAATCTCTGATAGCTCCTTGGTAATAGCTGCTTGCCGAGATTTGTTATAAACGAGCGTCAACTCATCGATTACGTCGCCGGCATTATCTGATGCGGCTTTCATTGCTACCATTCTGGCTGACTGCTCGGACGCCATATTTTCTGCTACCGCCTGATAAATAATGGCTTCAACATAACGCACCATAATATCATCAATAACGGGTTTCGCTTCTGGCTCATAGATATAATCCCAAGCCGCCGCAAGCTGGTCTTTTTTACTTTCATCGTCTCCAAGAATACGTTCGTCGGTAAGCGGAAGCAATTGCTCCATGACCGGTTCTTGCTTCATGGTGTTGATAAAACGATTGTAAAAGATATATACGCGATCAAAACGATCTTCGGTGTAACCATCCAAAACGATTTTCACTGCGCCAATTAATTTTTCCATATCAGGCGCATCGCCGAGAGAAATCACCTGGGAAATCACATTGGCATTAATCCGAGTCATGAATCCGAGACCTTTGTTTCCGATACAGCAGGCTTCTATCTGCTCGCCTTCGGCCTCCCAGGATTTAATTTCGTTTAATGCTCTTCGCAGTACGTTTGTGTTAAGTCCACCGCATAACCCTTTGTCTGACGTCACGACAATGATGCCGATACGTTTTACCGTATCCCGTTCAATCAGAAACGGATGATGGTATTCAGCACTCGCACGGCTCATGTGCGCAGCAACATTACGAATTTTTTCACCATAAGGGCGTGCTTTCTTCATGCGATCCTGCGCTTTACGCATTTTAGAAGCAGCAACCATTTCCATGGCGCGCGTTATTTTCTGCGTATTCTTTACGCTTTTAATTTTATTTCGTATTTCTCTGCTGCCAGCCATGGCTTAATATGTCCCACTTTGCTTGAATTCTTCAATGGCAGCCTCAAGCGCTTTTTCTGTATCTGCATCGAGATTTTTTTCACTCTCAATCTTATCCATAATTGCGCCATGCTGACTCTTCATATAACTTTTCAACGCAGATTCAAAAGCTAAAGCCCGACTCACTTCTACATCATCCAAATAACCTTTGTTTACCGCGAACAAAGTTAAAGCCATTTCCGAGACACTTTGCGTCGCATATTGTGGCTGTTTCATTAGCTCGGTAACCATTTTCCCACGTTCCAACTGTTTTCGTGTCGCTTCATCCAGATCCGATGCGAACTGCGCAAAAGCCGCCAGCTCACGGTATTGCGCAAGCGCAAGCCGAACACCGCCACCCAGTTTCTTGATTACCTTGGTTTGTGCAGCGCCACCTACTCGAGAAACCGAAACACCTGCATTAATCGCAGGACGTATACCTGCATTAAACAAATCGGTTTCCAGGAAGATCTGCCCATCAGTAATCGAAATGACATTGGTTGGCACGAATGCGGTAACGTCACCAGCCTGCGTTTCAATAATAGGCAAAGCCGTTAACGAACCTGTTTTTCCTTTTACTGCGCCATTTGTTTCTTTTTCAACATATTCGACGCTAACACGCGCTGCCCGTTCAAGCAATCGGGAATGCAGGTAAAAAACATCCCCTGGATACGCTTCACGTCCTGGCGGACGGCGCAACAACAGTGAAATTTGGCGGTATGCCCATGCCTGCTTGGTCAAGTCATCATAGATGATAAGTGCATCTTCACCCTTATCACGAAAATATTCGCCCATTGTGCAACCGGAATAAGGTGCAATAAATTGCATAGCCGCAGATTCTGATGCAGTTGCAGCAACCACAATTGTATACTCCATTGCCCCGTGTTCTTCCAGCTTGCGCACAACGTTTGCAATTGACGATGCCTTTTGTCCGACCGCAACATAAATACACATCATGTTTTGGCCCTTCTGATTAATAATGGCATCTACTGCAACGGCCGTTTTACCTGTCTGACGGTCGCCAATTATAAGTTCACGCTGTCCCCGGCCAATTGGCACCATCGCATCAATCGATTTTAGTCCGGTTTGCACTGGCTGATCTACTGATTGCCGCCACACAACCCCGGGAGCGATTTTTTCTATGGGTTCGGAACGCTGCGCATTGACCGGCCCCTTACCATCGATAGGTTGTCCCAGCGCATTAACAACACGCCCTAACAATCCTTCTCCAACTGGCACTTCAAGAATACGACCCGTACATTTCACAACATCTCCTTCGGAGATGTGTTCATAGGCGCCCATGATCACAGCACCAACCGAGTCTCTTTCCAGATTGAGTGCGAGGCCAAACGTATTTCCGGGAAATTCCAGCATTTCACCCTGCATAACATCATTCAAGCCATGTATGCGAACGATACCGTCTGTCACTGAAACAATGGTGCCTTGTGTTCGTACTTCTGCTGTATCAGCGATTCCCTCAATTTTGCTCTTAATTAGTTCGCTGATTTCAGATGGATTTAACTGCATTTTTCAAATAACTCCTAGCTTTTAAGGGCAACAGCCATGGCCTCGAGCTTACCGCGAACAGAAGTATCGAGAATCTCGTCGCCAATTTCAACTTTGATCCCACCGATTAGTTCCGGATCGACACTCACCTTGGCATTTATTTCATGCTTGAACTTTTTCTCAAGCATCACTATCAATTTTTTCAACTGCTCGGTACTCAGTTCAAATGCTGAGACAATTTTTGCATCCAGTACACCTTCATACTGTGATTTTAATTGCTCATACAAATCACTGACCTGCGGCAACACGTCAAGTCGATCATTTTCCGCCATCAGCGAGATCAGATTTCGACCTTCTTCATTCAGCTTATCTTTGCAAATCGTATGAAATATATCGGCTAGTTGCTTAGCAGAAATACTCGGATTACCAATAAGCGTCTTAATTTGCGCTTCCCTCGAAACAGCCGCAGCGCACTTCAGCATATCTGACCATGCTGCAATCGATTTCTTCGCTTGCGCTGATTTGAATACCGCTTCAGCATAAGGCCTGGCAATTGTAGTTACTTCAGCCATTATTTTAAGTCTTTCTCAATATCTGCAAGCAGATCTGCATGTGTTCTTGCATCTACTTCACGGCGTAAAATTTTAGTTGCACCTGCAACAGCTAAATCGGCCGCATGCTGTCGCAACGTTTCCCTGGCACTGAACATTTCATGCTCGATTTCAGCTTTGGCCCCGGTAAGGATACGGTCACCTTCTTCCTTAGCTGCAACTTTTGCGTTATCAATAATCTCAGATGCCCTTTTTTCAGCTTGGGCGATAATTTCAGCCCCACGCTGTTTTGTTTCTTTTAATACTTCGGCGGAACGTTGACTAGCGAGCTCAAGATCATGCTTGCCACGCTCTCCAGCTGCCAGACCATCTGCAATTGTTTTTTGCCGTTCTTCTATCGCACGCAACAAAGGCGGCCATACGTACCTGACTGTAAACCAGATAAAAATTGAAAAAGCCAGCGCCTGAGAAATTAGTGTGAAATTAATATTCATACCCAAACCTTAGTATGTTTACCAAAAATGGCATTATTATTGCAGTACGGCAAGCAACGGATTACCGAAAGCAAACAACATTGCCAAGCCAACAGCAATAATGAACGAAGCATCAGTCAGGCCAAGCAAAAGAAACACTTTACCTTGCAACGTGGGGATCATTTCTGGCTGGCGTGCAGCACCTTCTAGAAACCGGCTACACATTACCCCAACACCGATACAAGCGCCTGCTGCACCAAGACCGATCATTAATCCGATACCAATGCCGGTATAAGCCTGAATCAATGCTAAGTATTCTACATTCTCCATTTTTTTTCCCTTTCAAAGTTGGATGGTACTTTAAGATACAACGATATAAAAATTATTTACTAATGCGATTCATGCGCCATTGAAATATAAACAACGGTCAACATCATAAATATAAATGCCTGCAGGGTAACAATAAGGATATGAAATATTGCCCAGCCTGCACCCAGCAATATACTAAAGAAAGACCCTGCAATACCCGTCGCTGCCCACATTCCTATTAACAGGAAAATAATTTCGCCTGCGTAAATGTTACCAAACAAACGCAATGAGTGTGACAGTGGCTTCGATACATACTCTATAAAATTAAACAAGAGGTTGAGTGGCCACATCAGTGGATTTTTACCGAACGGCGTGCAAAACAACTCATGCATCCATCCGCCTATCCCCTTGACCTTCATGTTGAAGAAAATCATTAACAGCCACACTGATAAAGCAAGCGCAAATGTCGTATTAACATCTGTGGTTGGCACAATCTTCCAATATTCCAGCCCAAACACATGCTTATTCATTTCCGCCGCGATGTCGATTGGCACGATGTCCATTGTATTCATCAGCAGCACCCACACAAATATTGTCAGCGCCATTGGCGCGACCAATGTGTGCCGGTTACCATGAAAAGTATTTTTCACCTGGTTATCGATAAACTCCACGGTCAACTCAACAAATGCCTGACGTTTGCTTGGCACACCCGGCGTTGCTTTTCGCACAATCAACCAAATGGTGCCTAACCCGATAATGCCGAGAATGATTGAGGTTATCAGCGTATCGATATGCAGCGTCCAGAATGCACTTTCATTTCCGCCAACTTGAACTGTATTGTAGGTTAAGTGATGTTTTATATACGAAGTTGGAGTGAGCTCTTCTGCTGCCATTATTATTGCCTATCAATAAACTATTTATTATGAATTGCTTCCGCTTTGTCTGAAACCAACAGCGCCATACTATTGACGATAACTGCGATTGCAAAAGCACCGATAAACACCAGCGTGTTTACATCTTTGTAAGTCACCAGGACAAGCCAAAGCAGCATTACCGTCACTAAAATCTTTACCGCCTCCGCTCTCAAAGCTGTTCTTAACGTTCCACTTGCGCTATATCCTTTGTGGCGTGATACGATAACCGCAAAGGCAAACGAAGATGTTACGCTAACAAACCCACCAAGCAATGCTGATATTGCGCCATGAAGGTCAATAAGCAAGCCGGAAGCAAGCGTCGCGATTATTGTAAACAGCATTTGCCACCGAATTACCGTTAGAAGTGGCTTATTTTGTATCCAAGGCATAAACTTTTTTGCCTAGAAAGCAGTACTGCCTACAAATGAAAAGCGCGCATTTTAACCTGCCTTGACTTGGCAGTCAATGAAAGAAAATCCCCTGCTTTGAATGCGGAATCTGTCGCTAGTTCACAACATGATTTATAATCTAATTTATTAATTTAAAGAGCCTAATTGGCGCATACCATCTGACAGAGAATGTGAAGTCTTGTTATTACAACATGACTGATATTATAGGTGCTTCCAGATATTCATGCACCGCACATGCGAAGCTTGTCCAACTATTTTACTGACAGGCGGGATATAATTTACGGTGCGAGGTTATTTCAGGAATGCTTGTTACAGAAACAGAAAGCATTTTGGAATGTGGTTGACCATTTAAAGGGAATCTTTACTTTTTTAGTGAACAAGACCGGGAAGTCTGATCGACTATCGCTTCCCGCAGCAAACCTTTCTATTCACGGGTAGCTATCTAAGCATTCGTTTAAAAATCAGGACCAATCTAAGGAGAGATTTGATGTATGTAACCATCGTGCATATTTCTGTAAAACCGGAAAAAATCGCTGATTTCAAAGATGCTTGTCGACTCAATCATGAAAATTCGGTCCAAGAGCCGGGAAATCTCCGTTTTGATGTATTGCAGTCAACAGACGAACCCACAAAATTTGTCCTTTATGAAGCATACAACACGCAGCAGGATGCAGCCGCCCACAAACAAACCGCCCATTATCTAAACTGGCGGGAAACCGTGGCAAGCTGGATGGCAGAACCACGTCAAGGTATTACTTATTGCGGTCTGTATCCAGCGGAGAACGATTAATGTTTGATTTTTCTATCGCCAAGCTGCCGCGCATAGAATTTGGCAGCGGCATCTTCAAGAAGTTACCAAATATAATCGCCAGTTATGGTCATCGAATTTTGCTGGTGACGGGCAGCCGGTCATTCCGCTGCAATGACTATTGGCAACCCTTCATCAATGAATTAAATAACCGCGCCATAACTTGGGTTCATTGCACGGTTACAGAAGAACCTTCGCCAACGCTGATAGACGAAACTGTTCAAGCATTCGCTGACCAGTCTTTTGATGTCATCGTTGGTATCGGTGGAGGAAGCGCTTTAGATGCTGCCAAAGCAATTGCTGGATTATTAAAGGTACAGCGGTCCGTGATGGATTACCTGGAAGGTGTCGGACCCGAATTACCTTATGAAGGGCCTGCCATTCCTTTTATCGCAGTGCCGACCACAGCAGGAACCGGCAGCGAAGCGACTAAAAATGCTGTACTGAGTATACAAGGTGAGAACGGATTTAAAAAATCATTCCGGCACGAAAAACTGGTCGCGGAATACGCAATCGTCGACCCTGACCTATTGACCAGTTGTCCGCAAAGCGTCATCGCCGCCAACGGCATGGACGCATTAACACAGTTAATCGAATCTTATGTATCAGCCAGATCCAATGCATTTACCGATGCACTGGCACTTAGTGGCTTGCACGCTGCCCGGGAAGCCTTAATCCCGCTGTATCAGCAAAGCGGACAATCCAAGGTACACAGGGAAAAAATGGCTTATGCCGCATTAATATCAGGCATCACACTGGCTCAGGTCGGCTTAGGCTCGGTGCATGGTTTGGCCTCGCCGCTCGGTGCATTTTATCCCATGCCGCACGGCGTGGTTTGCGGCACATTGGTAGCTTCTGCGACTGCGGTTAATATAAAAAGCATGCTAGCCCGAGATCCGGAAAACAAGGCGCTGGAAAAGTATCATCACCTGGCCGAAATACTTTGCGAAAAAACCTATCGCGATCCAGAAACCGCCTATAGCGCGCTGACAGACCTGCTGACACAATGGACAAAAGAGCTGATGCTGCCGCGCTTGTCACATCACGGCCTACATAAAACAGGGTTGGACAAAGTCGTCGCCAATTCGCGTGGCAGCAGCATGAAAACCAATCCCATTGTTTTGACAGATGAA
Source organism: Nitrosomonas sp. (assembly GCA_021604405.1). Classification (GTDB taxonomy): domain Bacteria; phylum Pseudomonadota; class Gammaproteobacteria; order Burkholderiales; family Nitrosomonadaceae; genus Nitrosomonas. Next base: position 215 of record BQJA01000028.1, on the reverse strand, counting down.
GAAATCAAGCAAATTTTACTTGATCGTTTATAATTTTCTGATCCATACGAATTTCATAATTATCAATCAATAGATACCGGTCCATAAAGAAATTCTTCCAAAGCTGGCAAACCAGCAGAAAAATTAACGATTCAAAACCCAATCATTAACCAGGTGTTTTATGTGGATACAAAAGCAAATCCAGCTTAAAGCCCGTTCACGCGGTTTTCACTTGG